>JABHTG010000057.1 GCA_018697205.1 Nitrospina sp. | reverse complement strand
TTACAGAGATTTGAATGGTGTAAGAATTACTCCCATTCAATAGTCCCAGGTGGTTTGGAGCTAATATCGTAAACAACTCGATTGACTCCCTTAACTTCGTTGATGATTCGGTTTGAGAATTGTGCGAGTATTTCGTAGGGAAGATGTGCCCAGTCTGCGGTCATTCCGTCGGTACTAGTGACTGCTCGGACGGCAACAACATTTTCGTAGGTGCGGGCATCTCCCATAACTCCTACCGTCTTAACCGGAAGTAAAACCGCAAACGCTTGCCAAATTTCGTTGTAAAGGCCCGACTTTTTAATTTCTTCGAGGACAATTTTGTCTGCTTCTCGTAGAATTTCTAAACGATCCTTAGTTATGTTGCCGAGAATACGAATTGCTAGCCCGGGGCCAGGAAAAGGTTGACGTTGGATCATTGCATCAGGCAAGCCAATTTCATGTCCTAGTTTCCTCACTTCATCCTTAAACAGTTCGCGAAGTGGTTCAACAAGTTTGAGCTGCATTTTTTCAGGAAGTCCACCTACATTATGATGCGATTTAATTACAACTGATGGCCCACCTTTAAAGGAAACTGATTCGATTATATCCGGATATAATGTACCCTGAGCCAAGTACTCGAAATTTCCAAGTCGTTTAGCTTCTTCTTCAAAAACTTCGATAAAGGTGTTACCTATGATCTTACGTTTTTTTTCAGGGTCGCTTATTCCTTGAAGTTTTTTTAGAAAACGATCAGAGGCATCCACAACGTCGAGGTTAATATGAAAGTTGTCACGGAAAGCAAGTTCCACCTTTTGACGTTCGTCAGTTCTAAGTAAACCATTGTCTACAAAAATGCATGTTAGTCGATCTCCTATGGCTTTATGAATTAACATAGCAACAACGGATGAATCAACGCCGCCACTTAGACCACATAAAACATGTCCATCTTTCACTTGTGTTTTTATGTTTTTGATCGAATACTCAGCAAGAGAACCGACCTTCCAGTTATTGTTACATTTACAAATATCAAAAATAAAATTACTAAGCAGTGTTGTCCCATCTATTGTGTGAGCCACTTCAGGGTGAAACTGTAGACCGTATATTTTTTTTATTGAATTTTCTATTGCAGCGATAGGTGAATTATCTGTAAATGCAGTACATTTAAATCCTGCTGGGAGTTTTTCGATGAGGTCCCCATGACTCATCCAGATCGTAGAATTATTTTTCACCTCTTTGAGTAAATGTGAAAATTGTTTAATTTTAAGCTGAGCACGTCCGTACTCTCTATCTTCCGCAGTTGATACTTTTCCATCTAGCATATGGGCTATCAATTGCATTCCATAGCAAATTCCTAATATGGGTATACCTAACTCGAACAATTTTTTATCGCAAAGGGTTGCATTTTTTTCGAGAACGCTAGCTGGACCGCCAGACAGTATTATTCCTTTTGGGCGCAGAGTTCTAATTTGTTGGATCGATTTGGTATAGGGATAAATTTCGCAAAAAACTTGGGCCTCACGAATTTTTCTGGCAATGTTCTGAGTGTACTGAGATCCAAAATCAAGAATAAGAATTTGATGCTCATGGAGTGTGGCGGAAGAAATTTTTTGAGAATCTTGTGGCATTGAATTGAACTTTTCTTGACAGTTATAGACCGCGCCTATCTATTCAACGTTGTAGTTAGGAGCTTCTTTCGTAACTACCACGTCATGAACATGGCTTTCACGTAGGCCGGCAGAGGTGATTTTAATGAAAGTTGAATTTTTTCTCAATTCTTCTATGTTTTTTGTTCCACAATAACCCATTCCTGCTCGGATTCCTCCTAGCATTTGATGAACCGTAAAGGCAAGCCCTCCTCGATAAGGGATTCGGGCTTCAACTCCCTCTGGGACTAGTTTGCTGTCTGAAAGTTCTAGTTCTTGAAAATAACGGTCACTAGACCCTTGGCTCATAGCTGCGATAGATCCCATTCCTCTATATTCTTTATAGCTTCTACCTTGGTAGAGAATTTTTTCACCAGGGCTTTCTTCGGTCCCAGCAAATAAAGAGCCTATCATGACTGTATGCGCTCCAGCTGCGATAGCTTTGGTTATGTCTCCGGACAATTTTATCCCTCCGTCGGAAATGATAGGAATATTTTCCTTTGATGCTATTTTCACACATTCTGAAATAGCGGTGATCTGGGGAACTCCAACGCCGGTAACGACCCTTGTAGTACAAATGGACCCAGGTCCTACGCCAACCTTAACTGCATCTACTCCCGCTTTGATTAAGTCGCGAGTACCTTCGGCAGTTGCGACATTTCCGCCAATAATCTGAATTTTTGGGAACGTTTTCTTTATTTCTCGGATGGTTTTTAAAACTTTTTCAGAATGGCCGTGAGCGCTATCTATCACTAAAACATCAAGTCCTACTCGCATTAAATCTTCAATATGTTCCATGCGATTTTGTGCTACGCCGAGTGCCGCACCAACCATAAGGCGTCCTTTAGTATCCTTAGTTGCGTTTGGGTACTGAGCGTATTTTTCAACATCTTTGAGTGTAATGAGGCCTCGTAGGTGCCCTTTTTTATCAATTATGGGTAGTTTTTCTATGCGGTTATCGTTGAGCAGCTTCTTTGCTTTTTTGAGAGAGCTACCTTCTGGGAGAGTGACTAGGTTTGATGTAGTCATTAGGTCGCGGATGGGAGTCGAATGCTTTTGAGCGGTTCGTAGATCTCTGTTGGTAAGGATGCCAACCAATTTATTTTTTTTTGTTATAGGAATACCAGTGATGTGATATTTTTCCATCAGACGAAGTGCTGTTGACAATGATTGGTCCGGGTCCATTGTAATGGGATCTGGAATCATTGCGCTCACGGAACGTTTAACTTGATCGACCATTTTACGTTGTCTCTCTGGTGGCAAGTTTCGATGGATGATACCTATCCCACCTTCTTGAGCTAGTGCGATTGCTAAGTTGGCTTCAGTGACAGTATCCATAGGCGCGCTGATTAGTGGACAATTTATAGATATTTTTCGTGTAAGTTTTGTCTTTAAGCTTACTTCAGTAGGTAATACTTTTGAATGACCAGGAAGCAAGAGGACATCATCGAAAGTTAGGTAAGTTTTAATTTTAGTTAAATTCAACATCTGTATAAATACAAACCTTTAAGGAAAAATATTGATGGTATTAATCTGGATGATTCCAACCAGATGATAAAGCTTTGATTTTATCATGACTGTTTATAAATTTTTACGAAAATATCTAAAAAAAAATTATTCAGGTATTACAGTTTGCTAAATAATATACTTCGCAATTTTAACTTTGAGTCGTTGCACATAATTAAAACTTATGACAAAGAGGTTCCCGCGCACTTTTTGCAATGGCTAGTGTGATAGTAGAATCAAGCCCACCACTAAATAAAACAATGGCTTTTGGGGGAATTGAGAGAAGTATTTCAGGTTGACTTTGACTGATGGTATTATATACTGAACCATTTACAGAATATCATAAACCTCTTCCAATAAAAGAGTTTTAGGAGCTTTGAATGTTTGAAAACCTGTCAGATCGACTGGGGACAATCTACAAGAAACTAAAAGGTCGTGGTGTTCTCAAAGAAGCTGATGTTGATGAGGCTTTGGGTGAGATCAGGACCGCAATGATTGAGGCAGATGTAAGTTTATCAGCTATAAAGCCTTTTCTTAAGGATGTTAGAGAAAAGGGAATTGGGCAGGAAGTTTTGAAGAGCCTGACACCCGGACATCAGATGGTTAAGATTGTCAATGATGAGTTGATATCTTTATTGGGTGGTGAATTTAAGGAATTAGGACTTGCATCGAGCCTGCCAACAATTTTTTTGATGGCGGGGCTTCAGGGCGCAGGTAAGACTACTACTGCAGGTAAGTTGGCAAAGAGGTTTAAGGATAAGGGGAAAAACTGCCTGCTAGTTCCTGCTGATGTATATCGCCCAGCAGCAGTTGAGCAGTTGAACCTAATTGGTCGAGACCTTGATGTTGAAGTCTTTCAAGCAGAAGGTGAGACAAACCCGGTCAAAATTTGTCAGAAAGCTCTTGAAGTAGCTTTGGAGAAAATGATTCATGTGGTTATCCTTGACACCGCGGGGCGACTTCAGGTTGATGAAGAGTTGATGAGTGAGCTCAAAGCCATTAAGGAAAAGGTTCAGCCCCACCAGTCGTTATTTGTTGTTGATGCGATGATGGGTCAGCAAGCGGCAGAAGTAGCTCGCACTTTCAATGACGCAATTGGCATCGATGGTGTAATTCTCACAAAAATGGATGGTGACGCTCGTGGTGGTGCGGCTCTTTCTATTAATAGTGTGACGGGAGGAAAGCCAGTTTGCTTTATTGGTACAGGTGAAAAGCTTGATGCGTTGGAACCTTTTCATGCTGAGAGGATAGTTTCACGCTTACTTGGTATGGGCGATGTGATGTCCTTGATTGAAAAAGCTGAAACTGCATATGATCTTGAAGAACAAGCAAAACTTGAAAAAAAAATCAAGAAAAATGCTTTTACTTTGGATGACTTTAAAGATCAACTTAAGCAGATACAAAAAATGGGATCTGTTCAACAGTTGATCGGAATGATCCCCGGTGCGAATAAATTAAAAGGACTAAGTGTGGATGAGAGAGCCTTTGTTAAGGTTGAGGCGATCATCAACTCGATGACACCTTTTGAGCGAAACAAACACAATATCGTCAACTCTAGTAGAAAGCGCCGGATTGCTTTGGGTAGTGGTACCACTGTCAATGACGTAAATAAATTGCTTAAGCAGTTTGTGCAAATGCAAAAGATGATGAAAAAAATGTCCTCAGGGAAGGGCCGTGCGGGGTTTGATCTTGGTTCAATGATGGGTGGGCATGGTATGAATCGCTTTGGATAGTATATAATTTAAATACCAAAAAAATATATTATACATTAACAACCTGTAAGTTTAAGGAGGAAATATTTTGGCAGTTGTATTAAGGATGACAAGACGCGGATCGAACAAAAAACCATTTTATCGAATTGTGGCAGCGGATTCTCGTAGCCCTAGGGATGGCAAGTTTCTGGAAATGCTTGGAACTTATGATCCATTAAAATCTGAAAGTAATATCAAAATTGATGCTGAGAAGGTAGCTTCCTGGATCAAGAAGGGTGCTAAGCCAAGCGAAACAGTGGCTTCGCTTTTAAAGAAAGCGGGAGTTGAATAGGGCACTACCTTTAAAGCCTACCGGCAATGTGAACGTGAAGGAAAGTTAATTTTTTATTTCAAGTTCGTATGTGAAGGTGTGACATTGATTATCGAGTTCTGCACAATGTTGTGTTTTAACGCGCAATGGGGGTGTGATGAAAGAGCTTATTTTGACAATGGCTAGGGCCTTAGTAGACAAGCCAGACGAAGTAGAAGTTAGGGAAGTTGAGGGAGACGTTACTACGATTTTTGAGCTTAGAGTTGCCAAAGGTGACCTAGGAAAGGTCATAGGCAAGCAGGGAAAAACGGCCTACGCTATGCGGTCGATCCTCAATGCTAGTGCTACTAAGCTTAAAAAAAGAGCAGTTTTAGAAATTATTGAATAGAGATGGATTGGATATCTATTGGGAAAATTACTAAGACTCATGGTCTTAAAGGAGAGTTGAAGTTTCATCCTTCGATGGATGAAACATGGGTTGTTAAAGTAAAGCAAGTTCGGTTAGGTTTTGAAAACCCGTTAGAGGACTACTTAGATTATAATGTTCAGTCCATTCGTGGTAAAGATCGACCTTTTATTATAAAGTTTAAAGAAATAGATGATATTGAAGCTGCGAGTAAACTTTCAGGTCATACTCTTTATATTCCTCGAGATCAATTCCCAGATTTGCCAGAGAATGAGTATTACTGGTTTCAGGTTGAAGGCTTAAAGGTTTATGACGAAGGTGGCTGCTTTTATGGGAATGTGGAGGAAATTATTCGTACAGGAAGTAACGATGTGTATGTTGTTCGTGACGGAGAAAGGGAGTTATTGCTTCCGGTGATTGATTCTGTAGTCAAAACAATAGACCTAGAGGCAGGAAAATTAGTTTTTCATCCGTTGGAGGGGTTGCTTGAAGACACACCAGTTTGATATTATTACGATATTCTCGGAAATGTTTAAGTCTCCTTTTGCAGAGAGTATACTTAAACGAGCCCAGGATCAGGGGTTATTGAATATAAACCTCCACGATTTGCGTAAGTACACGGTTGATAAACACCGAAAGACAGATGATTACCCTTTTGGTGGTGGGGTTGGATTGATCATGAATGTTGATCCAATAGTTAGGGCGATTGAAGCTGTCAAGGAAACCAAGCCGAGTGCGCGTTCTATTTTACTTTCCCCGAGAGGTAAGGTTTTTAATCAGAAAATGGCATGGGAACTCTCTCGGGAAGAAAATTTAATTTTCGTATGTGGACGTTACGAGGGTGTTGACGAGCGAGTTTTGAATTTTATAGATGATACTATTTCTATTGGAGATTATGTAATGGCAGGCGGAGAAATTCCTGCTATGGTTTTGATTGAATCCATCTCAAGACTTATTCCGAATGTGATAGGAGATGAGTCTTCGCTTCTTGAGGAGTCTTTTGAAAGTAACCGGTTGGAGTACCCGCAGTTCACAAGGCCACGTGAATTTCGAGGGTTAAAGGTTCCTGAAGTTTTGCTTTCAGGTCATCATAAAAAAATTCAAGATTGGCAACTTAAAGAGTCATTAAAAAAAACAAAAGAAATTAGACCGGATCTGTTGAGTAAAAAAGCAAGGCAAACTGATTAAACCCAAGCGAAAATCGAGAACAAAGAATCAAAAAAATAAGGTTTGATTTGGCGGATTCAATAAAGATTGAAGTTCATGTAGCTTTAATTCATTACCCTGTTTACAACAAAGTTGGTGAAGTTGTCACTTCGTCAGTGACCACGCTAGATATACATGATATTTCCCGAGTAGCAAAAACTTATGCTGTTAGTAGTTTTTTTGTGGTAACCCCTCTAAAAAAACAACGGGAACTGGTTGAACGTTTGATTGAGCATTGGATGACGGGCTATGGTGCAGAATATAACCCCACCCGGAAAGAAGCTCTGCTTGAAACGAGGGTAAAGAATAATATTTCAGAAACAGTTCGAGCTCTTACGGAGCAGTATGGGAAAAAACCAGTTGTAGTAGCCACTTGTGCAAAAAAAATTTCTAAAAGTGTTGACTTTCAGTACTTACGAAAAGAGATAAGAAAAGGTGATCCCATTCTTCTTTTATTTGGAACAGGCTGGGGACTTGAAAAAATGATTCTTAAGGATGCTGATTATATTTTAGATTCAGTTGAGGGTGTTGGAGACTACAATCATCTTCCGGTGCGTGCTGCGATTGCGATTATCTTAGATCGCTTGATAGCGAGATAAAACGCACCTAAAATATTGTGTGATTACTAGTAGGTGAACGATACAAACAAAGGAGAAGTTAATGAATTTGATTGATAGAATTGAAGTGGGGGAATTAAAAAAAGAAGCTCCTCAGATTCGCGTTGGAGATACGGTGAGAGCTCATATTCGTATCGTTGAAGGTGAAAAAGAGCGTATTCAGGTTTTTGAAGGGGTTGCCATTCGTTTGCATGGAGGAGGAGCTCGAGAAACCGTTACCCTGCGTAAGGTTTCGTTTGGTGTTGGAGTCGAAAGAATTCTACCACTTCATTCACCGCGATTAGAAAAAACTGAAATTGTTAGACGAGCTAAGGTCCGCCAAGCTAAACTATATTATTTGAGGGAGCTTAGCGGTAAAGCGGCTAGACTAAAGGAGCTTAAGCCAAAACTTGATCCAACCAAAAAGAAAAAGATAAAAAAGGCCTTAAAGAAAAAAGCCTAATTGTAATTTTTGCAAATGGGCACTAATTTAAAATTCCGAAGAAATATTGTTTTAATGTAATGTCAAAATTAGACCAACGTCCTATTGAATTTTACTATTTCAAGGAGGAGGTTTGCCTATTATTTAATTTTAAAGATATTTCTGAGAAATAATTCTTTGACATAAAAAATCCTCGCCAAATTACCTTAGCGTTTCGACTGATATTCCAGGAATGGGTTTAAAAGCTCTAGGGGTGGCTTCTTTTTTATTTGGATTGAGCTCTGTTTTTTCGAAACGAATAGTTTCACCCAATCCGTGCCTTACCTTTAGAGCATTGTAGTCAATCCGTGCTCGAGTCAAATATCTATTTATCAAAGCAATACGTGTTTGATCTGCAGGGTGAGTTGAAAGAAATTCTGGGGCTTTTTTGCCACCTTTGACGTCTGCAAAGCGTTTCCAGAAGCGAACAGCTTCGTTTGGATCGTACCCAGCTCTAGCCATATATGTAAGACCTATTTGGTCTGCTTCAGCTTCGTTCGAACGGCTGAAGGGTAGGGAGAGCCCATAGACGATACCTACTCCTAGCGCTGCCATGATCATCTTTTTTTGTCTTGTATTCTTAAGGCTAATTGATGTTGCCATTAAACCTGCTGTTAGGAGCAATTGCCTAGACATTCGTTGTGCTCCGTGCCGGGCAATAACATGCGCGATTTCATGACTCATCACAGTAGCTAACCCCGCTTCGTTCATCGCCACTGGCAGAAGACCTGTGTATACTGCAACCTTACCACCTGGAAGAGCAAATGCATTTTGTTGTTCTGATTCAATAAGATGAAACTCCCAGTTTAAGTTCGGCATAGCGCTTACTTTGGAAATTCGTAGACCAATTTGCTTGACAAGATTAGTAGTTTCTCGATCACTCGAATCTTCTTCCTCTTGGAGAATTTGGTTGTAGGCTTGTTTTCCTAAAGAGATTTCTTGCTGGATGGGTATCATAATAAAGGCGGATTTATTAGAAATCGGTGTGGTAACACAAGCCGCAATGGTTACGAGAAAAAAAAATGTAAGAAACTTTCGATAGGTGCGCATGGCTCAATTATATATTTGATAGAGAACTATATGCAAGGTTAGATAATGTTATATGAAAATTTGATTGTTCATGCATATAATTTGATTGCCTCTGTAGACATATGATGGCAGATTATTTTATCAAAGGAAAAGTATATGCTTGAATACGAAACTGCCGCTAGGGCGAAGGGATATCAATATGTTGCTGGTGTAGACGAAGCAGGGCGGGGCCCGCTGGCTGGGCCTGTAGTGGCTGCCGCTGTATTGCTAGTATCGGAGTCTTATTTTAATGGCATTAATGATTCAAAAAAACTTTCATCTCAAGCACGAGAAAAATTTTTCCTTATTATTAAGAAACAGGCATTAAGCTACGGTATTGGAATTGTCGATGTCGAAAAAATTGATAAGATTAATATTCTGCAGGCCTCCTTGCTTGCCATGAAACATGCCGTAGAAGGTTTATCCAGGAAGCCAAATCTTTTACTAATTGATGGGAATCAAAAAATAGAAACAGCTATTAAGCAGTTGACAATTATAAAGGGGGATTCTCTTAGCCAGTCTATTGCTGCTGCGTCAATCATGGCAAAAGTTACTCGGGATAAAATTATGGAGCGGTACCACGAAAAATTTCCTCGGTA
Organism: Nitrospina sp.; assembly: GCA_018697205.1. Lineage (GTDB taxonomy): Bacteria > Nitrospinota > Nitrospinia > Nitrospinales > VA-1 > Nitromaritima. Next base: position 215,285 of record JABHTG010000057.1, on the reverse strand, counting down.
TGCTTTTAATAAACATAAGGGTTATGGTACACGCCTTCACCGTGACCTAATAAGAAAATATGGACCCTGTCCTATTCATCGTCGTACCTTCAAAGGTGTGAGTGAATTTATTTAAAAGTTAAATGATAAAGATTGTTCATCCACAATACTTTTTTGATTTATTTATACTGTCTAGCAGTATTTCAGTTGAGATTTATTTTAGAAAAAACATTTTTTAAAATTTTATGTACTCTCTTTTAAATAAACGGTGGATATTGCGCAGTCCAAACTTAGAGTTGGCGGCTAAAATAGAGTCGACACTTAATCTTTTACCAGTTGTTGCGGGTTTGTTGGTCAATCGAAAAATTGAAGGGGTGGATGAAGCCGACATATTTGTGAAAGCAGAACTCACATCTTTGCACGACCCTTTTCTTATGAGTGGGATGGGGCTTGCGGTTGACCGCATTTTAATGGCAATTAAAAATAAAGAATCAATTCGATTATTTTGTGATTATGACGTTGATGGTGTGACTTCGGCTGCATTTCTCACTCATTTTTTTAGCGATATAGGTATTAAGGTTGGATATTATTTACCAGAGCGCATGAAAGAAGGATATGGATTGAATGAAGACGCAGTCAAGTCAATAAGAAAAGAAGGAGCTTCACTTATGATTACAGCAGACTGCGGAATAACAGCAGTCAGTGAGGTTGACTTAGCTCGGTCTTTAGGATTAGATGTGATCATAACTGACCATCATCAAGTGGGAAGTGAGGGCTTGCCTAAAGCGGTGGCTGTGCTTAATCCACACCAATTGAATTGTGATTATCCTTACAGGTTTCTTAGTGGGGTAGGCTTAGCTTTTAAGTTAGCTCTAGCTGTACGAACAGCATTGCATGATAAGGTGGGGTGGAGCAAAAAGCGATTACCAAACATGAAGCGTCACTTAGACTTGGTTGCCTTGGGTACGATAGCAGACGTTGCTCCACTTACAGGAGAAAATCATACTTTGGTACGGCATGGGCTTGATGTTTTAGCGACAACAGATAAGGCAGGGTTAGTCGCACTAAAAGCTGTATCTGATTTAGATGGCAGGGTAAACGCTCGCTCAGTAGGGTTTGCTCTTGGCCCACGACTGAATGCAGCAGGCCGACTAGGAAAAGCAGATAATGGATTTCACTTACTCACATCAGCAGATCTAAAAGAAGCGAAGGAACTGGCTAAAGAACTTAATGCTATAAATCAAGAGCGAAAAGATATTCAGAAACTAGTTAATGATGAAGCAGAATATCTAATTGACCGTGAGGTCAATTTAGAGGAAGACCGGGTAATTATCCTAGCCTCAGAGAATTTTCATAGCGGTGTAATTGGGATAGTAGCGTCTCGGATCGTAGAAAAGGACTTTCGTCCAGTTGTTTTAATTGCATTGGAAAATAGTATTGGGAGAGGTTCCGGAAGAAGCATTCCTCATTTCAATCTTCATCGCGCTTTCACCGAGTGCTCCAGTCATTTGATTCAATTCGGAGGTCATGCCTATGCTGCAGGGCTTACTATAAATGAACATAACTTAGATTCATTTCGTAATGCAATGAATAGAGTTGGAGAAAAAATTTTGTGTGATGAAAATTTAGTTCCAGAATTATTTATAGATGGATTACTAAAAATTTATGAGATCGATGCACTATTGAATGAACAGATCACTCTTCTAGAACCTTTTGGAGCTGAAAATCCGTCACCTGTTTTTCTTATTCAGGGCGTTAGTGTTTATGGATTAAAGATCATTGGACGTGAAGAATCTCATGTTCGTTTTCAGGCTGTTCAGGGTGGCGCGAGAATTGATGCAGTGGGATTCAACCTTGCGAAAGAATTTTCTTCTATTGTAGAGAAATTAGATAAGGTAGACCTTGCATGTGAATTACAGGTTAACGATTGGGGCGGGAGGAACAAGCTAGAGCTAAAAATTCTTGATTTGCAGTCATCGGCGGAAAGGTAGTGTACTTATAATTTTAGATAGCTAGTTTGCATAGAATTTCCTTTGTTAAATTTTTTTCAAAATTTTTAAGGGAGAAACATTGGTTGCATTTAGACGTTGAATCGAAAGTGAACAATATCCCCATCTTGTACAACATAATCTTTTCCTTCGACTCTTAATTTCCCTGCTTCTTTGATCAAAGATTCGTTTTTATGTTGTATAAGGTCGTCAAGGCCATATACTTCTGCGCGAATAAACCCCTTCTCAAAGTCGGTATGAATTGCTCCTGCAGCTTGTGGTGCGGTTGAATTTTTATTAATGGTCCACGCACGATTTTCTTTGCCGCCAGCAGTAAAAAAAGTGACAAGCTGTAGTAATCTATAACCGGCAATGATCATCCGGTCGAGACCGGTTTCCTTTAACCCCATTTCATCCATAAACATTTGCCGTTCTTCAGCATCTTCAATTTCCATAATTTCACCTTCAATTTTACCAGCGAGTGCGACGGTTGACGAGCCATCAGCTTCAGCTATTTTTTTTACTTTTTGTACTAGGGTGCTATCTGTATCGTTTGGATCCATGACGTTGCATATATAAAGAACAGGCTTGGAACTAAGGAGAGTTAAGCTGTTAAGAAAGCTTTGTTCTTCTTCTGAAAAACCTGTAATGGTGCGCGCAGGAAAGTTGTTATTTATATTTATCATGACCTTTTCAATTACACTAAGGTGCATGAGAGCTTCTTTGTTGCCAGACTTTGCGAGTTTTTCAATTTTTGCTTTACGACGAGCAAGAGTTTCCGCGTCAGCGATCATTAACTCCATATTTATAGTATCAATGTCATCCGCTGGATCAATAGTGTCAGCAACATGAGGCACATTGCTATCTTCGAAACATCTTACCACATGGGCAATGGCATCGACTTCCCGGATGTGACCAAGAAACTTGTTACCTAAGCCTTCTCCTTTTGAAGCCCCCTTAATTAGCCCAGCGATATCTACAAACTTAATAGTTGTAGGGACAATCTTATCGGCTTTTATATATTGAGAAATGGTTTCAAGTCGTGGGTCTAGGACATGAACAATACCGCTATTTGGTTCGATGGTTGTGAAAGCATAATTCCCGGATTGGGCTTTGGTTCTTGTTAGTGCGCCAAATAAAGTCGATTTTCCAACGTTAGGTAGGCCTACAAGGCCACAAGTAAATCCCATAGTTTTAGTTTATTTGAAATGATTTGTGAAGATTGTTAAACGCATTAAGAAAAATAAGTGCAATTAAAACAACTGCGGCATAAAAAGCTGCAATACTAAAAAATTTTTCGGGACCCGTAAAGCTTAACACTGTCAGGAAAAAAACGGCGCCAACGTTACCATATGCTCCTGCTAAACCAGCTAACTTTCCTGTTAAATCTTTACGAATGAGTGGTATAGCTGCAAAGCAGGCTCCATTGCCGGCTTGAAGACATGTAGAACAGCCCAGAGCCACCATTATTACTGTCCAAAGAGGCCAAGAGGAAGTAATTTGGCTCATTGTTATATAACCAACCATGGCACCTATTACTAGCAGTGCTAATGTTTTATTTTTTTCCATTAGATCTGAAACCCAGCCTCCAGCTGGACGACTTACTAAGTTCATTAAAGCAAAGCTTGATCCAATTATGCCAGCTGTGGTCACTGATAGTTGAAATGTGGACTCTAGAAACTGCGGGAACATTGAAAGGACTGCTAGTTCAGATCCAAATGTTAATGCATAGACCATACTAAGGATAACAATTTGCTTGAATGCATATTTTTTTTCTGGTGAAATTTCCTCATTAAGTTTTGGTAGGTTCGAGCGGATGGATTGTATCACGTTTAAGATATAAAGAATTATAGTTCCTGTAAGAAGTATGTAAAAGGTAGAAGAAGATAGGAGTTGTAAAGGGTGACCTGAAAGTTTCCAGACGAGAGTGACTATGGCCCCATAAATGGGTACCAAAAATAATACTTGAAGGACCATATCCTTTTTTGTTGTTACTTCTATATTGTGCTCAAATCCAACCTGAAAGATATTATTTTTTTCTGAGAGTTCTTTTGCAAAAATGAAATAAACAATGCTCCAAATCGCACAAAGAATGCCGCTAAAAATTACTGCATAGCGCCAGCCGATTCCTTCTGGGAAAAATGAGGCTACGATTGGGAGAGAAAATACTGCGGCTGCTGCCCCAAAGTTACCCCATCCCGCATATATTCCTTGAGCTAAGCCCATTTTTTTTGGGGGAAACCACTCTGAAATCATTTTAATCCCCACAACAAACCCGGCTCCAACAATTCCCATTAGCAGACGGGCTATGAGAAGTTCTTCAAATGTTTTTCCTGATGCAAAATAAAAACATACTCCGGCAGAAAAAAGTAAAAGAGCGCTAAAAACTTTCCTTGGCCCAAAGTAGTCTACCCATATTCCAATAAGAATTCGTGCGGGTATAGTCAAGGCAACATTACATAGCATTAATATGTTTATCTGCTCCTGATTGAGGCCGATTGTACGAATGAGTGTCGTGTTAAATGGCGCCATATTAAACCAGGCGATAAAGGAGAAAAAAAATGCAAGCCAAGATAAATGTAAGATACGATTCTGACTAGTGTCAAAGTTGAGCATTAAGTTCTAATTATCGGGATTAGGTTGTAAAGCCGGTTAGTTAGATGTGAATTGATGGGATTCTACTATTCCATCCGGACTTAAAATGATAATCAGATCCTTTGATGTATTTTTATTGATTATAGAGTAGTGATGGTTTTCATAAATCCAGATAATCTTTCCATTCTGGAGGCCTGTTTTAAAAGGCTCCCCAAAAATTTTTTTTATATCTGCCTGGGTAGTGGTTCCATTTACAATACTCTTGACCTTAGATGAATTAAAATTTTTTCCCGCAGTGCCACATCCACTCATTACTAAAACGATGCTCACAATAAGGATTGGTCCAATATATTTCATAATTAGGCTCCTTTCTCTATATGTGGGATTTGATTAATAGTTATATTATACTTTTCTTGATGTAGCTTGTGGTTTTCTAATAAATTAATATCAAGATTGGATTCTTGTTCGGTTTGTTCCAAACAATAACATTCTTCTTTAAGAAAAACTTCATATACAGATGGGTGTACTTCTATAGTAGCTGTTTTTCGATTTGTATAGTTAGAATTATCGAGTCGCTGAACTGATCTTATGATTTCGTTGCATATGGTTGTGGGTGATTTGTTGTGCCCTTTGCCATGGCAATAAGAGCAGGTGTTGCATAAAGTTTGAACTAAGCTTTCGCGGACACGTTTGCGAGTCATTTCAACTAGACCTAGCTCTGAGATTTTTAAAATCTTTGTCCGCGATCGATCACTTTTTAGCGATTGAGTAAGGACATTCCATACGGTTTCTTTATTTTCTTCCTTAAGCATGTCAATGAAGTCGACAATGATAATTCCCCCTATATTCCGCAAGCGTAATTGGCTAACAACCTCCTTTACTGCTTCTAAGTTCGTTTTTAGGATAGTTTCTTCTGGGTCGTTGTGTCCGACATATTTACCAGTATTCACATCTATTGCGATGAGCGCTTCTGTTTCATCTATTAAAATATATCCACCGGATTTTAGCCAAACTTTTCTATCTAATGCACGATTGATTTCGATTTCTATTCCAAAATGGTCGAAGATGGGTTGTGACTTTTGATACAGTTCAATTTTATTGTAAATATGCGGTAGGTAATTTTTACAGAACTCGAGGCAGCTTTGGTATTCCAATTTTGAATCTACAACAACACGACTGATATCACTCGTGAATAAGTCGCGCATTGAACGAAAGGTTAAATTTAAATCTTCGTATAAAAGGCTACAGGGAAGGGTTTCTTTTTCTTTCTTTTTTAAGTTGTCCCAAAGACGATAGAGAAAAGAAAGGTCTAAAACAAAGTCACTCTTTTCACAATCTTGACCAGCGGTACGAACGATATAGCCATCATCTGGATTACCAATTTCTTCGAAAATTGTTTTTAATCGATTCCTTTCAACGTCATCTTCAATACGCCGTGAAATAAAAGTGTCTTTTGCAGCTGGTAAGTAGACTAGGTAGCGACCTGGCAGGCCTATATAGTTTGTAATACGGGCACCTTTTGTTCCAAGAGGGTTTTTTGTTACCTGAACGATTATTTCCTGTCCCTCTTCCAAGAGATCTTGAATTGATACCTTGTGGTTGATTTGTCCAATAGTTGATTGTTCCCTAGAATAGCTATTTTTTTCTTCGAGATTAGGTGTGAGTTTTTTTTCATAGTTGACAGGCCAGTCTTTTTTTTTAGATTCAGGTATTTTTGTAATATCAACATCGTTTGCACAGAGAAATCCAGACTTATCCAATCCCATGTCAACAAAAGCGACTTGCATTCCTGGTAAAATCTTAGTGACAGTCCCTTTATAGATATTACCTACTATGCTCTTGTTAGTTCGATGTTCTATGAAAAGCTCAGCAAGTTCGTTATTTTCAGTTAAAGCGACTCGTATTTCTTGCGCATTAGAATTAACCAATATCTCCGACTGCATACCCAAAACCTTTATATAGTTAAGAAATATAAAACCTTTTTATGATTTGATATGAAAACGTTTTATTACGGTTTGATGCCCATATGCTACAACGGATTTAGTTTTAAAACAAAGGATATACTTTTTAGGGGCAACTTAAAGAACCGTACGCCTCATTCCTACATTGAGTAATAGTCCGAAGGCGAAGAAATTGGTCACAAGCGATGATCCTCCGTAGCTTATCAGAGGAAGAGGGAGTCCAGTTATTGGGAATAAACCAACAACCATTCCGAGGTTAAATAGGGCATAGAAGGAAATTGAACTAACGATTCCCAATGCTAGAAAAAGGCCGAATCGGTCTCTCGCATGAAACGCAATATTTAGTCCTTTGAGAATGATAAAAAGATAAATCGACAATAATATTACTACCCCAATGAATCCTGTTTCTTCAGCGAATACTGAAAAGATGAAGTCTGTGTGTTTTTCAGGAAGAAAGTTAAGACGACTTTGAGTTCCCATGAAAAGGCCTTTACCCAAAAAACCTCCAGAACCGATGGCTATTTTTGACTGAATAGAGTGATAGCCAGCTCCGAGTGGGTCTAGTTCTGGATTGAATAAGGTCATTACACGCAGTTTTTGGTAGTCTCTCAAAAAAAACCAAAGTGAAGGTATTAAAAAAGTACCAGCGCCGAATAATTTTGTTAGAAATGCTCCATTGATTTCTATGGCGGTAATAAAAACTAGAAAGATCAAGAAAACCATAATGGCTGTTCCTAGATCAGGTTGTATAGCTATTAGCATGAAAATAATTGCTGTTAATAGGGTGGGTATCCACAAGTCTTTAAAAAAATATTGGGCTTGAATTTTTCCAGATTCAAAATATTTTGCGAGAGCAAGAATTAAGGCTATTTTGGCAAACTCTGAAATTTGTAGACTAAATGATCCAATATGGATCCAGCGTTTGGCCCCAGAAGCGGTGTCTCCATATACTGCCACGTAAATCAGAATCAAGACGGTTATGATGTAAATAGAATAAGCATGTCGACTAAGTTCGCGGTAATCAATTACTAGAGCTATGAGCATAGCCACTAACCCAAAGAGAACCCAGTAAATTTGTTTTATATAAAGTTCACGGAAGAATGGCTCCGCTCGGCCATGGTTGGCGCTATTTATAGTTATCACGCCGATAACAGACACGGCAAGAATAGCCAAAAATAAAGACCAGTTAAATTTAGATACCAGAGGTTCATTGGACATAATCTATTTATATCCTAGCATAGTTTACTTTATTGATAATCAGATTTTAATATATAAAACAGATAGTTATTAACCCGTTAATTAAAAATTATATTAGTTAATAATAAATAGTTTTATTCTCCTTGAAAGCGACTTGGGCCGTATATTTACTCTGAAGTTATTTAAAAGCGGCATTAGGTAGTGCGTTAAGGGGGGCAAAAGTATCTAGAAAAATTTAAGGAGATAAAAGGGCTAAAGCCTTAGGCTTATCCCGTAGGATTTTACTCTTAAAAAATTGGCAAGCGTTACCAACACTTTATTAGATAATATTTAATCTTATTTTTTGACGGATAATTAAACCATTTTTTGGCTGTTAAAATATTCAAGCATAGAGTTTTTCTTATCTTATCAACAGGTTTGTGAAAAACCTGTTTTTTGTAAGCTCAGGGTGGGTTAATACCCTTAAGGCTAGAGTGATTAAGGCTGTATATTTTGGTATCTCTTGATAGGAGAGCCCGCTTTAAGGTCACAGGGTAAAAACATCCATGTTTATTGAGAAAATTGATTTTGTCAAAGTGAATAATTATTTTTCTTTTACCAGACTTGGGGAATCAGGTTGTCAAAAAAATGGCGACCTAGAAACCCCTATATTTAAGCATTACAGGGGAATTATTTTTTTATTTTTAATTGGAGAGCCTTTGATAAAGGGTATAGGAATATAGTGTTTATTGTCTATTATCCAGCACCTTTAAAAATAGGGAATTTGTGGTTTTGGTCCAAGTGAACTCTCTCTGTGAAAAAAGATTAACCGCTTCAGAATTTGTTTTTTGAAGTAATATCTATTATCTTTTATTCTTAATTTAATTATTTGAAAATAAATGCGTTATTATTTATTTTGTGAAAAGACTTGAGGGTAACTTGAAAACCTAAGAAGTCTTTTTTCCCAACATAAAGCAGCTTCTATTAACATTTTTTTCACAGGCAATGCGGTATTTTATTAATTGGCCACTTTTTGATGATTTTTACTATCAACAAAACTAAAGAGTACCAATGCACTTATTTTTTTTCTTAGCTATGGATTTTTTTGAGGTGGAAACTTTGACGATATTCTGAGAGGTAGTTTTCTATATCTGAAGGAATTTTGGCTTCAAAAATTAAAGGTTGTTGGTGTATTGGGTGGTTAATTTCTATTTTATAGGCATGCAGAGCTTGGCGGGGCATATTTTGGTAGGGCGCCAGAACTTTACCGCCATATAGCGTATCCCCAAGAATAGGATGGTGAATTGAAGCTAGATGGACTCTGATTTGATGAGTGCGTCCTGTTTTAGGAAATAGCCGCAGGTAAGAAAAATGTCCAAGAGTCTCTATTACTTCGTAACGGGTTTCTGCTTGGCGACCATTTTTTAAGGTGGCAGTCATTTTCTTTCGATTGGTTTTGTGCCTTCCTATTGCAGTTTCGATAACTCCAGAAGTAGGCTTTATTGTGCCGCGTACGAGGGCGAGGTAAGTTTTTTTAATTTTTCTATCTTTAAATTGATTGGCTAGAACGCGGTGGGCGATCTCATTTTTGGCAATAAGTACAACGCCTGAGGTATCCTTATCGAGGCGGTGTACAATACCCGGTCGCTCAACTCCACCAATCCCGGGTAAATTGGAACAGTGGTTTAATAGTGCATTAACCAGAGTCCCTTTTGTATGTCCCGGTGCGGGGTGGACTACCATGCCAGCCGGTTTATTTACCACTAGCATTGCCTCATCTTCATATATGATTGTAAGGGGTATGGACTCAGCTTCTACCCTTGAAGAGGTGGGTGGAAAAATAGTAAGAATTATTTTGTCGCCAGTTTTGATCTTATATTTAGACTGTGCTGGAGAATCGTTAACAGATGCATTACCTTGTTCGATTAGTTTTTTCAGGTGAGACCGACTGAATTCGTTTTGGTTTTCAGAAAGAAAAACATCCAACCTGAGTGCGTGGTGATTGGAGTCGACTAAAAACTCTAACCTTCTCATAGAAAAAATATATTTTGAATTAGCGGGACTCTACTTCTCCATCAACCGAGGCATTAATTCTACCAAGTTGCAAGGTTTATGGTTACTGTCCAACTGGTGCACGATAATCATATCCCATGCATCTTTGCAAGCGCCGGTGGAGCCAGGTAAAGCAAAAAGAAAAGTTCCATTCGCAACACCTGCAGTTGCTCGAGATTGTATAGTAGAAGTCTTAATATTTTGATAGCTCAACCACCGGAAGAGTTCTCCAAAGCCGGGAATGGGCTTCTCGTATAAAGATTCGAAAGCTTCGGGTGTCACGTCTCTTCCTGTAACACCAGTGCCTCCAGTGGCTATGATAACGTCTACGTCAGATGAGTTGATCCACTCTTGAAGCACAGCCTTTAGTAAAGCTAATTCGTCTTTGACTATTCGTTTTTCTACAAGATAGTGACCAGCTGTTTTTAGCCGCTTTACTAGGGTATCTCCCGATTTATCATTTTCGATCGTTCGCGTATCGCTTACAGTCAAAACTACAATATTTACGGATTTTCCTTTTGCCGTATTACTCATGGGTTGATTGTGTTTAAAAATAGATAAATTGCGCTGTGTATTTATTTACATAGAGCCTGAAACTGACACTTAGGGTGAAAACTTTAAACTGTTAATTTAAATTTATTTTTAATAATAGCGCTCAGTTTGGTATATAGGAGCTAGAATTATCAATATATCATAACATAATTAAAGCAAAGAGAAGTTTATGCCAACAGCTTTAGTGACAGGAGGTGCTGTTAGATTAGGTCGCTCTATAGCCCTTCATCTGGCAGGACGCGGATATGGTATTGCTCTTCATTATGGAAGATCAAAAGAATCGGCCGAGCGAACAGCTAAAGAAGTGAGAAAGTTTGGTGTCCAATGCAAAATTTATTGTGCCGATTTCGCAGATTTTAGTCTTACTTCCTTGTTGATGGATCAAGTTTTAGCAGACTTTAAATCCATTGACCTTCTTGTTAACTCAGCCGCTAACTTTATTCAAAAAGAGCTTGAAGAAACGTCTAACTCAGAACTTCTTGATACAATTAATATTAACCTCATGGCGCCATTTATTTTAATGAGAGAGTTTAAAAAAAAGATCGATAGTGGGCTCATTATAAATATTTTGGACCAGCGTATATTAAAAAGGATCTCTACTTTTGGTGCTTACTCGGTTAGTAAATCAGCGTTAGCTCACCTAACTGAACTTTCTGCTGTTAGTTGGGGTGAAACAGTTCGCGTTAATGGCATTGCACCAGGTCTAATACTACCTCCATCTGGGAATTCTGATGAATACCTTATAAGCCATAGGGAAAATATTCCTACTAAAACTCATGGTAATACATCGGACGTTCTCCGCGGATTGGATTACCTACTGGATAGTCCTTTCGTCAATGGAGAAATCATATTTATCGATGGTGGAGAATCGAAAAAAAGGTAATTTGGATCGTATGCTAAGCAGTTGACTTTACAACTTTTAAGGTGATAGGTTAGTCGGCTATGAATCTATTAATTTTCAATACTTTATCTGGCAAGAAGGAAGTGTTTGAGCCTTTACGTGAGAATAAGGTGGGCATGTATGTTTGTGGTGTAACCGTCTATGATTATTGTCATGTTGGCCATGCCCGATCAGGAGTTGTCTTTGATATCATTTTTCGTTACTTGAAGCATTGTGGATACGATGTCAAATACGTAAGAAACTTTACTGATATAGATGACAAGATTATAAATCGTTCCAAGGAGCAAAATGTTTCTTGGGAGAAGTTGACCGAAAAATTTATCCAGGCATTTTACGACGATATGGGGCAGCTTCATATTCAATCACCAACGGAAGAACCGAAGGCTACAGACCACATCCAAGAAATGCTCGATATGATTTCCTCATTGATCGAACGAGGAAAAGCATATGAGTCAGGAGGAGATGTTTTTTATTCGGTAAATTCTTTTGATGGTTATGGACAGCTCTCAGGAAAAAATATAGAAGATCTTCAAGCGGGTGCTCGAGTAGATGTAAACGAAAATAAAAGTAACGCACTAGACTTTGTTTTATGGAAAAAAAGTAAGCCAGATGAACCAGCATGGGATAGCCCTTGGGGGAAAGGGCGTCCTGGGTGGCATATAGAATGCTCTGCTATGGGGCGAAAATATTTTGGAGAGAGTTTTGACATTCATGGCGGTGGGAAGGATTTAGTTTTTCCCCATCATGAAAACGAAATTGCACAATCCTGTGGTGTGACAGGTTGTTTGCCCGCTAGGTATTGGGTACACAATGGGTTTGTTAATGTTGATAAGGAGAAAATGTCTAAATCGCTAGATAACTTTTTTACCCTGCGAGACATTTTTAAAAAGTTTCACCCAGAAGCGCTACGTTTGTTTTTGATTAGCAGTCATTATAGAAGTCCTATAGATTTCAGCATGAAGAACTTAGAGGATGCTGAAAAGGTGATATTGCGTTTCTATGAGGCCTTAGAAAACGCCAGAACTTTAGTAGATGATTGTAGTGTTTCTTTAGAGGAGATCAAAAGCAGCTCTTTTTTAGCGAAATGCGAGAAGGCAATGAATGACGACTTTAACACTGCTGTAGTGGTTGCTCATTTAAACGAAGAGTCACGCGGGATAAATTTTGATTGCAGTCGTGTTGATAGTGGGGAAGGAGAAAAAAGAAACCTGGCCGTTCGCTTGGCGACGTTTAAGTTTGTAGGGGAATTACTTGGTTTGCTTACAAGCTCGCTTGGTCAAATCAGACAGGAAATATTTGAAGTCAAGAAAACGGCGCGTGAACTTGATGTTGAAAGAATCGAATGTCTTGTCAATGATCGAAATGAAGCTCGAAATAATAAGGATTGGGGTCGAGCAGATCAGTGTCGAGATGAGTTAAAGACAATGGGGATTGTGCTAGAGGATACATCAAAGGGAACTGAGTGGAAAATAAAATGATCAAAAACAGAAAGTTAAGATATTCTCTTCATTAACTACCTTAAATCAATCCAAAAATATTTTTATAGTTTTCCCAAAATATTTCTGAGGCTATTGCACGAAGAGAAATAATATTGACGATGGTGAGTATTTATCCCATAATCCATTTCTTGCTCTATTTAAAATAATTGCTAGGTGTTTTTTCTCTCCTAGTACTGATAAGCACTTGATTCCACTTGATGAACGGGATAAAGTGTCCGATAGCCCTATTTTTTTTCCAAGGTAATTACAGTTATACTATGGATCATTTAGACGAATTAGAAAATCAAAGCATTTTCATAATGCGCGAGGCATATAAAAACTTCAAAAACCTGGCAATGCTTTGGTCTATTGGTAAGGATTCTACTGTGCTCGTGTGGCTTGCACGAAAAGCATTTTTTGGCCATTGTCCTATTCCATTGGTGCATATTGATACGACATATAAAATTCCAGCGATGATTAAGTATCGTGATGAGTTTGCTAAAAAATGGGGACTTAACTTAGTGGTAGGAAAAAATGAGAAGGCGCTAAGTGATGGGATGAACCATGAAAAAGGTCGGCTTGTTTGCTGTGAAGCATTAAAGACCATGGGTTTGCATTCGGTAATGGAACAGGAAGGATACACGGGCCTAATTCTTGGTATACGTAGAGATGAGGAGGGTACTCGAGCAAAAGAGCGTTATTTTTCACCTCGTGATAAAAATTTTGAATGGAACTTTAAGGATCAACCTCCTGAGCTTTGGGATCAGTTTAAAACATCTTTTACTCCTGATACACATATTCGTATTCACCCGATTCTTCACTGGACTGAGTTGAATGTTTGGGAATATATCCATCGCGAAAAAATTCCAATTATTGATCTTTATTTTTCTAATGCTGAAGGGAAACGTTACAGATCACTGGGTTGTGCACCATGTACCTTCCCTATTGATTCTAACGCTAAAAATGTAGTCGAAGTTATTGAAGAATTGAAAAATACTACATCCGCCGAACGCTCAGGTAGGGCTCAAGATCAGGAAAATACATACGCGATGCAAAAACTTCGCGCCCGAGGGTATATGTGATTTAAAGCAGGTGTTCATCCCTCCTAGATAAAATCAATATAAAGAGTAATTATGAGTGATAATGGTAAAGTTAATTTATTAAATAATCGTTTGATGAAGTTGGTTATTGTGGGGCATGTGGATCACGGAAAATCGACTTTGGTTGGTCGCCTTATGTCTGATACGGATAGTTTGCCGACTGGGAAATTAGATTTTGTGAAGGATATTTGCGAGCGTCAAGGTAAAGAGTTTGAATTCGCTTTTCTTCTTGATGCGTTGGAGGAAGAGCAGGATCAAGGAATCACAATTGATACGTCACAAATTTTTTTCAACACAAAAAAAAGACGCTATGTGATTATTGATGCTCCTGGACACAAGGAATTTTTAAAGAATATGGTCACAGGGGCAGCTAATGCGGAGTCAGCATTACTTCTCATTGACGCGTTTGAAGGTATCCAAGAGCAATCACGCCGTCATGGCTACATACTCAAGTTACTTGGATTAAATCAGGTGGCGGTGGTCATTAACAAAATGGATTTAGTTAATTATGATTCGGGTGTTTACCATAAGATTAAATCTGAATATACAAAGTTTCTTGGTTCGATGGGTATAGAGGCCAGAGAGTTTATTCCTGTTTCCGCTAAATTGGGAGTTAATATTGCAAAAAATAGTGGAGAAATACCTTGGTATAAAGGGCCGTGTGTTTTAAAGATGCTAGATCAATTCACAGAAAAACAAATACCAACGCACCTACCATTTCGCTTTCCAGTTCAGGATGTTTACAAATTTGATGAGCGTAGAATTATTTCTGGAAGAGTTGAGTCGGGAACAGTCAGTGTTGGTGACCAAGTTGTTTTTTCACCTTCAAATAAAATAGGAGTAATTAAAACAATTGAGGCGTGGAGTGTTGAGAATCAACCTTTAGAAGCTCAGGCGTCTCAGTCTATAGGCTTTACTCTTGAGGAACAGATTTTTGTCGAGCGTGGCGATGTTGCAACACTCAGATCAGAATTACCAATTGTTTCTACCACGTTTGATGTCAACGTGTTTTGGATGGGTAAGCGCCATCTTGACAAAGAAAGAACTTATACATTAAAACTCACTACCCAAGAAGTGCCTTGCAAAGTCGTGGAGTTTAAAAAAGTGGTGGATGCTTCGACGTTAGAAACACTTAAGGGTCAAGAGTTTTTAGCTAAAAACGATGTTGCCGAAGTTACACTTCGTACTTCTACCCCTGTAGCCTTTGATTTATTTGGAACGGTTCCAACTACAGGACGATTTGTTCTGGTTGATGAATACGATGTTTGTGGTGGAGGAATCATTACCACATACAAGGCAAATAAAACCGACCGGTTACGAGACGAAGTTCGACATCGAGATTTTCATTGGTTGAAGAGCGATATTAAGTTAGAAGAAAGGGCTTATCGTAATGGACATCAGTCGACGCTTATTTTGATTGTGGGCCCCTCTGGAATAGGGAAGTCAAAACTAGCCAAAAGCCTTGAGAAAAAACTATTTGAGTTTAATTATCAGAGTTATTTATTAGATGGGCGTAATGTGGCATTAGGAGTTTCTGCTGATATTGGTGCAGGGCATAAAAAGCAAGAAGGTGAAGTGCTGCGGCGATTCGGTGAAGTAGCAAAACTGTTTCTGGATGCAGGTCATGTGGTCATATCAACATCCAATATTTTTAATCAGGAAGATCATACAGACCTTCGCTTATTAGTTGAACCAAGCCCAGTTGTGGAAGTATTTGTCGCTGATGAAAAAGAGATAACGGGTGACTATGCTTTAAAGCTAACTTTAGCAGAAGTAGAAAAAGAAAAGGAAGCAGTTGATGAAATTTGCAAGTATTTGAAAAATAAAAAAATTCTTACAGGTCATAATTATTCCATTTAATGCACAATGCTTATTTTTACATGCGCTTTTGGAAAACGATTGACTTTTAGTTAATGAAGTTCAAAATAGGTGTTTCCCGCGTTTAATTTGTCTTATAATCGAGGTCTAAAATAAAATGCCAAAGGTTACTATAACCAATGAGGAGTCAGGTGAATCTAAGGAGTATAAGTTGGGTTATGGTGCTAATTTAAGAAAGTCTGCATTATTTCAAGATATAGATCTTTATAAAGGGATAAATACGCAATTAAATTGTAGGGGCATGGGTCTTTGTGGTAAATGTGTAATAGAACCAAGTCCACTTGAAAACGTAAGCGAGCAAACTCTTTTTGAAAAAATCCATCGACTAGAACCTCATCAAAGACTCGGCTGTCGCACAAAAGTATTTGGCCCCGTTACTATTAAAGCAGGAATTAAGGATTAAGTTTCTCACTACCCCTCTCGCAGCTACTAACCATAAGATCAAAAACGTATAATAATTTTTTTTCTTCACTTGTATTATGTTTTTTACATTTGCAGAATAATGAGGACAGGTAGAAGGGTTAGCCCAATCAAGGAAATAAATGCGTGTACTAGGACGTCCCATCGTTTGCTGAAAGGTACGAGTGTGATAAAGTAGGCAAAAACTAGGTAGTCCCAAATCGTATTTTCTTCATGTAGCTGATTTATTATAAGGAAATTAATCAGAGAAATAATAACTCCGTAGTATAAAAAGCCATGCACTTTAATAATGGCGGGAGTTTTTTTTTGGAATGCCATGAAGGCGCCTAAGAATATATTTAAAATATGAAACACAATCGCCGGGGCAATCCAGATAAGAGATGATGACGGCGAAAGGTTTGGGAGTAATTCAGTTACCATAAATTTAATATGGGAAGATAATTAAGCATTAAAAAAGAAAATAATTTTAGCATGAATATAAACTTAAAAAATCGCAAAGTGGTCATTACAGGCGTTAGTGAAGGAATTGGAAGAAGTTTAGCTTTGGCTTTTGGTGAGGCAGGTGCTCATGTTGCCGGATCAGCGCGTAATACCGAACGACTGAATGCTATTGAAAGTGAAATTTTTGGGACAGGACATTTTTTTTTCTCAGCCGATTTTTCTAAGCCAGATGATATCCAGGTATTTCATGATGAAACAATTTTAGCAATGGGAGGGGTTGATATTCTTATCAATAATGTAGGATCGATTCAGAAACTGGCAGGATTTTTCGATCTTAGTGATGAAGACTGGCAGGAAGTATTTGATATTAACCTTATGTCAGCCGTAAGGGCCTGCCGTTTGTTTAGCTCGTCCTTAAAGAAATCTGCATCGCCGAGAATTATCAATATAACATCTGTTGCAGCAAGTCGTCCCGGAGATGTATTTCCTCACTATAGTGCAGTTAAAGCAGGATTATGCAACTTAACCATTTCACTTGCACGTGCTCTTGCCAGCGATAAAGTACTCGTTAATTCGGTTTCTCCTGGGCCTGTCTGGTCAAAGTCCTGGGACGATGAAGCTAAGAATATTGCTAAAAAATCAGGAGATGACTTACCGGGTATAGTTGATAGTATTCGGGCTTCCTCAGCTGAGACATTATTACTTAAGCGGATGGGAGTTCCAGATGATGTCACGGGTTTAGTTCTTTTTTTAGCTTCGGATCTATCAAGTTGGATCACTGCATCGAATTTTAATATTGACGGGGGTTTTGTTCAGAACCCTTACTAAAGATAGATAAAGAAAACAAAAAATAAATTTCAGAGCTAAATATTATAAATATCCAATATTTTTTAAGCAAAAAAGATGACAGAAATTATTAATCCAGAGATTTTTAGAGAATACGATATACGGGGATTAGTCGATAAAGACTTGACTCAGGATTCTACAGAAAGAATTGGCAAAGGCATAGGAACCTACATTCGTAGGAATGGAGGGATAACCCTTACAGTTGGGTATGATATGAGGATTAGTTCCATTCCGTTCCGAGACAGTCTTATTCGTGGATTAATTTCTACAGGGTGCAATGTTATAGATATAGGTATGGTTCCTACGCCAGTAGCTTATTTTTCGTTGTATCACTTGAAACCAGATGGTGGGGTGATGATAACAGGTAGCCATAACCCGTCAGATTTTAATGGGTTTAAAATCAGCAATGGTTTACACAGCTTGTATGGCAAGGCTATTCAAGAGCTAAGAGGATTAATCGATAATAATGATTTTGAGCTGGGTAGCGGAAAATTGAGTCATGAAAATATTTTAGAAGATTATATCCAAGAAATTTTGGATAGAGTTAAAATTTCACGAGCTGTTAAGGTTGTTGTTGATGGAGGAAACGGATGCTTTGGAATCATAGGTCCGAAGCTTTTGACGCAATTAGGCGCAAATATTACAGAACTATATTGTGAACCCGATGGCACCTTCCCAAACCACCATCCAGACCCAACAGTAGAAAAAAATATGCTGAGTCTTAGTAATAAGGTTAAGGAAGAGGGGGCAGAACTTGGTATCGGATTCGATGGTGATGCGGATAGAATTGGAATTGTAGATGAAAAAGGAAACATTCTTTGGGGAGATCAACTGTTGATGATATTTGCACGAGATATACTGAAAAGTAATCCGGGTGCAACTGTAGTAGGCGAAGTTAAGTGTTCGCAAAATCTTTTCAAAGATATTGAGATGCATGGTGGAACAGCGGTAATGTCTGCAGCTGGTCATTCCTTGATTAAAAAGAAAATGCAAGAAACTAATGCATTACTAGCAGGTGAAATGAGTGGGCATATTTGCTTTTCAGATACCTATTTCGGATTCGATGACGCAATTTACGCAGCATGCAGGGTTCTTCAGATAGTTGCAACTTCCAAAGTAAAAGTTTCAGAAATGCTTGCAGATGTACCAAAAGTGGCAGCAACTCCAGAAATTCGTGTTGATTGCCCTGATAGTCAAAAATTTAAAATCGTTGGTGAGCTTACAGATAAGTTTAGAAAAGAATATGAAGTTATTGATGTTGATGGCGTTAGAATAAAGTTTGATAACGGCTGGGCTTTGATTCGTGCTTCAAACACACAACCAGTCATTGTTTTTCGTTTTGAAGCAAATAATGCGGATCAACTTGACAAGATTACTTCTCTGGTTCGTAAAGCAATGGGGAAATATGAGCCTACCGTTAAACTCGATCAAGAACTATGTTGAAAAGGTATCTCCATGCTCGGTTTCGAGTTAATAACATGAACCGCTCTATAAATTTTTACAATAGTATTCTGGGTATGGAAGTTATTGAGACTAAAACATCTCCTCGCGGTTCTCAGCTTGTTTTTCTGCGTTTTCCCGGTACTAACTGCGCCCTTGAATTGTGCTCTTTTTCTGGCAGTGGGGAGATTGAAGTTCCCGAGGACTTAGTGCATCTGGCATTTCAGGTTGGTGATCTCGAACAATGCATAGCCAAACTAAAAGAAAAAGAGATTCCCGTTACGGAAGGCCCAATTGAAACGGAGAGTGGGACGCGTTTTATTTTTATTGAAGACCCCGATAGCTATGAAATTGAATTGATCCAGTATTCAAAAAATAAATAGAAATTCAGGTTTGTTAGTACTAAATTTTTAAAAACTAGAGCTATCATTACTTAACAATTACTCCAGCATATCCAACGACACGGTCCATGTTGCCACCTACCTCGCCGGAGGTCATGTATTTAGCTAAAAGGGCATCTTGCGCGCCAACTTTACGAGCACACATCAGCATAATTGCAACTGGGTTCACTCCACACATTGAAATATTCTTGTCATGCACTGTGGTAAATAGTCCCTTTGCATCCAGCCTTAAAATCTGATCGAGCGCATATTTATCTTTTTTAGATGCGTTTTCATGTGTTTCATAATGAGTCATGTCAGAGCTTGCTACGATAAGAACGTTACGGCCTGTTTTTTCAACAGCACTTATGATTGCATTGCTTAATTCTTCACATTTGTCTATCCCCAGACGCATTAAGCAAATCGGGACAATTTTAAAATTATCACGATAAAATTGAAGAAAAGGCAATTGTGTTTCAATTGAATGTTCTTGTTGGTGGGCTATGGTATCTTTTCTAGCGGTTACAGACATTTGACAAATTGTGTCAGCTAGCTCATTGTCAATCTCAACGTTTCCCAGAGGCATTTGCCAAGTACCTTCTGACATAATAGAAACTTGTTCACCCGCACCTGTATGATTTGGACCTAAAAGAATTATCGTGTCAGGAATTTCAATATTTGAATAAACAGCTGCTGCGACTTCTCCGCAATAAGTTAAACCTGCATGTGGACAAATAATTCCTGTCGCACAAATTTTTTTTGAGAATTTAGTTTCAGGGCTTTGTGTTATGCAATGTTTAAGCTCTTCTATCAGCAAGTGACTTTTACTAGGATAGAATCGCCCTGATACAGCAGGACACCTGAGCATAAGCGCTAACTTTCTTTACCATAAACCTATATTTATAAAAGCATTTTTCTTTAAGTAACTATTTTATCTGGGTATTATATCTCTAGTGAGCTCTGTATTAAAACTTTTGATCGAAATTAATGCGACTTAGAAACCAAAAAGAGTTTTAAATTTTATTTATGGCTATATGTCTACGGATTGTAAACCTGAAAATTATTTAAAATATTATTGGTTTATGGAGAATAGTAGAAATAAAACGGAAAGGATAAACCTAGAGGCTAAGACGGTTTTTCTTAAGCCAGTCTTCTGAGTTAAAATTTTTACTGCGAAATTCTTCGAAAGCGGCTTCATGCTGAGAAAGTTTGCGTCCGTCAATATACTGAGATTTTTTTCGTGTCTTTTTTGGGATAGAGGGTTTCTTTTTGATATTGTCTTCTTCTATGTCTAATTCCAGCGATTCAGTGAGCACCTTCATTTTGAGAACCAAAACCATGAAACTTTGAGGGCATATTTCGTCATCTTTTTGAATTTCTTCAACTATTTTTCGAACTTTCTCTGAAGTCATAACAGCTTCTGTTATAGCTTTTGATAATTTTTCGAAGTCTGGCTCAGAATCGTGTGAGTGGCTCATATTAAAGTTCCCTTTCAGGGTCTTCAGTTCTTAAAGATCAAAAATTTAAAACGGATGCACGAAGTATTTCAATTCAAGGTAAACTTGTTAGCTTTACATGTCAAGTTACATTGAAAAATTTTAAAAATTAGTTAAATTGATGACCCTAAGTTGGGAATTGTGATCTCAAGGCTTAATATCTTGGTACAGATGGATCGATTCTTTCAGACCAAGATTCAATTCCTCCGGCCATACTTTTTACATCTTCAAACCCCATTTTTTTTAGAGCTTTAGCTGCTTTCAAACTTCTTACTCCAGCTTTGCAGTGCAGTATTATCTTGTTACTTTTAGAAATACCATTAAGGTTTTTCGGTTCCATCTCCTCAATTTTTCCTAGAGGAATTAGAATCGAGCCATCAATCCTACAGATGTCGTATTCTGAAGGTTCTCGCACATCAACTAAAATAAACTCGTCGGATCTATCTAATTTAAGTTTAACCTCATCAGCTGAAACTTCCCATTTTGCATTGTCAGCTTCTTCCTCAGAAGCCGAAGGAATGCCACAAAACTGTTCGTAATCGATGAGCTCTGTTATGGTGGGGTTATCTCCACAAATAGGACAATCTTTGTCTTTCCTTAGCTTCATTTCCCTAAACTTCATTCCAAGTGCATCAAAAAGCATCAAGCGCCCAACCAAAGTGTCACCTTTACCTAAAATAATTTTAACCACTTCGGTAGCTTGTATGAGACCGACAATACCAGGTAGAATTCCAAGAACACCACCTTCAGCACAACTTGGAACTAAACCAGGTGGAGGTGGCTCAGGGTATAAGCATCTATAGCACGGGCCTTCTTTTGAGTAAAAAACGGATGCCTGTCCTTCAAAACGAAGAATACAACCGTAGATGTAGGGCTTTCCTAATAGGACTGCCGCGTCATTAGCCAGATACCGAGTTGGGAAGTTATCAGTGCCATCCACAATTATATCGTAGCCCTTAAAAATTTCCATTGCGTTTTCAGAAGAGAGGCGGATGTTGTAAGTTACAACTTCTACATCGGAGTTGATGTCAGCTAAACGGCTTTTTGCTGAATCGACTTTTAATTTGCCTACGGTGGATTCCCCGTGAAGAACTTGACGCTGCAGGTTACTCTGATCGACAACATCAAAATCAATGAGCCCTAACTTGCCTACCCCGGCAGCGGCCAGATAAAGACCAAGTGGAGATCCAAGTCCACCTGTTCCAATACAAAGCACCTTAGCAGTACATAATTTTTCTTGGCCCTCGACACCAACTTCCGGAAGGAGTAGGTGGCGACTATAACGGGCGATCTGATCTTGTGACAAGCCCATAAATTTTTTCCAATTAAAGGTTTCTTAATCTAAATATTAATATATCGAGGTTTGTAGTAGATTTTAACAGAAAGGACTCAGGTGTCCAAAGATTTAAAACCCAGAGGCGGTAATTCAGTACTTGAATTTTCTATTAGCTTAAAACTCGAGGAGAGTAGGGGAGATAAAAAAAATAGGATACTTCCACCAAATATTTTTGCCAGGAAAAAGACAGTGCATTTCTTGGAGTGTGCATTCATTCTATTGCAGAGATGCGTCATCTTATAACTTAACTTCATTGAAGGCTTCTTCAAACCCAGCAATAGAGCCTTCAAGCACTTGGTCAGGAAGGCAATAAGAGATTCTGAAATATCCAGGAGATCCAAACCCTTGACCTGGGACAACTAGAACTTTTTTTTCTGCTAATTTCTGAATAAATAATACTTCATCTTTGAGAGGTGATTTAGGGAAAAAATAGAATGCCCCCTGTGGTTTAACCACAGAATACCCAATCCGGATAAGTTCAGCGTAAAGGAAGTCACGTTTTTTTCGATATAATTCAGCATCTACCGAAACATTTTGAACATTCTGAATAGCCCTTTGTATTAATGCCGGTGCATTAACAAAGCCTAATACTCTATTACAAAAAATGAGACCAGACATTAAGTTTTCAGCATCGGCGCACTTAGGATGGACTGCGACATAACCGATTCGTTCACCAGGGATAGCGAGGTCTTTGGAATGTGAAGTAATGTAAATACTGTTGTCATATAATTCGAGAATATTAGGTGTCTCAACCCCATCAAAAACTATTTTTTTATATGGGTCATCCGAAATAAGGTATATCGGATTATTATTATCAGTTGAGTATTTCTTGAGAATAGATGCCAATTCCTCAAGCATCTTTCGGGAATAAACTATACCCGTAGGATTATTAGGGGAGTTTATAATTACAGCCTTGGTTTTTGGTGAAAGCGCTTCGCGAAGAGCGTTAAAATTAAGACTAAAATCTTCATTAGTTGGGACGGTTATAGTTTTTCCTCCATGATTTTCAGAATAAAATAGATACTCTACAAAAAATGGTGAGAAAACGATAACCTCTTCATCTGGGTCCAATAGTGTTTTAAGAGTGATGTTTAACCCTCCAGCTGCTCCGCACACCATAACAATATGATCAGCTACTAATTCTTTACAGGCAGCCTCTAAAGATAATGATTGTGCAATAGCTTCACGTACATCATGCAAGCCTGCATTCGGCATATAACGGTGAAGCCCCTGGCTGGAATCATTAGCAGCTAATTTAATAGCCTGACGTACCTCTTTTGGCGGTTCTACCACTGGGTTTCCTAAGGATAAATCGAAAACATTATCTACCCCATACTTCTTTTTCATCTGCAGGCCTTCTTCGAACATTTTTCTAATCCAAGAAGAACTCTTTAGTTTAGCGCTAATTTTTTGCGAAATAGGCATTTCAACCTCAATTATGAAAATATATAAAAAATATCAATAACATAAAGTTCCTATATTGCGCAACTGACTTGAGAGGAGAGTCTATTTCAACTATGCTTATATCTTTATTTTTAATTTCGTTATTTAAAAGGATCTAGTTATGTCATCAAATTCTCCAGTCATACGTTTTCAAGATGTTTATAAGTACTATTATGCGGGTGATGAGAGGGTTACAGCTTTAGCGGGGGTTAGTCTGGAGTTTCACCAGGGAGATTTTGTCTCTATAATGGGGCCTAGTGGTGGTGGAAAAACAACTTTTTTGCATTGCTTAGGTGGATTGGATTTTCCAGACCAGGGAGAAATATATATTAACAATCGTTTGCTAAATAAATTGGATGATAGGGAACTTACTGAACTAAGGCGAAAGGAAATAGGGTTTGTTTTTCAGTTTTTTAATCTTATGCCTACTTTAACTGTTCAAGAAAATGTAGAACTGCCTCTTTTAATAAGTCATTCAGCTAGAACAGAAAACAAACAGGTACAAATCCTCTTGGATTATGTCGGCTTACTCCATAGGACCAAATCTTTTCCTGCAGAATTATCAGGTGGCGAAATGCAGAGAGTGGCGATTGCCCGAGCATTAGTTCATAGACCGTCAATTATTTTAGCCGATGAACCAACAGGAAACCTGGATTCCGAAAACGGGATTAAAATTCTTGAGCTTATGAATAAAGCTTCTACTGACTTTAACACTACAGTAGTTATGGCTACACATAATTTGCAAATTGCTGACTATGGTAATCGGCACTTTGAAATTCGTGACGGCAAAGCTACACTCAGAGCAAATTAAAACACAATATGGTTTTGATGATTATATAACTGTGCGTTTAAATGCCTTCTCTATTTTGATGGGAAGTTAACTATAGGGTTTGATAGTGAATTTTCTTTTTTATTTTAAGGATCTTTTTTTGGCACTTATTGTGCGTCCTGTTTTGCGTGACCCCTTCCGAATGGTAATTACAATTTTAGGCGTAGCTATTGGTGTTGCGGTCTTCCTAAGTATTCAGTTAGCTAATAGGCAAACACTCCGCTCGTTTGAAGAGAGCGTAAACCTAGTCCTTGGTAAATCAGATGCTATTGTCCATTCAGAGGGTATGGCTTTTGATGAAAAATACCTTAAGGAGCTTTCACGTGTTCGCAAGTTAGTTAAATCTTATCCAGTCATAGAAGGATATGGTATTGAATTAAAAACTGGTCAGGTAGTAGAAATTCTTGGAACAGATCTTCTGCAAGATAGTGGTATTAGAGATTTTTCAATTAAAACAGTGGAGAATGACCTTAAGGGGTTGCTACCAATTATTCTCGACTCAAAAGGTATTGTCTTACCTGAAAAATTTATTCCGGGGACAAATTTTAAGCCTGGGAATAAAATTAAATTTCTTATTAATGGCATCGAAAAAACTTTCAATATAAATGCCATTTTGGAGAATAAAGGTTTAGCTCGAGCGCTCAATGGAAACTTTGCGCTCATGGATATTGCTGCCGCTCAAGAGGCTTTTGGAAGAATAGGTAAACTCGACCGGATTGATATAGAGTTTAGAGGGAAAGAAAACTTCGAATCGGTGAGTGAACAAATTACAGATGTATTGCCTGGTTTTCTTCGAGTGGATAGGCCGGAAAGAAAGAATCGGCAAGTAGAAAAAATGCTTCGTGCATTTCAATATAACCTTACCGCTTTAAGTTTTGTTGCTCTTATTGTTGCTCTATACCTAATTTATAATATGGTTGCATTGTCAGTAGTTCGTAGACGTGCGGAGATTGGTACGCTCCGAGCCATCGGAGCAACGCCATTATTGATTGCCAGTATTTTTTTTATTGAAGCAGGAATTATCGGTGCCGCAGGTTCTGTGATTGGAGTCTGGTTGGGAAAATATTTAGCACAGTTTTCGCTTAATGCAGTATCTGTAACCGTTAACAATCTTTATACTCCGAGTTATGTAACAGAAGTAGCTTTTCACTGGGGCCAGTCATGGCCTTATTTAATTCTGGGAGTAGGTCTTTCTCTAATTTCAGCTCTTATACCAGCTATTGATGCGGCGAGAACGTCACCCACAACAGTAATGCGGCGGGGAAGCTATGATGTAAAAATATTTCGAGGGGACAGAAGGCTAATTTTACTCGCTCTAACTAGTTTTGTTATGGCGGGAATATTCAGTTTATTGCCTCCTATAGGAGGGTTTCCTTACTTTGGGTTCCTTGCAGTATTTCTCGTGATCATGGGGTTATCTTTTCTTTCCCCTTCAGCATTGCTTTTAGGCAGAGACCTCTTAAGGGGTGTTTGTAAAAAATATTTTGGTGGCGAGGGCTTTCTGGCAAGTATGAACTTATCACAAAATATTGGCCGTAATTCGCTTGCTATTTCTTCTCTTGCAATAGCATTCATGATGATTATAAGTATGTCGATCATGGTTCATAGCTTTAGACAAACAGTTATTGTGTGGATTGGCCAAACACTAAAAGCAGATCTTTTTGTAAGAGTTGCAGGAGGAAGGGATATCGATTACCAGTTCACATTACCGGGGGATAGAGTAGAAGATATAAGAAAAATTTCTGGTGTTGCTGCTGTGGATTTATTTCGTGCTCAAGATATTAGTTACAATGATAAACCGGCAGTATTGGGTTCGGGTGATTTTGAAGCGCTATCTCGCTATGGCAATTTGGTTATAAAATCTGGTCCAACCGCACAGGAATTAGCTGAGGAAATGGTCGGCCAAGACCGAGCTATTGTTTCAGAATCCTTTGCACTTAAGCATGATGTTGGGGTGGGTGATTCCTTATTTATGGAAACTCCAAATGGTTCAGCTGAACTTCAAGTTGCAGCAGTATATTATGACTACTCAAGAGAGCGAGGTTACATAATTTTAGACCGCTCAATATTTATTAAATATTATAGTGACACGGATGTGAACAGCTTCGTGATTTATCTTTCAAATAAAAATGAAATAGAAAGTGTCAGACAGAAAATTCTAAAAACACTTGGCGCGGATTATAATTTAGTTATAAGGTCAAACCCTGAATTAAAACAAAACGTACTGGAAATTTTTGACAAAACTTTTGCTATTACATACTCATTAGAAATTATTGCAGGGGGTGTGGCGTTGCTAGGCTTATTTAATACTTCAATTGCTCTTATTCTTGAAAGAAAGCGAGAGATAGGTATTCTTAGGTTTATTGGCGGGTTTAAAAATCAAGTAAAGCGGATGGTTCTTATAGAGTCAGGTATTTTAGGTTTGATAGGTTCGATAATGGGTGTAGTCGCAGGAGGGGTTGTATCGTATATTTTGATTTTTGTGATTAACAAACAGTCCTTTGGTTGGACTATTCAAATCCACTTCCCATATGTTTTTGTTTTACTCGCCTTAATTTTATTTTGGGTTGTTTCTCTGATTGCTGGTCTTTATCCTGCGCGTTTAGCTGTAAGGCTGAACCCAAAGGAAGCAGTCCGTGTTGAATAATTATAATGCTCATTGTACTATCAATTTTAACAAAATATGGATTTCAATAATCCGCTTTCTATTAACAGTTCTTTAGAATGTGAGTTTGGCGATGGCAGATTATAATTTAGAAGAAGCACGAAGCTACCTTAATTATCTTTTGACGCTTAGTCTTCGTCGAGAAGAGGCTTTTGGATCGTTGGCTTTCACATTCATTAAAGAAAATGATATGGAGGCACTAGGCCTGTTGCCTGAAGAGCAATTCAATCTCCTTATGGCAATTATTCAGGCATTTGCTCCTGAACCCAAGCGTTATGTTCAAAAATTAGATCTATTGAATAAAGCGAAAGAGTTGCAACTAAGAACCAGTTATTCGAACCCAGATCTTGCACGTCAGTTGGATTATGATATTCGAAAAACTCAGGCGGAATTAGATATCTATAATGACGCTATGCGGCCAGCAGGTTCGCCTCTGGAAAAGCAATTAATTATCGTGCAGTCCGATGTGCCTGATTATATTTTAGATATCGCACAAAAACGAGCAGGAGCTTACTATCAGGGGAAATATCACCTGACAAAAGAGGCAAAGGCAGGACAGCATTTTACCGGTGGGCCAAGAAAGTTCGAACCGGACAACAAAGATGTGCACCGTGAATTCCCGGGAGCTTGTGCCCCCTTTATGAATTCGCGGACCAACGCCTTTCATTTAATGCTTCCTTTTGATCTAAAAATAACACGCAAACCTGAAGACCCTTTGGAGGCCGGAGTGCGTGTGTTTTATTCTAAGGAGGGATACTCATTTCCCTTAGCTTATGATATGGATAAACTCGTGAGCTACAATGATGCACAAGTGCTCCCAATAGATTTAGAAGATCCAAACCTTTTATTTGTTTCTGCATCTCAAGTTAAAGAACGAGAATGTAAATATCAGGTTGGTGCTCCTTCACCTGAAAATCCTCTTGAATTAAGTTATCCTCGTGCTGTTCTAGAACGAATGGGGAGCCTAGGTCCATTTTTGCAGGTTGTTAATAACTTCAAGGTATGGTTTGACTCCTCTCGTGTTTCCGTTTTAATTCAAGGGGCCCCTGACCTCCATGAATATGGTCTGCAGGGAGGGTCCGGATTAATGACTAGAACACATGCATCAGACAAAATACCTGCCTATGCTGAGTTGTCAAAGGAACCTTGGCAGGAAGGTCTTAGTTTTAATTTTGTCAACATGCACCTTCAGCTCCTTCCTGGGGAAGAACGAGCTATCGTACCATTCAATACACCGATATTTTCCTTACATCCGGTGCTCAATCGGCAGTGTTTTCAGATTATGAATGCTGAGGAAGCAACCAAAAACTGGGAAAAGGAACAAGCGAAATCAAAATAATAAGAGCGGCCCTTCTAGACTTTTTTTTTATAGTCGGGAAAACAATCTGTTGTAGAGTTTAAAATGGTTAAGGTATTTCAAATTAAGATTTTTTTCCTGTGCCTACTTTTATTGCTTTTTGGATGCAATGAACAGAAAAAAAATGTGGTGGGAATGTCAGGCTCTGAGCAAATAAAGGATCCTGCTGAGTCAATAAAGCTTGCTGTCAGTAAACAAGAGACAGGTGCTTATGATGAGGCAATAGATATTCTTGACAAAGCCTTAGAAGTTAACGCTTTTTATGCGCCAGCCCATTATCAAAAAGGCTTGATTTATGAAGAATGGGATAGAAGGGAAGAAGCTCTAGCATCATACAACAAGGCAGTTGAAATAAATCCAACCTATGATGAGGCTCGACTTGGCCTTGCATCGCTTTACGATAAATCAGTGCTCAATGAACTTGCTTTGGAGCAATATCTTAAAGTTGCAGAAACAAGAATTAATGACCCGACAATCCATTTTAAAATTGCATTGGAATACTGGTACCTTCAAGATATCCCAAAAACAGCGGAACATTACATTAAGGTGATAGAATTTAACCCAGAACATTTGCAGGCACATTTAAATTTAATTAGTGTATATGAACGAATGAAAAATTGGGAAAAGGCTATTGAGGAAATTGCGATTGTTAAAAAACTGTCGCAAAAAACTAATAATCAGCAAACTATGAAAATCGCGGAAAACAAATTCAGGTTTATTGAGGGAAGGATGAACCTAACAAAGAAAGATATAAAAAGGAAATCCGAGCCACCTTTTGACTAGACGCGCTTTATATTTTCTTGTGCACCTTTTTTTGTTTAAAAGTTTTGGAGGTTTTGAAAAAGACTTTGCATAAAACTGCATTGGGTAGTTTTTTAATGAGAAGTTAATGTCAGTCGGTTTTTTTTGCTTTAAAAAAGTCCCCCCCTTTATAGACTTCCTTGTCTGTCCCCCAGTGTATTTCTTTATCAAGTTTTTTAAGAAGAGGAATATGTTTTGAACAGTGAATGTAGGCTTCCTTTACGGTGATAAAAATCCAACGCTCAGGAATTTTCTCCTCGTTCTCTTGAACTGCATGCCCTATTTCTTTCTCTTGTTTTATAGTTTTAAGGAATTCTTCATGTTCAATGACTTGAGCCGTCCCATTTACGTGCAATCCTATGGTGTTTTCAAAAAAATCTATAAAGGTCATCCCGATATTTTGATTTTCAAGTATATTGCCTAAACTGGCCATGACGCCATTACCTCTATATTCAGGGCAGGCAAGAGTTTTGTCACTAAGTACTCTTACAAAGCCTGACTTACCTGCACGAAAAGAGCAATCGCACTCGCCTTTAGAGTCCGCAGTCGCAATGAAAACCATTTCCTGCTTAGAGATAAAATCACGCATAGAAGAATTTAAGTGGTTTAACATTTGTTTATCGTAAAAGGCGGAAGCACTTTGCTTGGTTCCAAATCTTTCCTGCAAAGTGTGTTCACCTTCTGACCCATGATTAGCCATAAGAAATACCTTCTTATTTTTTAAATTCTGGTTAACTTAAACGAATGCATAGAACTGAGCCTTAATTGCCTATGATATTACATTATATAAGTACAAAAGGGGTTCATTTATTTGAACTTATTTAAATACTGACGCAAACCTTCCATAGCCCTCATCGGCAAGACTTTCTTTAGGTATAAACCTTAGTGAAGCAGAATTGATGCAATACCTAAGCCCTGTTGGTTTGGGCCCATCTTTAAATAAGTGACCTAAGTGGGAATCGGCATTTCTTGATTTAACTTCTGTACGGCCCATACCTAAGGTATTATCTTTTTTGGTAGTAATATTATTAGATACAAGAGGCTTGGTGAAAGACGGCCAACCAGTACCAGATTTAAATTTGTCCTGAGAACTGAAAAGTGGTTCTCCGGAAACAATATCCACATAAATGCCTTGTTTTTTATTGTTCCAGTAATCGTTTATATAATGGGGCTCAGTCCCATTTTCCTGCGTGACTCGATATTGAAGAGAGGTCAGTCGTTTTTTCAATTCATTTTTAGGTGGTTTTATAAACTTAGTATCAAGAGATTGCTTGTTGCCAGCATTTTCTTTTTTTGAGGCTGTTGTCACCTTATACTCAAGACTTTCGCCCCAATATTTTTTCAAAAATTGGTCTCTTCCCGATCCCATTCGGTATATTTTGTAACGAACTGTGCTCTTTTTGTAGAAATCTTGATGATATTCTTCGGCGGCATAAAATGTGGTTGCCTTAATAATCGTTGCCGCTATCTTATTTTTAAAGCGCTTGCTTTTTTCAAGCTTGTCTCTAGATTTTTCTGCTCGTTTTTTTTGATCCTTATTATGATAGAAGATGGCGGGTCTATATTGCTTTCCCCGATCCACGAATTGCCCGCCTCCATCAGTAGGATCAATATTCCTCCACAATACTTCCAGTAAATTATTATAGGAAATGATTGAAGAGTCATAATGGATCTCTATGGCTTCTGCATGGTTTGTTGAGCCGGTTGCAACTTCTTTATAACTGGGGTTTTCTTTTTTACCTCCGGTGTATCCAGAGATGACCTTTGAGACACCCGGAAGTTTTTCAAATGGCGGTTCCATACACCAGAAGCACCCACCTGCGAAGGTTGCTTTTTTCAATTCTGGGTGTGGTGAAGAAGATTTATTTTTATTCCCAGACTCGCTAGACCCGTTGATTGTTACAAAAAGTACACCTGCCAAAACGGTCAATATACTAAAAATATTAATATAATAATTTTTCATTTTCCCTCCAGGTGATGTATTTCCAGAGTCTCAATTCTCATGTTTAACAAATTTAAGCCTTTGAATTAGTCTATTTGATTTTTTTTAAATGGTTTTTTTTGAATAATTCATCTTTTTTAACCCAGAAAATGTACCAACGCTTATCATATATGATTGCGAAAAACTTCCTCAGATTCATCAAATTTTGATTATCCAACATAAAATGAGCGATTTGGGTAGGCACGAACACCCTCAATTAAAGGCTTTATTTCATGAATAAGTCTCTGGAAGCCTATAATCACTGGGGGTTGAGAATGTTAGATTATATGCTTAAAAATGACCTAAAAAAAACAGTTTAAGTCATTAAATATCAATAAATTAAAAAAAGTAGAGGATGGGGTCGGTTTTTGTTTGACAACCCAATATATTGTATATATTTTGTTACCTGACACTAGATATAGATGTTGAGAGCCCTAATCGACATCACAAAAACCTGTATCCAGTGTGTCCTGAATTTTTTTAAGTTTTTGAATTGTAGCGGAGGTTTGTGTGCATATAGATCGAGTGTTTACTAAGTTTGCGGAAGATCAGGACGATCCCTATAGCGAAATAGAGTTTGTAGAAAGAGCTTCAAAAATCACTAATGCTGATGGTTCTGTTGTTTCCCAAGCAGAGCGAGTGTTAGTGCCATCCTCCTGGTCACAAGTGGCTGTAGATATTATATCCCAAAAGTATTTTAGAAAAGCAGGTGTTCCCGCTAGGCTCAAGAAAAAAATAGAAGAGGGAGTTCCCGAGTGGCTTTGCCCATCCGAAGGAGATGCGGAAGCATTATCCAAACTTCCAGAGTCAGAACGAATGAGAGGCGAAGAAGATTCACGTCAAGTATTTCATAGATTAGCGGGTTGTTGGACCTATTGGGGTTGGAAGAACCAAAGCTTCGCAAACGAAGATCAGGCGCGCAACTATTATCAAGAAATGTGTTACATGCTATCAAGCCAGATGGCCGCTCCAAACTCCCCTCAATGGTTTAATACAGGTCTCAATTGGGCATATGGTATCGAAGGACCAGCCCAGGGCCATTATTTTTTCAACGATGAAACTGGTCAGGTTGAAAAATCAAAAAATGCCTACGAACGACCTCAACCTCATGCTTGCTTCATCCTTTCTGTCAAGGATGACTTGGTCGGTAGTGGTGGCATTATGGATCTTTGGCAACAGGAGGCACGGCTGTTTAAATTTGGTTCGGGTACCGGAACCAATTTTTCTAAGCTTCGTGGTGAAGGAGAATCCCTCTCTGGCGGTGGCAAGTCATCAGGCCTTATGAGTTTTCTTAAAATTGGCGATCGCGCAGCAGGAGCGATAAAATCTGGAGGAACAACAAGGCGTGCTGCTAAGATGGTAACCCTTGATATTGACCACCCTGATATTGAAGAATTTATTAATTGGAAAGCTAAGGAAGAACGTAAAGTAGCTTCAATAGTAACAGGTAGTCGCATCCTAAAGCGGCGTCTGAAGGAAGTTTTTCTTGCATGTTGGGATGAGGGGGAGAAAAAAGATGTTCGTTTTGATGTTAAGGAAAATATCAAACTTAAGAAAGCGGTGAGAAAGGCTATAGAAGATTTTATTCCTGAAAACTATATTTATCGAGTAATTCAACTGGCTCAGCAGGGGATTAAGGAATTTGAGTTTGAAGAGTATGACACTAATTGGAACTCTGAAGCTTATGGCACCGTTTCTGGTCAAAATAGCAATAATTCTATTCGCTTGACTAATGATTTCTTGCGTGCTGTGGAAGGTGATGGTGATTGGGAGCTTCGTCAACGTACCAATGGGAAAGCCATTCGTCGTTTAAAAGCCCGTGAACTTTGGCAGTCTATAAATACAGCCGCTTGGGCCAGTGCTGATCCAGGGTTACAGTTCGATACAACTATTAACGAGTGGCATACCTGCCCTGAAGAGGATCGTATTCATGCGTCTAATCCTTGTTCAGAATATATGTTTCTGAATGACACGGCTTGTAATCTCGCATCCATTAATTTGATGAAATTTTATGATGCTAAGACGGGAGTTTTTGATGTGGACAGCTTTCGGCATGCTTGCCGTGTGTGGACACTAACACTCGAGATCTCAGTGGCCATGGCACAATTCCCTAACTCTGAGATTGCACGTAAAAGCTATGAGTATCGCACGTTAGGATTAGGGTATGCCAATCTGGGTGCGCTATTGATGATAATGGGGATTCCTTATGACTCGGAGCAAAGTCGAGCCATAACTGGTGCGCTCACAGCGCTGTTAACTGGTTCATCCTATGCAGCGTCAGCCGAAATGGCTTCAGAACATGGGCCTTTCTCCCAGTATGAAAAAAACAAGAAACATATGATGCGTGTTATGCGTAATCATCAAAGAGCTTTATTAAATTCTGACCAAACTGAGTACGAAGGGTTATCTATTTTCCCTCAAGGAGTTTCTGCGGAACACTGCCCTAATAGTCTTGTGGTGGCAGCTAAAAAGGCATGGGGTGACGCCTTAACTCTGGGTGAAAGATTTGGTTTTCGTAATGCGCAAACTACTTGTATTGCCCCTACTGGAACTATTGGTTTGTTGATGGACTGTGATACTACGGGTATTGAGCCAGACTACGCTTTAGTTAAATATAAAAAACTTGCAGGTGGGGGGTATTTTAAAATCATTAATCAGTCAGTACCCTCGGCCCTTCGGCGACTAGGCTACGAGTCTGACGAAATACGATCGATAATAGATTATTGCGTTGGGACAGCCAGTTTGAATGGAGCGCCACACATTAATCTTGATACTCTAAAGGCTAAGGGTTTTACAGAAGATGTTCTAGCTAAAATTGAAGATGAGCTGCCTAAAGTATTCGATATTACTTTTGCCTTCAATAAATTTGTTTTGGGTGAGTCTTTTTGTAAGGAGACTTTAGGTATTTGTAACGAAGAACTCGATTCCTTCGACTTTAATATGCTAAACCATCTTGGTTTTTCAGATCAAAATATTGAAGAGGCAAACAATATTATTTGCGGTACCATGACATTAGAGAACTCACCTCATCTTAAAGGTGAGCATTACTCAATTTTTGATTGTGCTAATACTTGCGGTAAGTATGGGAAGCGTTTTATTAAGTCAGAAGCTCATATTCATATGATGGCTGCAGCACAACCATTTCTCTCAGGTGCTATTTCAAAGACAATCAATATGCCCAACGAAGCAACTCTTGAAGATATGGAAAAAGCTC
Organism: Nitrospina sp.; assembly: GCA_018697205.1. Taxonomy (GTDB): domain Bacteria; phylum Nitrospinota; class Nitrospinia; order Nitrospinales; family VA-1; genus Nitromaritima. Next base: position 180,976 of record JABHTG010000057.1, on the reverse strand, counting down.
ATACGCTTTGCTGGAAACTTATGTTGAAAGGCACTGCAGTATACAGAGATGGATCAAAACTAAGTCAACCACTTAATAATACTGTTAGTGATGATTTTAAGATGCTTAAAGTTGAGGATGTTGAGGAAAAGCAGCCTCTTAAAATTGCTAAGAAAATAATTGAAATCGTGCGTGAGAAAAAACGTAAAACACTGCCTCATCGACGAGCGGGCTATACCCAGAAAGCAGTTATTGGTGGACATAAAGTTTATCTGCGAACAGGTCAGTACTCGGATGGGACGCTGGGCGAAATATTTATTGATATGCATAAAGAAGGCGCTGCCTATCGCAGCCTAATGAACTGTTTTGCTATTGCCATTTCCCTAGGATTACAACATGGTGTTCCTCTTGAAGAGTTTGTTGATGCCTTCGTGTTCACTAGATTTGAGCCAAATGGGATAGTCACGGGTAACGAACGTATCACTATGGCTACATCCACCATCGACTACATATTTAGAGACTTGGCTATTCATTACCTTGATCGAACTGACCTGGCTCAGGTGACTCCGGATGACCTTCGGGCAGATGCCATTGGTAAGAACGATGAGTCAGAGCCTGATGAAACAGCTAATCAAAACTTTAAGGAGCTGTCGGAGATAACCAAAGTAAAACAAGAGAAGAATGAGCCTAGAGCTACTCCGGGCTTAAATGTCAAAGTAAGTGGAAACAAAGGGCACTCTACTAAGCCTGTCGAGGTAATTCCGGTCCGAGGTAATGGAAATGGAGGAGGGCAGGCTGTCGCTGCTCGAAAACTGGTTTCCACGGCAGCAATAGCTAAACTAAAGGGTTATGAGGGAGATCCCTGTGCAGATTGTGGGCAACTTACTCTTGTTCGAAACGGCACCTGCCTCAAATGTCAAACTTGTGGGGCCACTTCTGGCTGCTCATAATCTTAATCCTTAGCGTATGGCACTAAGCTAGCTTGGCGACTTGGCGCAACGAAAGCCAAAGGTTGGATTTTTAATGTCGCGAGCTACAATATTTCGATAGTCGATAGATGCAAAACTAGATGGGCTTGTCCAACCACCTCCTTTGACAATTTTATAATTTTTGTTTTCATGAAGTTTTGATTTTTTCGGAAGAGGAGAATGGGGGGTATCTACCCATTCCCATACGTTGCCAATCATATCTAGTACCCCATACGATCCGGCCCCTGCAGGAAAAGACCCTACCGGAGCGACTGCGGAAAATCCGTCATTATCTCCAATAAGATTGGCAAATTTCTTGATACCCTTATTCCAAGGTGAGCCTAACGCCGCCAATTCCCACTCAGCTTCTGTTGGCAAACGCTTCCCTACGGTTTGGCAATGTTTTTTTGCGCTAATCCAATCAACGCTCATCGCAGGGCAGAGTAGACAAATTTCCCCATTAATGGAGATTGGATTGTGAGATGGGTGTGTTTTTTTGTATTGGTCAGTCGTAACTTCAGTGTGGTCAATATAAAAAATATGCATCTTCTTTTGGTTAATTGATAAATCAATAGGAGATTCCAAATTACGTTGTTGCGATTTTGATTGGTAGGTTTTGTCCACTAATGGATTAATTAAAACCATTAGGGTGCTATCAACTTTATGAATTACAGTTGGTAATAGCATCGGACCAGAGCTAGAAAATAAAGGAAATTTTTTGCTTTGTTCCTTATATTTTTTAGATTGTCTCTTATATTTTTTAAATTGCCTTTTATGTTTTTTAGTTCGTTTTTTATGCTTTCTATATTTTTTTGGCTTTCTTTTATCTAATTTAGTATGGGGCTGAAGTTGTAAGCTGTTTTCTTTAACTTGTGAGGAGTATTTTTTAGAGCGCTTCTGATGTTTGCTTATGCCTGAACTACATGCTGAAATAAAAATTAAAGTGAGTAGTATAAAGGCAAGTAGGGTTTTCAAGGCAACTATTCCTTCGTAATCATAGATTCAAATCTTTTCTTCAAACTCTGGTAGCGATCGAATTCTATTTTTGCTAACCCAGGTTTCCCGAGCTTCTCATAGGTAAACCCCAAACTATATCGAGCATTAAAATGAGTGGGGTCCAATTTGATTACTGTTTTAAAAGCTTGGGCTGCTTTTTCATGCTCGTTTCGGTAATTATAAATTCCACCAAGTCCATAAAGGGCAGTCACATTTTTTGGGTCCAACTCCGCTGCTTTAAAAAAAGCATCAAATGATTTGCCGTAATTTCCTTTTTGACTATACATTTCTCCTTCCTTAACTAATTCGGCACTATTCTCGGATGAGCATTGGCCTATAATTAAAAAAATAAAGATGATTATAGAAAGATAAAAAATGCGATTAGAAGAGTTCATATATTGAAAAAATGGGGAACATATAACGTTGATGTCTTATCTATAGGGTATAGCGATTTATATAAATAGATTGAATAGAAAATTTTAATAGTTCTATTAAAAATATAAAAACAAAAATTTTTTCAAGTTTAGTGTGTCACCACAGAGCTATTTAAAGTTGGGCGTTCGCTAGAAGAAAACTCACTTTGGTTAAACTTCGGTGTTGGTTCATTGCATAGTGATCCACAATCGGCAATTCCAACACTTACAGGTGATTCGTTAAAATGAAGCAAGAATAATTCCTCGGTCTCACGAAATGACTTTGCAAGCTCAATTCGATCGTTTTCACCGCGCATGCCAAAGTATGGAAAATGATGAATGTATCTACCGAAAAGATTGTCACAGTCAGACATGTATTTTTGGGTGTCGAGAATGTGGGCGTGCCAGAAAGTGTCGATGTCTTTACTAGGAACAATTACTTTATCATCATAAATATACGACATATACAGAAATCTACGATACCAGACCTCCACAAGTTCAGTTTTATCCAGCGTCCAATTTGGGCCATCGTTTCGCTGAGTAAGAGAAAATTTAATTGATTCCAAATCTAAGTTACTACTAAACTTATCAAACAGGGGGGTTTTCATATTCTATATTCTCTCGAAGGGTTTGAGTTAAATAGAAATAAAGTTAGCCTATTTTAAACGCTCTTTATAAATAAGGGAAATTAAAAAAATGATTAAAGTTATGTTTAGTTAATTTAGATGTGCAGCATATAAGACACACGAATTCCACTCGCGTAAATATCCGCCCAATGAGAAGCCAGTTTTTGCTCAGGTGTTAGTAAGTCTCGAAAGGAGCAAGGTTTAGTAGTGTGTTTAGACCAGTCAAGCTTTTCCCAAGTTAAATCTAAGGATTCAAACCACAATTCAAGCATTGCTTGTGTAGGTAAAGAGGTTAAACTTAGATTACGCCCTTTGCGGATAAAGGATTCGGGAAGATGGTAGTCCTTTTTTTCTGTTTGAGTAGGAGACGTTATCATTAGAGGTAATTCTAGAATTTTATCTGATAGATAAGGATGAATTTTGGAGGCGTCCTTTCCCTGTATTGCCGAATAAGAAGCTGTAAACGTGTCAATGAGAATAGTTTCTTTTGCTGCACGAGCCATGAGTTTAATTAAACGAAGAGGTTCAGTTATGTAATAAAGAACACCGAAACAAAAGACAGTATTGAATGACTTTTTATCTACCTTTTCTAAAAAATTAATAATATTGTCAGTTCCAAATTTATACTTTGAAGGGCTTATTTTTTCTTTCAAAAATAAATCCATGCAGCGCTTAACTGTACGTTTTTCGACATCAATGCCATGGACAAACTTAGCTCCGAGCTGTAACGCCGACCAAGAAAAAATTCCAGTATGAGATCCAACATCAAGAATAGATTTATTTTGAAGGGATTGGCGGTTGTTATTCAACAAAATATCGATACGACCGTTGATGCATTCAGAATGATAGGGGATAGCCCAGCGTTTAGTACGTGTGTCAGCTTTTAAAAACGGCGAATTTGGGGGAATAAAATTTTTCATGACTGATTTAAAATGAAGGTATTATAAATAATCAAACAAAAATTTAGGAGATGATCTAAGTCATAATAAAAAAATAAGAAAAGGCTAAGAACGGAGGGAATAAAATGATTCCGTGTTTATTGACATTAGAAGTATAGCATTTAACAGCACTTTTAAAAATTCTTCAAAGCACTATAATACGAGAAAAAAAGGATAATAGAATATTTTGTCAAATAAAAAAAATAAGAATAAAAAGCGAATAATTAGTGAGAAACCTATTTTAGAAGAAGGTTTGTCAACTATTGGAGATGCTTTGCGGGAGCTCTCTCCAGACATGGCTATTAGATTCAAAGCTCTTCAAGGTATTGAGTCGCCTGCTGAGTGGGTAATGGAAGTAATTTTCGATTTATTTCCTTATGCTTGGAAAGATACCGAGTTGCTAGGTGAAGCTATTATCAATATTTTTGCATGCGAATTTGAGGAAGCGGTTGAATCTTTAAGAGGGGCTATAGAAATGAGTCCAGATGCTTATCCAGCTTATCATCTTTTAGGGCATGTGTACGGTTGTATGGGGAATTATAAAGAAGAAATAGATTGTTATCGAAAAATTATAAAATTAAGGAATTACTACCCTCATCTCTATTATAGCCTTGGAATGAGTTACTTATTAGCAGGGCGTGAAAAAAAAGCAATGGCAGCATTCCATGTTGCTGTTCCAATGACCCCGGAGTTTAATGTTCCGGAATTTTGGTTCACGCTGACATTTGAAAAACTCAATCGTTATCCGGCGCAAAACAATGGTACAGGAGATAAAAATACAATCGAAAAAAAACGTGTTCTATCTAAATTATATTACATGATCGGCTTAGAGTTAATAGAGTATGGCCATAACTCAGATGCACGCCAAGCCTTCAAAAAAGCTACTCAACTTCTCCCAGAATTCGCAGAAGCATATTGTCAATTAGGCTTTGTGCATATAAAAAAATTGAGAAACTCAAAGCGAGCAGAGAAGTATTTACAAACCGCAGAATATTTACTACAAGAGAATAAAGAATTTCAAAGGGCAAAGCTGATACAGCTAATTTTTAATACATCCGAGCTTCCAGTAGATCAAGATAAGGCTGCAGAAGATTGGTTAAAAGAAGGATTGCGGCTTCAACAGTTAAGTCTAAATCAGGGGGCCGTAGATGCATACAAAATAGCTATATCGTTTAAACGTGACTATCTTGATGCTTATTACAATATGGGAATTGCATACGGAACATTGGAAGAGGGGGGGGGTGATGTTCTTGATAATGCAGTAGGGGCATTAAAACAATCTATTCGTTTAAACTCTACTTTCATTCATGGGTATATTGCACTTGGTGCAGCTTATATTAGGAAGGAAGACTTTAAAAGTGCCTTAGATGTTTTGAGACAAGCAATATTAATTGACGCAAAAAATCCAAACGCACATTATTATATCGGAGTAGCCTGCCGGGCAACAAAGGAATTTGAAAAAGCAGCAGTCTCCCTATCTACATCAGTCTTATTAAAACCTGATTCATTGCAGATACAATATTTTTTAGGCCTTGTTTTAATTGATTGTAAAAATTTTCAGAGCGCATGCGATGCTTTTAATGAAGCAGTTCGTATTAAGCCAGATTTCGCCGAAGGTCACTTCATGTTAGGTTATACATACTTAGAAAATCTCTCCGATATAGAAAAAGGAACCTATCACCTTAATAAGGCAGAGAAACTTTATATTAAGTTAGAAGACTTTGATCGACTCGAGAGGGTTAGAGCAATGCGCGTAAAATAAAAAAAAAGTATTTTATTTTCAACCAAAATATATGCTCTTTATAAAAACATTAAATTCAACGTAACTATTTTTAACATGCGGCATCAATTAATCGGATTTAATTATGTCTAGTGTATAAAAAATATTTTAATTAAAAAAATGAATAAAAAAATATTCTTGCTTATACTCATTGGATTAGGGGTTGCTTCATTTTATTACTTTGATATTGAACATTATTTGTCATTCGAAAGTTTGAAAATCAATCGAGATAAATTGAATGTTGTATATCAGGAAAATTCAATAGTTTTTATATCCTGGTTTATTGGGGTTTACTTTTTAACAGTTGCCCTTTCGTTGCCCGGAGCAACGGTGCTAACTCTGGCTGCTGGTGCAATCTTTGGGGCACTCCCGGGGACATTTGTTGTGAATATTGGGGCTACGTTGGGGGCGACAGCTTCTTTTTTAAGTGCACGTTTTATTTTTCGTGATTGGGTCACGGGCAAATTTGGTGATAAATTAGAGCCTATTAATAAGGGGATATCAGAAAGTGCTGTTAGCTATATGCTTTTTTTAAGATTAGTCCCTTTATTCCCATTTTTTCTAATTAATCTTATTTTAGGGTTAACGCAGGTTAGAATCTCGATTTATTTTTTTGTAACAATGCTAGGAATTATTCCAGGTTCGTTTATTTACGCTAATGCTGGCAGTAACTTGGCTCGCATAAATAGTGTCTCTGACATTACGTCTCCAAAAGTATTTGGAGCTTTAGTTTTATTAGGTATTTTTAGCTTGATTCCAGCTCTTTACCGATTCGTGAAAAAGTGATTTTAAAAAGTTTAAATTCTCAGAGTTGCTTCGATTTTTATTAAGCGACTAAAATTAGACACAGTAAACCCGGATTACCTAATTCATGCTGCCTAAAATAATAGACCTTCTTAATTACAACAGGTAATCTCAGTGTTAACTCCAGCTGGTTTTTCAATATTCGAGTCAGTTATTATAAATTGCCCAGAATAGGAGTGTGAAGACATTATTTTTGCTATCTTATGATCAATTTTAACGGCGTCACCAAGTAGAAATTTAGTTCCTTGAAAAACTACACTCTCAAAAGGTCCTGCGTAGGTAGCAAAAATAGAATTATCTTCAGATGATTTTTCTTTGGAAGAAAATTTATAACCCTCTATCGTATAAGAATAGAATTTAATCCCTTCTACCTCCTTCCATAAGTAGTCTTTTTGGATATGTAATCCTTGGAACTGATTATTATATGCATAATTAAGGAAATCTTTAAGCGTAAGTGCTCCTGAGATACATTCCCCCCAAAGAGCTTTGTTATTCCTCATTTTTTCTGGGACTTCAACCTCTGAAATAATATCAGCAATTAGAAAGTGACCCCCTGGTTTTAAAATTCTATAAACTTCTTTAAAGACATCATTTTTTTTTGTAGAAAGATTGATGACACAATTTGATGTGACAAGATCAACAGACATATCTGCAATAGGAATGTTTTCAAGAAAACCTTGCATAAACTCTAAATTATTATAACCAAGGTTATTAACTACCTGCTTCGCATTTTTTCTAGCTATGTTCAGCATTTCTTCAGTCATGTCTATGCCATAAACATGACCTGTCTTTCCTACGAGCTTAGCGGCTATAAAGCAATCTATACCTCCACCAGAGCCAAGGTCGACCATTGTCTGACCTTCTTGAAGACCAGCTCTACCAACAGGACTTCCACAACCATATGAGACTTTCAAAACTTCATTAGGTATATGTGAAACATCATTCATATTATAGTCTGTAGGGCAGCATAAACTTTCCTGAGTAGTAACCGCAGCATTTGAGTAAAAATTTTGAACATCTTTTCTAGATACGTCTTCTTTGTCTGAATCGTTGTCACAGCACGGCTCTATGTCATTCATTTTTTTTCCTTTCATTCCTTTGTATGATTAATTAAACGACCAGCCAAAATATTATTTACCTTAAATCTGACATGTTGTTATATGTTGGTTTTACGTTGAATGATTGATGTTTTATGCTTTAAAAAAATATAATTAATATGTTTAATTAAAAAATAAAACTTATCAGGATAACCTTTATTAATAATTGTTTAATGATTGATTAAGGTTGAGTAGTTATTATACATTTTTTTAAACTTTGAATAAAATCCAAATAATAATTGAAATTTTGTAATAAAAACTACTGTTATAATATTTGATAAAATTTTAGTGAGATTACTGTAAATTTTGGTCAGATTAATTAGCTAAAGAATTTTTTGGATATAAAGATTGGTAAATCCCGTAGTTTCTGAGCACTTTTTTAACGTATTTTCTGGTTTCGGGATATGGAATAGATTCTATAAACACGTCAGGGTCATTAATATGTTTAAACCTTTTTAACCATTTTTTTAAATTATGAGGGCCGGCGTTATATGAAATTAAAATATGTGCTTTATTTTTATTAAAACGTTTATTTAGTTGGTGAATGTATTGGACCCCCAATTGAATATTTTTTTCAGGGTTAAATAATATTTCGGTAGTGAATGGTTCTTTGTTTTTTGAATTAGCGTATAGGTTCCGCCCAGTTGCTGGCATAATTTGCATTAATCCAATCGCTCCAGCACGAGATTGGACTTGTGCATTAAATAAACTTTCTTGTCGAATAAGCCCTTTCACGAAGTATGGATCCACATTAAAAAATTTTGAACTGTCGTGAATAGCTTTTGCATAGGCTAGTGGATAAAAGTTTTTCCAAAAATTATCAGAAAGTTCTTTTTCTCTGATTTTGGTTTTATAGTTTTTATATAGTTGCATAATCCTTTGAGTGTCAGAATAAGCGTTAGCATCATTATAAAGTTTGGTTAGCCAAATTACTCCGGACAGGTTTTTTCGTGTGGCAATTTCTACCTTTTTGATTTCAAGTCTTGCTTCTTCAAAAAAACCAGTTGCTGATAACTCAACTCCTCGATAATAGTGAAAGCGCACAGCACTTGATAGATTATGTGTCATATCAGGCGACGCTTGACTTTTGATTGCAGTTGGAAAAATCTTCTTGTCGGCTATGATGTTTTCCGCCCTAATTCCATAGTAGGTGTAAGGAAATAATATATTAACGTCTGTGAAAATTTTTTGGGAAAGATCCTTGTGTTTTAATTTTTCAGCTGATTTTGCGCTCCAGAACATGCTGCTTTCGGCAAAAAGGCCAGTTGGATATTTTTTGATACTGTCACCAAAGTAGTCAAAAGATTTTTGGAAATTTCCTGTTGTATAGTTCATCCATCCAAGCTGCCATATAGCACGTTCGGCATATTCTCCATTAAATTTATCAGATAAAATTGAGTAATATTTAGTTGCTTGGGTATAGCGTTTTTTCTCTTCATGCATTTTCCCAACAAAAAAAATCGCTTGGTTAGTTAGACCAGGGTTAGTATTTATATTGATTGAGTCTTTAAAGTTTTTTAGTCCGTCACTATAATATCCAGTGTTCCAAAGATTTCGCCCAATATTGAATAAAGCCTCTTGAGTTCGTTTATGGTTTGGATAGTGCTGTAGAAATTTTCTAAGCGAAAAAATAGAGAGATCTCTATTGCGAAGGCCTTTTTGTGCTTTAGCTAAATAGAAATAGAAATTAGCTGGAAGCGAAATTTTTTCTTTAAGCAACTCAGAAACTTCATTAACTACTTGTTGGTATTGCACATCTTGGAGGAGTGCTTTAATTCGTTGTTCATATTCATCGAGTGTTAAAGGTTCTATATTAAATGAAAATTCGTTAGCGAGTTTTTTCATTTCTTTTTTTGCAAGTTTTGTTAATCGGTTTGTTGGGAAGGCAATATGGAGAAATCGATAGCGGTTATAAGATTTAGTAAATTCTCCAGATTTTTTGTTTAGAATTCCTTGGTGATATATAATTTGCGGCAGGTGTAATCTTTCTTCAGAGGATTTGGAAAGCTTTGATATTTTTTTTTCTGTTTTGGCAAGTAATTTAAGAGCAGTTTTGATTTCGTTTTTTCTTTCTAAAATTTTTGCTAATAGAATGTTAGTTTTAGTTAGTAATAGAGTTTTTGGAAATTTTTGTTGTATTATGTGAACTTGTTCCAAGGCTTCTTTAGTTTTCCCAGAACGAAAAAATACCTCTGATAAGTGAAATCGAATGTAGTCTTCTATTTCTGGATAATTTTTGATAGAGGCTAAGAAGATTTCAATTGGTTCATTTAACTTACCTGTATGAACTAAACTATGAGCGAGAAGGTAATAGGCTCTTTTTTTCTCTATGGAATTGGGGGTTGAAGAATAAATAGAACGAAATAAAAGGGCGGCCTGGTGAAAATTTTTATTTTGAAACTGTAACAAAGCAAAAGAATATCCCTTATTCTCACTTCCAATTGTTTTCCCTGGATTAATAAGAGAGAGTATAAGAAAAAAGGCAATTATGATTAATGACTTTGGAAGCAGAGGTAGTAATCGGTCTCTGATGGAAGCTGGGTTATCGGATATAGTTGCTTTAATTATTTTGGTATTGCAAAGTTTTTTAAACCAGGTAATCTGTCGTTTCGCATAATTCCGAGTGTCTTGCTTGATTAAGTCAGTGGTTTTCTCTAGGGACTGTTTCTCATGTAGAAACCTTATGATTTGTGCGTATCCAATACTTTGAAAAGGTTTTAGCTTTTCAGAGAAACCCTGGGCTAAAATAGCTTTTACTTCTTCAATCCATCCTATATTTATCATTTTCTCGACTCGCTGGTTGATGCTTGTATAAAGTTCTTCTCGGTCTCGTTCTATGAGAAAAGTATAAATGGGGAATTCATAATTTGGATTTGGTTGCGTTTTGCTGAAATCTGAAAAAGGTATACCTGTTTGGCGGTACACAGAGATGGCACGTTCAATACGTTGTGTGTCTAAAGAGGAAATCCGCTTTGCAGAATTGGGATCAATTTGTTGGAGTTCCTTGTGTACTTCGGGAAGTCCTTTTGATTGGATATCAGCTTTGACTTGTTTTTTTATTTCTGGATTTATTTGGACTGCGCAATCATAGTTTTCGCATAAGACTTTAATGTAGAGTCCAGTGCCTCCAGTTATTATCGGGACTTTACCTTGTTTATGTATTTTTCTTATTTGCCTTAAAGCCTTAGATTTAAAGTCAAAGGCAGAAAAACTTTGGTCAGGTTCTAGAATGTCAATTAGGTGGTGAGGGACTCTAGCTCTATCCGCAGGTGTTACTTTTGCTGTTCCTATATTAAAATATTTATAAACTTGCATAGAGTCAGCACTAATAATTTCTGAATTAATTTTTTCGGCTAACTCGATTGCCGTATCACTTTTCTTTGATGTGGTGGGACCGGCTAAAATAATTAAAGGAAGCATAAATTTTTTCCATTTCTTTTGTAAAAGAGCCATCTTTATTATAAACAAATAGAGGAGGTTCGATTATACATTCTACTTGCTGGTTTTTTACTGCTTCAATTAGAAATATCCGAGAATCAGCCTCACTTGAACTATGTATAAAACGAAGTCTTGAGGGAAATAATTTGTAAAAATAGAGTCTTTCCTGCACTTCTCTAAGCCTTAATGGTGGATAAGCCATAATAAATTTCCCCTTGTATTTTAACAAACTGCTTGTTTTGGAAAGAAGTGAATTTAAGTCTATGGATATCTCGTGCCTCGCTATCGCTTTTTCATGATTAGGGTTAATACGCCCTGTATTCAATTTTCGGTATGGTGGATTTGAAATTATTGTATCAAATAAGTTAAGCGTAGAAATTAAGCCTGCATTGATAAAGTTACCATGAATTAGTCTTATTCTATCAGAGGAATCGTTTCTTGATATATTGTTAACGGCGATGTCATAAAGACTTTTTTGAATTTCTATTCCTACGATTTCTTTTATACTTGTTTGCATTGCTACGAGAAGAGGGATAATACCGCATCCCGCCCCAACATCTAAAAGGCGGGTGCCGGTTAATAATTTTGAAAAGTGAACTAATAAAAACGGTTCAATAGAGTAACGGTAGCCATCAGTTGATTGTTCTATCATGAGCTGACTTGATAAGTTAAATGTGTGCATAGTGCTTTTAAATTAAACGTGATATCTATTTAAGAAAAATAAAATTTTCTAAATTCATTTATTATATGACTTTCTCTATCATTTAAAAGATAGTTCATTTACTTCGTGGGCCAAAAAGAAAGTCCTGATTTCCTTAACAAAATAGCTAATATTTCTTTTTGATAAACTATAGGGTGATTGCGTAAGGTGGCTAAATACCCATCCGAATCAGCTAAAACTGTTTCGAGTGTACTGTTCGAGTGTATGTCAACAATAGCTCCTATCTTTTCCCCTTTTTTAATTTCTGTACCTAGCTTTACTGTGGGTAAAAAAAAACCACCTGCATGAGATGTTATAAACTGCTCTTTATTAGGTTTGTTGAACTTTAAGTGATATTTTATTGGCTTTTTGTAGTCATTGCCTAGCACGTCTGTCCATAAAAGGCAGTTGATTATTCCATTAAGTAGAGTTTCGCAAAGTGCTATGTCTAGGTGATTTGGTTTTCCTGCAGATAAAATAGCAGAAGTCATCATTTGATCTATCCACTGACTATAAAGGGAAAGTCCAAAGGTAGATAAAACAGTGGGTTCACGTGCATTTTTAGGCCCTAAGCTTCTTGCAAAATCTTTAGTAATCCCATCCGGTTTTAAGCAAAAAATTTGTGGTGCATCATCATAATGAATATTGGCACTTTGAAGAATGAGTCCAAATTTAGAATTTTTTGTATGCTGATAAGCAAAGGCGGCAATTTGTTCAATGACTTCACCTTGGTTATTTCCCGGGAAAGCAAGATTCATATCCATATCGTGGAGTGACCACAGACTCTTATCTTCTTCAATAGCGGGAATATTAACGGTAGGTATGATTTTTACTATACCTTTTAAATAATAACCTAATTCTTTTCTAGACTCTACTAAGTTGAGAAAACGAATGAGCCGTGAGCAAATGTAAATTCCGTTGATATGATGGCCTTGAATTCCAGAAACAATAGAAATATTATTTTTAATTCCAGTTCCTTCCCAAGTGAATTGTGATAATTCGATAGGAGGTCCAAAGGGCGAGCGAATTGAAAGAATATTTTTTTTCATGTCAATATATCTTTAGCAATTCTGTATAGAAGTGAGTTTGGGTAAACTAAGGGATGCTCTCTTATAGTGAAAAGAAATCCATTTTCAGTTGCTGTTACTTCCTGTAAAGTTTTTCCATTTTTTGCGTCCACTATCTCCCCAAGTGTTTCTCCCTTAGTAGTATTTTTTTTTATATCAGTATGTCCAATAAATAGCCCTGCATGTTCAGAATGAATTGAAACAACTTGAGAAGGGTGAGCAATTATTGGATGATTAACTTGTGGTGGAGGGTCGTTAGTCGCAATGACTCCTAAGTGATGAAGAAGGTTTACCATGCCTAAAAAAATACGATTTGCAAATTTTTGATTTATACGTAAGGCGATCCCAGTTTCAATGACCAACGTGGGAACTTTGCATTGATTCATGTTGTAACCTAATGTGGATTTAAACATAGGGGATAGAGGATGAACCCATACAAGATCAACATTGCAATGAACACTAAGAGGAATAAGTTTTTTATGAAAACCTTCAGTGATTCTAATTTGAGGCGTTTCTTTGAGGTGTAGATTACTAGCATGAAAATCAACCACAATATCAGCAGAGAGCTTTAGGTCTTTTATTAATGCTTCAGCGCATTTAGCTGCTGGGGAATCTCCCGTCGAATTTCCAAACTGGCGATTGAAGTCAATTGAAAGAAAGGGCCACAAGCGAGTTCCGCTAGCAGTTGCTTGTGGATTAACTGTTGGATAAATATGAACTTCGCCAAGAAAAGCTTCAGGGTTACCTTTCTTTAATTCTTTTAAGAATTTGTTGATAAGGTGACAAATGTAAATACCTTCTAATTCATTTCCATGAATTCCTGAAACAAAAGCAATTTTTTTGACCGGTCGTTTTCGAGATGACGGAAATGATTGTTTGAGAATTTCTACTCTTTGTCCTGATGGTGTTTGGTAAGAAAAGATTGTTTGGTCGTGCAAAAGATTTTCCTTATACGAGGTTATTTGGGTTGATTTTTTTTATCTCAATTTTCATCGCGTCTATTTTTCGTTTCAGAGTGTTACGATTAATTCCAAGTGCTTGTGCTACAGAGACTTGTTTCCCAGAGTATTTTTCGAGAGTGATTTCAATGAGTTGTCTTTCAACCAGTTGAATAATACTCTCGTATATATGTCCATCCTGAGCATCTTGATTTTTTAGGAGATATTTATGAATTAATTGTTTAAAGTGATTTTCCATGATCCCATCTGTTTCTGTACTTTTAAGACTTTCTGATATTATATGCTCTGGAAGATGTTCAGAAAGAATAGGTCCCGTTCTAGCTAAAACAACAGCGCGCTTAATGACGTTTTCAAGCTCACGAATATTTCCCCTCCAAGAATAATCATTAAGAATTTTTATAGTTTCTAAAGCCAGGTATATCTCTCCTTGCGATAAGTCAGTTGCGTGTTTATCTAAAAAATGGTTTGCTAAAAGTGTCACATCCTCCATTCGGTCACGAAGTGGTGGTATCGAAATATTAATAACGTTGAGCCTGTGGAATAAGTCCTCGCGGAATTGTTTTTGTTTCATCTGTTCTTCTAGGTTTTGATTGGTAGCAGCAATGATTCTTACATCTGCTTCAAGAACTTCTTTTCCTCCAATACGGTAAAAATCTTTATTTTGAAGGACGCGCAGTATTTTTGCTTGAAGAGCGAGTTCCATATCACCAATTTCATCTAAAAAAAGGGTACCTCCTTTAGCTATTTCGAATTTCCCTTTTTTGAGATCTATTGCTCCGGTGAAAGACCCCTTTTCATGCCCAAATAGCTCTGATTCAAGAAGTTCCTTTGAGATAGCGGCACAGTTAATGCAAACAAATGGCAACTCTTTGCGCTTGGAGTAATAATGCATTGCCTCAGCTATCATTTCTTTTCCAGTGCCGCTTTCTCCTGTAATTAGAACCGAAAGGTCAGATGTGGCGGACTTACCGATAGTTTTGAAAATATCGTGCATTACCTTACTTTTGCCTACAATTGATTCAACAGGACCGCCATCTAATTTTTCGATTATTTCTGGTTTTGATGGAGCTTGGTTTTCTCTATTTGACTCAATTCTCGTAATTAACGAGTAGACAACTTCAAAGTCAAATGGTTTGCTTATATAGTCGTAAGCACCTATTCGCATGGCTTCGATAGTGTTATTCATAGTATCTTGAGCAGTCATAATAACGACTTCAATTTGTGGGTTAATTTTTTTAACTTCTTTAATCAGGGTAAGTCCACTCATCTCATCCATGAATATATCTGAAAAAATGAGAAGATATTCATGACTTTTTATTTTTTGAATAGCGTCTTCGGCATTTGGGGCGGTATGGGCAATATAATTTCTTTTTTCAAGCGCTTTTTTAAATATCCGACGAATATTTTCTTCATCATCGACAATAAGGATTTTTTTCGTATTATTCATTAGACTATCCTACCATTTATTTATTTACTGGGAAAAATACCTGGATTATTGTTCCAATACTTTCATTTGAAGTGATTTTTATTTTTCCTTTATGATTTTCTATAATCTTAAGTGAGATTGCCATCCCCAAGCCAGTGCCTCTTTTTTTTGTTGTAAAAAAAGGTGTGAATATTTTTTTCATGGTAGCATCGGTCATTCCTGGACCAGAATCAACAATCTTTACAATTATGCTATGTGGAGATAAGGAGTCCTGTTTTTTCCGAAAGGAGTAGTCAGTATTATATAGAGTGGAAATATGAACTTGCCCCCCTTTGGGTGAGGCTTCTACAGCATTTTTAATTAAATTTAAAAATACCTGTTTTAGTTCATCTTTATTTGCTTTGATAGTTGGGAGGCTAGGGTCATAGCTTTGAATGAATACACCCTCTTTTCTTTCAAGAGTTTCCTGTTCAAGAATAAGAATTTCCTTCAGTACCTGATGGATATTAGTCTGTTTAAAATCTTGGAGAGTTGGGCGGGTTAGATCCATCATTTTTTTTACTAGACGAGCTATTCGATCTACTTCTTCGATTACGATTTCCATATACTCACGTTGGTCGGAATTTTTCAAATCTTTTAAAAGTAGCTGTGCTGAACCTCTGATGCCACTGAGAGGATTTCTAATTTCATGCGCCATGCCAGAGGTAAGGGAACTTAGAGCGGATAAATGATCTGTTTGCTGAGAATTTTCTTGAAGCTCTTGGTGTAGGCTTGTGTCCTGTATTAGGATGATTCCCGCTGTGATGTTGGGGCTATTTTTTACCAATGGTGAAAAGGTAAGATTGACTGGGAAGGATTTTTTAATAGATTTTCGATACCCAATACCTTCGACATGATGGTATGAGATTTGAGAAACAATAGAATAGTTTGCTTTTTCAATTATATTTGGTTGGTTGGGGAATAGTTTGGAAAGGTGCTCTCCTTCAAAGGAATTTTTTGAGCGCTGAAAAATTTCTTCCGCAGATTGGTTAACTTTGGTTACCTTAAGATCGGATGAAAAAATAAGAATACCATCCGCAAGAGAGGCAAAAATATTTTTGTAAAAACTTTCAGGCTCTGTCATCTAGCCTCCGTGGATGTTAGGTGGAGGTTTTTGTACTGGGTTTTTTACCCTTTGAATACGGGTTTTTTTGGGTAGATTTTTTTGGAGCTGGTTTAGCGGTTGTTTTTTCATCAGAGACAGTTGTTTTAGGCGCAGGTTTTTTTTCACTAGATTCAGCTTCTTTACTGTTGGGAGCTGCGGAACCCTTGCCTTCAGATTCCCATCCTTTTTTTCTGGCATCTGACGGATACTCTGAAGTGAACCAACCAGACCCTTTGAAGATAAATCCAGAGGCGGAAACTAAACGATGCACTTTTCCTTTACAACTAGATTTATTGCATATTTTTAATGGTTTAGCTGAAACCGATTGCATAGCCTCAAACACAGTCTTGCATTTTTCACATTCATATTCATAAATAGGCATCGAGTGATGGCTCCTTAATTAAATAAATTTTTTCTCGCTTGTTTAGAAGCCAATTTTATTAAAATTATTTAGGGTGAAAATTATGCTTCAGATAGCCATTTGTTAAACTTAGTATGATTACCTTGAACGATTTCGAAAAACATTTTTTGAATACGGGCTGTGGTTTTTCCTCTTTTCCCAATACCAATTTTACGATTATCAATTTCTCGAACAGGTGTAATTTCAGCTGCAGTCCCAGTTAGAAAAACTTCATTGGCTAGATAAAGCTCATCCCTGGTAATAAGGCCTTCTTCTACTTCAATTTTTAAATGTTTTGCGATATCAAAGACAGAATCACGAGTGATTCCTTCCAGATTGGAACATGACAATGCTGGAGTTTTAAGGCGACCTTTGGATAAAAGAAATATATTCTCGCCAGAGCCTTCTGATACGTATCCTTGAGGGTCTAGCAATATTGCCTCATCGTATCCATCACGAACAGCTTCAGTTTTAGCAAGGATTGAGTTAACGTAATGTCCACAGGCTTTAGCTCGAGTCATAGTTATATTAACGTGATGTCTTGTAAATGATGAAATCCGAGAGCGAATGCCATTGCTGATTCCTTCATCGCCTAGGTAGGTCCCCCATGGCCAGGCAGCAATAGCAACACGAACATCAACGCCGCTTGGGTTAAGGCCCATTTGGTTATGCCCTAGAAAAACTATCGGGCGAATATAACATTCCTTTAATTTGTTTTTTCGTACAACAAGCTGGATAGCCGTAAAAATTTCTTCCGGTGAAAATGGGATATCGATTCCCAATACTACAGCGGAGTTAAATAAACGATCTACATGTTCGTGTAAACGAAAAATAGCAGGTTTTTTCTTTTTTGTTTGGTAGCAACGAATACCTTCAAAAACGCCTAATCCATAGTGAAGTGTGTGGGTAAGGATATGCACATTAGCTTCACCCCATGGTACAAGCTTCCCATCGAGCCAAATTTTTTCTGTTTTTTCCAACTAAAGACCTTTCGATATAGGTTAGTTCGTGTGAAAGTTAATGATATTAGTCGTTTCTATTAAAATCAAGATAATAAATAATTGACATGTTACAATGGGTTTGCTAGTTTCTCCGTTTGCTTACTATGGGCCGCTAGCTCAGTTGGTAGAGCACTTGACTTTTAATCAAGTGGTCGAAGGTTCGATCCCTTCGCGGCTCACTTTTCTTATTTTATGGTATTTCCCGAAAAAGTCCCCATCGTCTAGCCTGGCCCAGGACACCGCCCTTTCACGGCGGCGACGGGGGTTCGAATCCCCCTGGGGACGCCACTTTTTGGTTTCTAAAAAAATCTAAAAGGCCTGTGATGTTTTTTTTGGCTTAATTTTTTAGAAAAAGATAATATTTTTAGGCCTTCTAAAACATTCTTTTGTGTATTTTAAAAAATACTTTTGATAAAAACTGACTATATTCTTGTGGTACGCAAGAATATTTTTAACCTATTCTTTAATCAATGAAAATTGATCAGTGAAATGGAAAGTCTTTTTTGGGTTATGTCAAAAATTATGTGGGCTTTTATTGCTCCGGAAACATTATTACTCTTTTTGTTGATCTTGAGCACTGGTTTATTATGGACTCGGTATAATAAACAAGGCCGTATTTTGATTGGGGCAACTGTTTTTATTATTACTCTGGTTTCTATTCTTCCTTTTTCATCCTGGATTTTACGTCCTCTAGAGGATCGTTTTCCTATTCCTAAAGAATTACCAAGCGTAGTAGACGGAATAATTGTTCTTGCAGGAGCAGAGAATGTTTCTGTTACAGCAGCACGAGGTCAACCATCAGTTTATGATGGGGGAGAACGTTTGACCACCTTTGCCTGGTTGGCGCATACTTATCCAGATGCAGTTTTGTTGTTTTCAGGAGGGTCTGGATCTTTAACTGAACAGAAATATAAGCCTGCAGATACGGCTCGCAAGATTTTCAATCAAATTGGTCTGGACTCAGGGAGAGTAACGTTTGAATCGGATTCAAAAAATACAGAGGAGAATGCTTTGAATTCATATGCGTTAATTAAGCCAATCCCTGGTCAACGCTGGATACTAGTTACTTCTGCATTTCATATGCCGCGAGCAGTTGGACTTTTTAGAAAGGCTGGTTGGAATATTATTCCTTATCCTGTAGATTTTCAAACAACTAAGCACTTTAGTTTGAAGTTTGATTTTAGAGAAATTGGGAGACTTTCCCTAGGAATCCGAGAATGGTTGGGATTGTTCGTTTATAGAGCGATTGGAGCTACATTAACGCTTCTTCCCGGCCCTTAAAAAGTAGCCATTACAAAGAGCTAGATATTTTTGTTAAATAAAATTTTTATTTATTTTGAAACTCCGAAAAAGTTTTGATGTTTTGTTATATTCTTTTTTGAGTTGCAGTTGATGCGTTAATTGTTTTAAAAAAAAGTTGTACAAAAATTATTATGAATATAGAGCTAACAGATAAGAGCATAATGTAAGCAATGGTTGTCGCTGTATCATGGTAGTTTAGTATAAGAATAATCATTAGTATAACGCCTGCAACAAGAGGGAAGAGGAAATCGTAGTTAGACCTAGCTAGGCTATATGAAACTATGACATTAGCTAGTGAAAGAATACCCATAGCTATTGAAATAATTTTAAGAAGCGATGCAGCTTCTCGGTGTTTATCCCCTAAAAAAAGAGATATTAACTGTTCAGGCCAGAGGTTAAATAAAAGAACTACCGCTAATGCTAAAAAGGCAGTTAAGGATAAACTTGTCCAAAGTAGATATTTATCTTTTTCTCCTAATTCTCGTGCCTTAGCTATAGAAGGAAAAAGTACTGTGAGCAGGGTACTTGGAAGAAATAAGGCAATTCTTCCTAAAATTGCTGCAGTAGCATAGAGGCCTGCTTCTTCCGGTGTGCAATAGTGTCTTACTAAAGAGATATCGATATTTCCTAAAACCATAGTCATAGTTGTGGCGATTAGAACTGGTCCAGAATACCTTGCCATATCGCGAAACATCCCGTCGGGCAACGATTCGGAAGAACTTTTGAGAATATCTTTTAGGCTCCATATGCCAAATGCAAGGGTAAAAGCGCTGGCAACCGATGCAGTTAATAAAGCTCCATTGACTCCCCACCCTAATACTGTCACAAAAAGGAGGGCACCTAAAAATCTAGTTAATGGAGAACAACCTGAGCCTATGCCCAACCGTGTAAACCTATGCAAACCTTCAAGTATTGCAAACGGGATAGGGAATAATAACGAGAAGCAAATTGTAGCAAGAAGCAAAAGTATGGGGGTTGCCTCTTCTATGTGGAAAAAATCTTTTATCAAAGGAATTGCTACAATTCCACTTAAAAGGATCACTCCCGAAAATACGAGCATAATTTTAAAACTTTTAACGAGTAGGGTTTTGACTTTTCCCATTCCGGATAGAGATAGGTTGACTATGAATCTAGAAAAAACGATATGCAGAATGGATACAGGAGCTGAGAAAATACTAACCATTGCAAAAAGAGAATTAAAAATACCATAATCAATAGTTGATATTGATCTTCCCACAACCACTTGAAAAAGATAATTAAATACACTAGCGGAATTAAAGAAAGCTAGAATGATAATATTGTTACGAATAAATCTACGCATTGGAGGTTTTGTTTTCTAGATATTTATTATCACTTGAGAGAGCTATAGGTTATGGGTTTCTTTGAAGGGCTTAAACATTCGTAGGTAAATTACGCTACATAGCATAATAAACCCTATGATTGTAGCTTGTTCTGCCACTTGATCTAAAGTTATTATTTTTAAAAAGGAAGCCGTAGTCAGAAAAAATAAAAACAGACTGGTTAGTAACATTTCTTTTTGAGTGAAAATTTTCTCCAAAGACGGTGGTAAGGAATTAGCAACTTTGTAGTAATTAAGCTTCGCAAAATTATATGATGCCAAAGAGGAAATAATTGCTCCCAAAGTATAAAGCTGACTTTGGTATGGTCTTAGTGTTGTGAGTAGCCCAAGAAAATATACTGTCGCTGCTATTAGAAGGTATAGGTGAGGATATTTTTCAATTTTTGATAATCGAATAACGGTTAACATAACCGAAAAAAACTTATATGAATGTTCTTTTACTTTTCTGGTATTCGCAGCCCATGCAAAAACAAAAATTGAAATAAAAATAATAAAGAGTCTTTCCCAGATGCTAATTTGAATAGCCGGTGAGTTTGGGGTTGGGGAATTTTTTTCTTTAAATGTAAGTTTTCTTAAACTAGTAGCAGCTGTGACTCTTTCCAGAAAAAGATTTTGTGTCGACAAATAAGGGGAAGTCAGCAAACGAAGGTTTGTATTAAAGTCGAATTTTGGATTTGTGGATATAACACCCAAGTCCCACCAGCTATCAAGATTAGCCGCCTTATTGGCCGGAAGATTTTTTAAGAACACAGGTAGAATTCTTTTACCTTCCACTTCCACTATTGGAGTTATTACGGTGTTATTGCGGATAGTGTCAATGCTTAAACCGTGTATAGACATAGTTAGATCAAGAGTCACAAAAAGTGGAAGAGGTTTTTTTTGGTTGTCTACCTGGGCTGTCCAATGAATGGACTTAAGAGTTTTGTTTGTAAAGTAATTGGTGACAGGTATCCAAATTTCACCATCGTAACTTTTGGTACAGATAGTTTTTTCGAATTTTTGATTTGAGCTTAAAAAAAATAATTTAAGCCAGCAGGAGTTGTTTGCGTGTATCGATGGCGAAACTAAATATTTAATTTTGACCCACTTGATTTGGCTAAGCTTTTGGTTTACCTCTGTCGACCAGTCGAGAACTTGAGAAATACCACGGTTTGTCAAAAGAGTTGCCTTTAATTGACCTTTCTTGACGGACACTTCGGAAGGTAGAACGTTTTTAACTTTTGAAGGGGTTAATGGCAAAGAGGTATGAAAAAAAGATGAGAGGTCAATGATTTGGTCAGTTGACGCAGATATTGGTTCAAATATGGCCATCTCTTTGAGAATTAGTTTAAATGGCTTTTCATTAAGTTTTAAATGAATTTTAAGCGAATCGATATTTCCCGGAATTGAACTTCCGAGCTGAATTGGCTGGTTTAAGAGTGCCTTTATTGGCGGAAGTGGTTGTCCCCCGGAAAAAGGGGTGATTTTAGAGGAAAGGACAGAGTCTGTATTTTTAGAAGTTTTTAAGAAAAATCTTGAGTTTTTATGTAACCTTGAGTTAAGTTTCCAGTCAATCTCAATCCATTTTCCGTTCCCTTCCAATAGTAATCCTTTATTTGTAAGGTTCCACTTGTCAAAATATTTTTGTGTGCTTATTTTCATGCCACCACTCTGAACTACTTTGGTTGGCTTATTGGAGGAACTAGAATTAGGCTTAGAAAAAGACACAGTAAGGTCCTGACTAAAGGGGGACATACCGTGTACTTTGACTTTCTTGATATTTATCAAGCCTCGGGTCTCAAAAGAAGCTATTGATTTGCTAGAAGCCTGTTTGAAATTCAAGAGCAGGTTATCTCGTAGAGAAGTATTGCTGAAGTCAGAGGATACATTGATTTTAAACTTTGGAGTGGTTCCCTTTTTTAGCTGGAACCGTATCCTGCCATCACTTTGTGACCAAGACATTAAAGGATCTGTCGGCACTAAGTTAAATGGACCGTCAGTCTTTATATCTAATTGGACCAGACGGCTTTCCAGAAATGGCCCTATTGATGGTAACTCCAAAAATAGAGTGGCATCCTTTGAAAAAAATATAAAATCGCAGTTTATTCCTTCTCTACTATTCCTCAGGCGGTGTAGGGTATTCTTTGAAGAAAAGATCGTAATGTCTGAATTCCGACTTATGCCAGATTCATAGGAGATATTTTTGTCGATACTTTGAAACGAATAAAATGTATTGACTCGAACTTTTTCAATAAGATCTCTGTGTTTTGAAAGATCATAAAAAGGTCCTCCCCACCTCCGGACTAAGTCTTTACCGTCATTTAAATGTAGTTTGTTATTTTTTGTTCGAAGGGTTGCTCTAGCTTTTATAAGCTTAAAACCGCTAGGAGCTTTTGCGATTTGTGGTTTTATTTTAAGAGTAAGTCCAGTCAATTTTGCACTTGGACCAATTAACTCGCTCATCATGGCCATGTTTACTATATAACGTTTATGTGTCCGCGATAGAAATTCGGTTTGTGAACAGGTTTTTGAAGAGTTAAAACATATTTTACGACTTTCATGATCGGGTAATTTAAAAAACTGAATGGTTTTTAAAGGCGGGTTTTCTATATAGTAATTTATGGATCCGGCTAGATAGAAGGTTAGCCCTTCAAGAAATACTCTTTTTTTGCCTTGTGCATAAAACTGGTGAACTAGGTCATGAATTTGAATTCGTAGTAAACGTTGCCCATCAATCGTTTTAATTTCCTTTGAAAGGTTATTGCAATTAATAGTTTTAGAAGGAAAAGGGCGATTAGAAAATCCGACCTGAAGCTGACAGAATATTTTATCAGGTATCGTAACTCCCTTATTTAAAATAAAGTCCATACTTTTTATTTCATGTAAGTCTTTATGTAAAGCCCGTTCAAATACAGAAAACTTTTTATCTTGGGAGTAACGCCAGTTTGGAGGAGTGGGAAAACCCATTTCGTGTTTTAACAGATAAACAATATCCTTTTTAACCCATTGAGTTGAAGAAATATCCAAAAATGTTTCGGGTATGCGTTGCTTTGTTTGGTCATTTTGAAAAAATTTGATTGATTGAATTGGTCGCTTAAACAAAACTTGGTCAGTAAGTCCGGGAAGAAAAATAATCATTTCTTTCAAAAATACTACATTTTTATTCTTATAAGCATTGCGAACGAAACTACCAATGTTGAATCGGATAGTTTTTTTTCCTCCAATACTTAGAATTTGGTTTGTTGACTCCGCATAGTTAAATCCATGTGCTAACTTGTAATGCGGAACAACTTTCAACGTTTTAGGTGATTTGGCATAAGCGATTCGAAAATTACAGCGAAAATTTTGCAAATCTATTTCGGTCGCATCATCTCGAAAAACTATGTCAATAAACTCAATAAACCTGAGATCCATGTGAAATCGTCTTTGGACAACGGTGTGGTCCCCATAGTTTTCTGCAATCATATCATCTTGAATGTATCTCCAGGTTGGTTTGAAGGGAAGGCCTAATGATCTTTTAAATAAGTAAATACTGTTCTTTTTTTTCATCGGGGCGGAAAATAGATCTTCTTTTGCAGTCATAAAACCAGGTCGCCAGAAACTTGATAGGCTTTCCAAAGAGAGATCTCTTACTGTCCGCGCTTTATCAATATTTGATGAAAGTTGTTTCGAAGTCGCGATGACACTTTTGTTTTTCCATATAGACTTATTTACTTCTGTTCCAGTAGTTTCTTTATCCAATACGTCCATTTCAAGAGAAAATTGGGATGGGTTTTCAGGGAAAAGGTCATGATATTCAATTTGAATTCCATCTAAGCTTTTGGGTGTTTTATCTTCTTTAGTGAAATTATTGTGCAATGGGATATTTATAAATGCCATATGGTCATCAGGCTTCCAATTATATTCACTGTGTTTTCCCTTCCAATTTGATGAAGGTGATTGGATATCTTTTGACCAATTTAGAGATGAGGTTTTCTCGAGTCTAAATAAAGGTTGTATAGGAATAACCTTTGCGGATAAATTATACTTTTTAACCTCGTCTTCTTTTTTTATGAGTTTTGTTTTTCCGAGTGTTAAATTTTCTGTTAGTCCAAAACTTGGTAAAAAAATAAAAAATGTTATTAAATAAAAAAAAAGAAAATATTTTTTTTTGAAATTCATTTTGATCTAAGGTTAAGTATGATTGGATGTCAGGAGCTAGTTTTTTTAAAGGCTTCCTCGGTATTTTAAAATTATAAACCCATCATTTTCATAGACCATTTCAAAATGTTCTTTAGTTTTTGCAACTAAACTAGAAAATCTATTTGCGAATTCTTGTTGACCTTTAAGGCATGTACCTTGCACCCAATAGCAACCTAGACTAATAATAAACCAAGGTTTTTTTATGTCTAAAACTACATAGTCTGCCCAAGCCGAAGAGGTAGTACTTTTTTCTAACTTTTGGTTCTTTATAAATTTCCAAAATCCATCCAAGTTTAACTGATTAATTCTAGGAATAGACCCTTTTTCGATAGCGCCATCAGGAAACACAAAAATAGTTTTATGTTTGCTTAGATAACCTGAGTTTAATGTATTTTGCGTAGTGACTACAATCTCAGAGTTTGTCGGTATATATTTGGTTAATGCTGATTTAATCATCTGGGTACGTTTAGACGGTAAATAAACTGTGTAATGATAAAACCATGACTTTTCTATAAAAAAGATTCTACTTATAGGTGAAGGGGAAGCTAAAATATGGCATAGCAAAAGACCACCAATTAAAATTGGGGTAAATAGATATTTGGGGAAGTTTATTTTTTGCCATAAATTTTTGGCAGAGGGCAAGCCTTCAGAAAATGCTATGATCATAGGTGCAACTAACCCTGCTGTATAATGATTATTATAAGCGTGGTGCACAGGAATATTTGATAATAGAGAAATTAGAAGTATAGGAATTGCAGGTAACAATATAATTGGCCGTAAAAGAGGAATAAATCCTAACGCTCCAAAAACATACATAAAGTATTTAACTTTGTCTTCATTATTTAAAATTTCCAAAAGAACAAAATAAGGTTGGGTGATAAGAGATAGAATAATTTCTTGCTTGCTATTACCTAACCAGCCAAATGCTGTGTTTTCCGAGACTAAATCCCACCCACCCACTATGCTAATGAAAGGCGAATTAAAGTATTGCTGCATATATTGAGTAGCCAGAGTGAAATAAGCTACCCCAAATAGAGTTAAGAAAAAACCGGATAGGTAATTTTTTCTGGCTAACAGATAGAGTCCACAAAATGCCGTTTGCAAGGCGAATGGTTCTTTAACTAAGGATAAAAGCACTGCTAGGGAAATGGCTTGATACAACTTTCCTTTTCGTTCATAAAAAAAGAATCCAAATAGTATGGGAATAGCAAGATGATCCATATGAAAATCGAATAATGCATTGTACCAAAGAGGAAAATAGAATGAGAAGGCGAGAGCAGAAACTAACCCGAAGTGGCGATATAAACCGACTACTGGTAAAACTAAAAATGCCGCCTGAAAAGTTAAGATAATTGTTGCAGCCAAATCTGTAGAAAAAAAATAAAATGGGATAGCCCAAAATAGTCCTAATGGTTGTATGTGGCTTAAAAATAAAGATTGCCACTGGCCTGAGGCAATCATTGAAAAATTATTTAGAAATAAGCCTAAATCGAAAAATGTGGTGTTTAGATTGTGGTACTTAAGCGAAGACATTATTGCTATGGTTATAAACATGCAAAAAAACAATAACCATTCTTTATTTTTAAAAACTTGAATCATATGTCTGATTTCTTCTCTTGATTTAGGAATTTTATTACTGATGTAGACTTTACCCAGTAAGACACTTTTTCGAATTAAAGAAAATAAGTTTAGGTAAAAGCTCAGGAGTAGATATTTAGCATTTACCCCAGCTTTAGCGTTTAGCCTGATTATATGTTCCTGTAGTTGGAGTTTTTGATCATAGTGTACCCTTTAGCTAGTTCTTGTATTCCAGAATTTAGGGAATGAATAGGGGAGAAGTTTGAGGCCTTTATTTTTTTATTTGCAACAATATAGTTTCGTTGATCAGGATCCTTCCCTATAGGGGCTTCATGAAACACAAAATTTGGTACATACTTTTGGATTAATTCGCAAAGTTCTTTTTTTGATAGGTTGGTATCAGGAAGGCCGACATTATAAATTTCTCCCTGCATTTTTTCATAATTATTAATCGCATGTAAAAATACTCGAGATACGTCGCGTATATGGATAAAATTTCTTTTAAAATGGCTCTCGAATAGGACAATAAACCCGTCATGTGTGGCACGGTACATAAAGTCGTTAACTAGGAGATCAATTCGCATTCGTGGTGACATGCCAAAAACGGTGGCTAGACGAAAACTTATAGAGTTTTTTCGCCTCATAAGAGCCTTTTCGACTGCAACCTTTTCTTTTGCATATCTTGAAATGGGACGTAATTCGGATTCTTCGGTACAATGGTTGTTTTGGTCGCCAGTGCCATATGCGCTGTTTGTAGTGGGCATTAAAACACACTGATCATTTCCAATCATTTTTAGTAAAGCTAACGTTGAGTCGTGATTGACGGATCTAGCTCCTATAGGATCAGAGTCACAAAGTGGCGCTCCAACGAGAGCTGCTAGAGGGATTATAATCTCTGCTTTTTTAAGGAGAGGTGCAATCGTATCTTTGAGTCGGACATCTCCGCGAACTACATTAAAGTTTGGATTGTGGCAAACATGTGCAAGACTATTCTGACCATACATGAGATTATCAAGGACTGTTACTTTGTGCCCTGCGTGCAAAAGCTCCGGAATCATTATTGAACCTATGTATCCCGCTCCTCCTGTCACCAGAATATTATTACCCATCAATGATTCCTCTTTTAAAGTTTCTTATTACCTTAAGTAAGAATTTTTTCTGCACGGTTATAATCACTTGGAACTCCTATGTCGATAAACTTAGCAGAACTGACAAATCCTGACACACGTCTCTTTTGGCTTAATAGGTCTGGTATAAGGTTGTTTTCCAGGGAGCATTTTTTTTTTGATGTTAATTTGCATTCTTCAAAAAGATTTTTTTTCATTACATAGACACCGCCATTGGATAAATCTTCTTTGGAAGATTCTATGCGTCGTTCAATCGAATTAATCAATCCATATTTGTTTAATAAAATAGCACTATACCTTTTATTGTTGGGAATCTTAACTAGTGATAAGGTTATATCTGAATTACAATCATTATGGTGTTTAAAAAGATTTTTAAGGTTCACAGCAAAAAACGTATCTCCATTAAGGAGTAAAAATGGTTTTTGTGATTTAAGTTGCTTAATTGAAAGAAGAAGACCTCCTCCGGTCCCAAGCGGTTCCTTTTCGATTGCATAATTTAAATCTACATCTTTATATTTTGTCCCAAATTGTTCGCGGATCACTTCCCCTTTATATCCTACTGATAAAATAAAACGTTTGATTCCCTGCTGTAGCCAGTAATCGAAAAGATATTCTAAAAAAGGCTTTCCATTAATTGGCGCCATTGGTTTTGGTAAATTGGGGACAGCTGACCTTAATCGAGTGCCAAGGCCACCTGCAAGAATAATTGCTTCCACTTTTTTAATTTAACCTTTCATTGTGAAATCGGAAAATATTATCAACTTAACAAGTGGCGCTATCAAGAACATCTTTAAGTTTCTTGATTTGAGGCTCGAGATTCATGGGGTGATTGCCAACAAAAAAACCACGGTCATGAATAATATTGGCATTGACAATATTGCCTACTGTTTCATAGTCGAAGTAACGAATTACGTCATGGCGAAGAAAGCAACCTCCAGTGATGATACGAAATTCAATTTTAGCATCTCTCAATGCATGAATCACTTTTGATCTTTTTATGGAAATTTTAGGATTGAGAACAATAGTGAAGGAAAACCAACTGCTTGAACCGTTCTCTTTTTGAATTATAAAGCGCTCATCGTCAGCGAACAAGTCAACGAAAAGGCGGGCATTTTGCCGCCTAATATCTAACAGAGAGTCAAGTTTTTTAAGTTGCTCTATTCCTAGGGCCCCACTTAACTCTAATGGCCGTGCGTTGTAGCCTGGAAGAATAAAGCGGTAGGCCTCGTAAAAATCATCGTCACCTTTCTCATAAATTGATGTGCCTGAGGGTATGTCTCTAGTCCAACCATGAGCTCTCAATGATTTAGCGAGATGATAGATTTCTTCATCTTTAGTAACAATTATTCCACCCTCCATAGTTGAGATGTGGTGAGAAAAAAAGGTGCTGAATGTAGCGATATCTCCAAAAGTGCCGCAAGGCTTATCATCAAGAGTTGCTCCCATAGATTCGCAATTATCTTCAAAAAGGTATAATCCATTCCTATCACAAAATTTGCGTAAAATATTTAGAGCGCAGGGATTGCCAAGAATGCTGACCGCGACAACCATACGAGTTTTTGAAGTTAGTGCCTCTTCGAGTCGAGATACATCTATATTTAATGTATCTATCTCAACGTCGAGAAACTTTAATTTTAGGCCGTATTGTTGCAAAGGGTAGTAGGTCGTAGCCCAAGAAATAGAAGGTACAATAACTTCATCTCCGCGCTTTAGTGGGTTATTTTTTTTATAAAATAATGCTGCAAGGCCTACCAGGTTTGCCATGGAACCAGAACTGACCATGAGTGCATTTTTAATGCCTATTTTATCTGCAAAAGCCGACTCAAACTTTTTTACACTTTCTCCCATAGTAAAGCGACCTTTTCCCAGCACCTCTTGAAAAACTGCTACTTCTTCTTCGCCCCAGGTATTTGAACTTAACGGATAAAACATTATTTCTCTCAAAGATGTTCGGTAAAAATTTTATTAGATTTGATTAAAATGGACCTTTGAACTTATTTTCATAGTTGTAAAACTCTTCTTTAGTCAACTCTACAGATTTTAAATTTAATATTTTTTCTACTAGTCGAATAATATCAATAGCATTTGAGTAAAACTTATTTTCAAGAGGTCTTGAGGTTGGGCATGGTGTTGGACTGAATCCTAATCGCGCAACAGGAGCTTGAAGTTTATTAAAGCAGTGTTCTGAAATTCTTGCAGCTACTTCGGCGCTAAAGCCACAGTAAAGCCAATCATAATCGGCGACGATGCAGTACTTCGTTTTATTCACTGAGTCGTACATCATACTAAAGTCGAGCGGAGCTATTGTGCGTGGATCAATGATCTCTACATTTATTCCGTAATATTTTTTTAATACTTCGGCAGCTTTCATAGCTTCTACATTCATCCATGAAGTTGCTACGACCGTTATGTCATTTCCATTTCTTAATAAATTAGGTTCGCCTAATGGAAGTAAAGCTTCCGGATCAGTGTTTACTTCATCGACAATATCATACAGCCATCGATGTTCCAGAAAGATAACAGGATTGTCGTCGCGGATAGATGATGCGAGCAGCCCTTTAGCATCTGCAGGCGTTGTTGGCATAACTACTTTTAGCCCTGGTACATGAGCAAAAAAAGAATGGAGGCTTTTGCTGTGTTGTGCAGACTGTCCCCACCCTCGTCCAATGATGGCACGAATTACAAGTGGTATTTGCAATTTACCTCCGGTCATGTACCGAAAGTTGGAAATCATATTAATAATCTGGTTCATAGCTAACATAAGAAAATCGGCCCGTATGTGGATGTGAATTGGGCGCATTCCATTAATTGCAGAACCAAGTGCAAAGCCAGTCATAGCATCCTCTGCTAAAGGCGTTCCAAAGCAGCGTTCAGAGCCAAACTTTTCGACCAAGCCTATGGTGCTTCCAAAGATTCGCTTGTGGTCAGACACATCCAATCCATAAACAAAGATATTTGAGTCTCGGTCCATTTCTTGGATCATGGCTAGATTTATTGCATCTCGATAGCTTAGATTTTTAATCATGCTAAGACATCCTTGCTTAAATCAGCGTCCGGAGGGAAGGGTGCTTGGATTGCTTGGAGAATACTTGTTTCAATCCGTTTCAGAATTTCGGTTTCTATTTTTCTTATGGAGGTTTCTTGATGTCCATTGTCTAATAATTTTTTTCTTTGTAGATCGACAGGGTCAATCGCTTGCCAGTGTTTAAATTCATCCCGTGAACGATAGCCAAACTGAAAATCTTCGTTAACTCCAACGTGCTCTAGGTAACGATAATATTTAAAATGAAAAAAAACTGGACCATCATTTTTTAAAATATGGGTTATTCCCTGAGTAGTTAATTCGGCAATTACTTCGGGATCAGTTGATTCGCTTTGGATAACATGACAGTCAAATCGATTAATAATATCTGTGATAGACCTATATCCTTGTCTTTCAGAACTTTTAGAATGGATTGCAAGATGGTTGTCTTCACAAATGAAAAGCAGTGGGATTTTTTTTAGGCAGGCAAAATTTAGGCTTTCCCAGAAAACACCTTCATCAATAGCGCCGTCCCCAAAAAAAACGGCAGTAATACGGTCGTTTTTTTTTTGCTGATTAACAAAAGCGCAGCCTAGAGCTAGTGGAATGGTTGTCCCAACAATTGCAGAGGAACCCATGAACCCACTTTCAGGAGAGCAAAGGTGCATAGAACCAGCTTTGCCTCGAAACTCCCCTGTTTCTTTACCAAATAGTTCTCCAAAGAAACGATCAGTATTTCCACATTTGGCAAGGTATATGCCATGATTTCTGTAAGTGCCAAAAACTTGATCCTCTGGTCTAAGTGGGTAAATAGCACCTGTGGCTATAGCTTCCTGACCTATGCATAAATGGACGGGGGTTTTAAGTTTGTCACTTGGGTAGTGAATCCGAATTTTTTCTTCGGACGTCCGTATTAAATACATAGTTTGATATAATTCAATATCTCTATTTTTCATGCAGAGCTCTAAATGGTATGGGCTAGAATATTTAAATTAAACTAGAGATCGGCTTTGGGCTTCTTCCTCAGCTTTTTTCCGCCAATATTCCAGTAAGTGCGATACACTTTCTTCAAAACTATATTGTGGTTCCCATTTTGTTTCTTTATAAAACTTATCTATACATGGGATTTGCAAAGTGACGTCAGCTGGTCTTAGTAAGTTTGGATCGCAACGCGTATTAATAGTAACGCTACTCAAGGCAATTAGCCTATCCAGAAAATCCCCCACTTTTACTGAAGTGGTACCTCCAATATTATAAACTTCTCCTGGGCGACAATGAAGAATAGCAAGCCAATAGGCTCGCATAGCGTCTCGCATATCAATGATTGACCGAATAGAATCAAGGTTTCCATGGGTCAATTCTTTTTGGAGACCTCGCTCAATCCATGCTACTTGTTTGGCAAATGAACTTGCAAAAAGATCCACGCGTCTAGGATTTAAATAAGTGAACATGCGGGTACGGATAATGCGCATTTGATAGCTAGTAAAATAGCTCCAACCCAAAAGATCTTGAGTTGTTTTGGAAACAGCATAGGGACTAGCTGGTTTTAGCGGAGCGGTTTCTTTAATAGGGACATCCTTTGGGTCAACTTGGCCATAAACTTCAGAAGTGCTACAAAGTTGAATAATAGGATCAAGGTGGGTTGCTCTAACAGCTTCAAATAGATTGCTTGTTCCGAGAATGTTATTACTTAAAAAAGTATTGGGAGTGTGAAACGAAGCACGAACATTTGCGAAAGATGCCAGATGAAATATAACATCTGGTTTAAGCTTTTCTAATACTGAGAATACAGACCCAAAGTCCATTAAGTCGGATTCATGTCGGGTGACTTTTGTCCCGAGTGGCTTCAAATTGATCCGTGTGCTTCTAGAATATGCAAGGCCATGAATTTCTACCTCTGGATGGTTGCTAGCTATATATTCGGCAAGATAACTGCCACCCGATCCAGCGATTCCCGTGATGAGTACTTTTGATATTTTCATTAGGATTCCAAAAGGGTTTCAAAGTTTCGGTATTTTTAGAAACTTATTTTTGCATCATCGTCTTAAAAGAGATTGATTTTAGGAAGTAGATTTTGTATCGTTTTTTTATTTAAACCCGTTAGGTTCGTAGACCACAATTTTACTACCCATATTATCGAAACGAAAGGAAACATGAACTAAGTCTTTGAGTCGCAATCGAATATTTTTATGGTTTTCGGGCTTGGCAAAAAAAAGAATAAATCCCCCTCCTCCGGCACCAAGAATTTTACCACCAATTGCACCTGCACTAATGCCTGCTTCATAGATTTCATCTATATAAGGGGTAGAAATCTTGGCAGATAAACTACGTTTGAGTTTCCATGACTCGTGTAATAATTTTCCTAAATTTTCAATTGGAACTGATGTGCTTTGTAGAATAGACATTGCTTCATCTACTATTTCTTTGATCTGAGTTAGTTCTCTAAAACGACTTGTAAAGTTATTTATTTTATCCTTAGCAATATCAGATGAAAAACGAGATAATCCAGTAAAAAAAATTAACATGTGATCTTGTAGTTGGTTCATCAAGTCTTTATTTATAATTACTGGAGCGATATTAAATGAGTCATCGGGATTAAAGTCAATTCTGTTAAAACCGCCAAATGCGGCTAGAATCTGATCTTGACTTCCAACAGATTCTTTTAAAACTTCTTGCTCTATAAAGATCGCTTGTTTAGCTAGATCCTCTTTAGAGGTTTGTTGTCCTTTGAGTGCATTAACCACATTTATTAAACCCACAGTAAACGAAGAGCTTGAACCTATACCAGAGCGAGCAGGGAGATCACCATCGTGGTGGATTTCAAGCCCAGCACTAATTCCAAGTGTAGATAAAACTGCGCGAACTGATGGGTGTTGAATTTCTTCAATTGTTTTTACAGATTCAACTTTAGAGTAAACTATGCGGTGTTTATGATCAAAAAATGGTGGTAGATGGCGGCAGCTGATGTGACAGTATTTGTCGATCGCTGCGGCTAATACGCTACCGCCATTCTGACGGTACCAGCTTGGATAGTCAGTTCCTCCTCCGAACAAAGAAATTCTAAATGGAGTTTTGCTAATGATCATTTAATTAATTATGGATATTAGGCTTATACTGATTAATAGTTTTCTGACAGTACTTTTGGCTCTCATTCAGATAAAGGAAACATATACTAGGACTAAACCTATCAATTAAATAGGTTATTTTTGTGTTAGATACTTCGCCAACGCTCCTGGAAAATTATGCTCTAACATGTCTTTGACATAAACGTAATGTGCGCAGTCACAGGCATGATTTTGGATGCCCTGGAACTGAGCACCACCTCGGTCTTTAATTATTTTTATCGGGTCAAAACCATCCTTTCTTAAATTTCCCAAAGGGGAAAGATTTTCGCAAACCGAGATATCGCCATTGCTTTGAACAACAAATCCAGTTCGGCCTGCCATGCATGCGGCAGGCCATTTTTTGTTATATAGTAGCGTATCTCTTTGTAAATCAGTCATCATATTACTACGTAGCTTATAAAGCCCGTAAAGTATGTCTTCCTTGCGATAAAGTTCGTCAATTAAAAGCCGAGCTTGTTTTACAATATCAAAATCATCAGAATTCATTGTTTGAAATATAGTTTCCGTATTTAGGGCTTTATTATTACCATGAAAAATTCCGTCATAGATTTGAATTTTTTCATCCCTTACAACCTCTAGGCTATGCAAATCTGGATTCAAAGTTCTTGCAAAGCGAATAAAATCATTTAGTTGAGGGATTGAGCTTTTCCCAAGAACGCTATTTATTAGGATGGAAATATTTTTTTTTGACTGCTTTAATTTGACCAACTCTTGGATCGTTTCGGTCACTTTTTTGTAGGTACCTTTACCTCTTAGCCTGTCATGGGTATCCTCAAACACATCCAACCCGCAGCAGGCAACGATTTCTGGAGTAGGGTTTAAATTTGAAATAGCTTCTATCTTTAAAAGAGTGTTTTCCATATCCACGGCATTAGTGGGAATAATGAAGCCTTTGAAGTGGTTTTTTTGTATGAAAAGATTCGATATTTCTACAATATCCTGCCGAATCAAGGGTTCTCCCCCAGAGTATAAAACTCCATTCATTGGGGGTAGGTAATTGGAAAGTTTTTCAATTTCCTCAAAAGTCAAATCGTCTGTTCCTTTGCCCAAGTTTTCAAGATTGAAGCAGTATTGGCACCTGAGGTTGCATATTGTAGTGACAAATAGAGTGAAGCCCAAATAATCTCTTTTAATCATATTTCCCAGAACCGATTTGAGGACCGCTAGGTTACTTAAATTCATCAGTTTCTCCTCGGAAGGAAGGCATAGTTATCCCCTATACACCGTTTGATTACTTTCCAATGATCTGTAACAAAAAAGGGAAGTATTTCTTTGTCACGAATCTTTCTAAATTTTTTTATCTCTTTGCGTTTTTGTAAAATTTTTTTTAAATTTAAAAAGGGGTCAATGTTTCCCATGAGGATGGCACCTTTAGGTTTTAATATAATGAGTTCAACCAACAAAACTGCAAAAAAAACAGGGAAAAACCTTATTAAGGTTATCCACTCCAAATTTTTTAAAAATGTTACCGCTTTATTTCTCTTAGACATAAACTGTCTTTTTGAGTCGGAATATGATGACGAAGCTGTTACGGACATCATATGAACCGATTCAAGAGCGGAAAAATATAGAACTGTATGTCCCGCCAACCAAACCCGCCAAGAAATATCAATATCCTCGTACAAGTAACCATAGTCGGAGTCAAACCCGCCAATATCTTTAGCAACATGAGCTCTTATCATGAAAGTTGAGCTTGGAAGCCAGTGGCAAAACTTTTCTTTGATCTTAGCGCGTTCATCATTAAGAGGGCAGTCCTCAAGCCAGACGGTCCCTCCAAAATGGGTTTGACCTCCAATAGATTGAATTTTTTTTGTATGATAGTCATAAACTTTTCCGCCAATAAGGCCAATGGTTTTATCAGTCTCCATTTTTGTGATTGCTTTTTCTAACCAGCACTTATCAATAAAGGCATCACTATCAACAAAAGCAAAGAACTCATCACTAGAATCTTTAAGGGCTAGATTTCTGTTGTGTGATGGCCCCAGTGATTCTTTGCATTCAATGATCTTTGTTTTTGGGTATTCTTGTTTAATAATTTTTAATGTTTGGTCAGTCGACCCATCATCTACAACATAACAAGTAAAATCTTTGAATTTTTGAGCATAAATATGGTCTAGACACTTTTTAATGATGGCTTCATTATTTCTAGTCGCAACAACAATACTTACCTTACCCATCAAAAGTTCTCCAGTAATATTTTTTGTTGAAGAGTATATACCTATTTATTTAACGGGTTCGGCCACCAAACGCTTTAACTCAACATTGGGGTCTTGAAATCCTAAATAATTTATAGTTTTAAAGAATCGTATCATCGGTGGTTTATACTTTTTTTTAAGCGGAATATTTTCTCTTGAGTTTATGTAAGGACAACTTATTAATATGATCGAGTACTTCTTCCCCAAATTTTGTTTTTACCATAGTAGTATATGTTGGGTTGGTAAAATATTCTTGCCACGCATTATCGCGAAAGCTCAAAACTTGTCCTGCTGTCAAGTGATCTGTGGCAAGGGGAAGTTGCTCGTATGAGTGCTGGGAAAAGTCGTGCCATTTTTTTGGAAGGTCCCATCCCTTTTGCAGTGCTATATCGTAAAGTTTTGATCCAGGATATGCCATTCCGGAATAAAAATTTGCCCATTCACAATTTAATTCTTTCGAAAGGATCAATGTTTCATTCATAGATTCATAATTATCATCAGGTAACCCAAATATATAATTAGCAATTATATAAATGCCGGCATCTTGAACTTTGCGGACAGTTTCTACAATATCTTTTTCATCATAATGACCTTTATCTGTTCCGTCTCGAACGTGCTTACTTTTGGATTCAATCCCCAAAGATAGCCAGTTAAAGCCGGCTTGTTTTAATTTTTTTAAAAAATTATCTTTGACGGTATCGACTCGTGCGTAGGCCCAGAAATTAAAGTTATATCCTCTTTCAATGATAAGATCACATAATCGGATGACATGGTCTTCTTGTAAGACAAACATCTCATCAGCTATCTTAATATTTTTTACGCCATATTTGTTAGCGAGAATATCTAGTTCTGTTATAACAAAATTTGGGTCCCAGTATCTTATGCTGGGTTTGCCAAAGGGAGCATTAATGCAACAAAAAGAGCATTTAAAGGGGCATCCTAGACTTGTGTAGATGGAGGCATAAGGGCTTCTTTCATTAATATGGTCGAAACAATGCCAATTGTGGGCTCGATAAGCATCCATAGGTAGCATGTCCCAAGCAACACCATTTAAGGATACAGAAAGTTCCTCTTTAGGGATTACGGGTGAGGGTTGGCTAAAAACCGGTTCCCCATTTTCCCGATACCAAAGTCCCGGAACTTTATTTAATTGGTTTGAGTTTTTTAAATCATCTAATTGAAGTAGAGCCTGAAGTGTATGAGGGCCTTCACCCTGGCAAACGAAATCAGCATCACATTCGTTGAGTGTTTTTTCGGGTAATGCCGAAACGTGTCCACCGACCAATAGGATTTTTATAAGTGGAGACTGAGAATGAATTTTCGAGCAAATTTCTTCAGCCATAGTCATGTTCTGAGTAGATGCAGATGGTTGCTGTCCATAAACGACTATGGCGACAAGTCTTGGATTTAAATCGTGAGTATTTTGAGCAATTTTTTCGGAACTTAAGCCTAAAGCTTCTTGGTCCATTAAATAGGTGCCATACCCTTGATTACGAGCAAACTTAGCTAACAGGCCGGCCCATACTGGAGGTTCTATAGCAGAATACTCTTTAGCCAAACCCTGATAAATAATTCTATTGTTGCCAGGGCTGATTATCAAAAGGTCAATATTTCTTGCCATAAATTACTCCTGTTTTGAAACCTGGGAAAAAGGCCAAGCGCAGTTGTTTGTATTTCGAAAATGCGATATTTCAAATCGCTAATCAAATAATCGCTCAATTAGGCGAGAACTGACATGGGCGAGAGACCCATTTACAGGGGGGCGATAAAATACCTTTGTAAACAAAAAAGATTATCACTTAATCAAGCTTTTAAGTATGTGTGATTAACTACCCAGCTATATAAACATGAAGAAAAGTATTAATTAAGTATAGAACAAAACACAAAGTACTTCTTTTTTAAAAGTGTGTTTGATCTAAATTTTAAAAGAAGTGAAATTTTTGAGTCAAATGCAACCTGCGGTCTCAGTCTGCTGTCTCATTGACAAATTTTTAATATAATCCTCAATTTTATTTTTTGGATTTAATTCATAAGCAATTTTTTGGAGTTCTAATCTTCTTCCAATGGGCATGCTAACACTCTCCATTACACCAGGGTATTGTTTGTCGTAGTCATTCCAATCATCTGTTAATAGGCGCAGACCATGCTCGCCATTAAGAGCCTGTTGTCTAAGGTGAGTGCCAGGAAAGGGGATTGCTATAGGGAAGGTTACTGAATATAGTCCAAGCTCTTGAGCTAGTTTTATTGAATGCATAACTGTCTCGTCAGTTTCTCCAGGTAGCCCAATAATGAAGCTTCCTGCTACCACAATACCAGCATCTTTAGCC
Organism: Nitrospina sp.; assembly: GCA_018697205.1. Lineage (GTDB taxonomy): Bacteria > Nitrospinota > Nitrospinia > Nitrospinales > VA-1 > Nitromaritima. Next base: position 143,043 of record JABHTG010000057.1, on the reverse strand, counting down.
CACTTTACTGCATTTTTAACGGTTGCAGTTTTTGACATTTTACCGCTATCTCTTAACATTGAGTCATCAGCATTTTCTAATCCGAAAAAAACGTAATAGCAGCCAGACTCTTTCATAAGTTCAAAAAGCTCAGGTGAACTAATATTTACATGGGTTTCGCATGACCAATTAATTTTTTTGTTTAAACCTCTCTTTATCATTGCCTTAAAAAGTTCTGAGCTCCACTTTTTATTAACAATAAAAGTTTCATCTATGAAAGCGATAGATTCACATCCAAATTCTTCAATATTTCGCTCGATTTCACTCATCACCGATGCTACAGACCTATTTACTCTGTCTCTACCCAGTGGGCGTGCGCAGAATGTGCAGGGGAATGGGCACCCTCTACTTGTCCACATTGGGAGTTCTAATTTGGTCCTATGAGGAAAAATTCCATGGAATAAACTAAGGTCCATTTCGTCCCATGCAGGAAAGGGTAGGCTATCAAGATCTTTTATCTGTTCGCCGCCAGGTTCGGGGTTTTCTCGCGTAGCTACTCCAGGAATAGATGAGAGAGAAAGATTCTTATCTAGATGATCGAATATTTTTAAGAGAGCCAGCTCTCCTTCTCCACTAATTATAAAGTCTAAAGCAGAAAATTCATCCAGAGTTTCCTTTGGCATTGCAGTGGGGTGCATTCCTCCTGCGCAAACTAAAGTCTTAGGAAATCGATTTTTAATTTCTTTCGCTATGACGCCTGCATGTTTGATTTGGATTGTAAGTGCTCCAAAACCTACTAAGGTAGGCTTCGATATATTTATAAAATGATAAAGTTCCTCGGCGTGAACTTTGCTAGTCACCATATCAATAAACTTTGCCTTAATACCGTTTTTTTTAGCTATTGCCAGTAAATAACCGATTCCTGGAGGAGGGCAATTAGATATTATTATATCCTGTTCAACTTTTCTGGCCATCAAAGCATTAAGATCTTTGGTGAAATCGAGGCTAGGTTGAACTAGAAGCAGATCCAAGTTTTTAGGAATAAGGTTAGCATCACTTCTCCACATATTTAATCTCTCCTAACAAAAGCTTCATGTCTACCTAAAACTTGTAAATACAATAATATTAAGAAAAACCAAAGAGCTTTTTGGGGTTAACATCGTCAACTTGGTTCATCATAGCATATTTTGCTTAGTAGGTTCCCCAGTTCGGTGCTTTCATAATCTTATCGCCAAGAAAATAAATATCCTTAGTAAATGGTGGTTATTTATTTGTCCGGAAAGGTTTCTTTGCTTCTCTTGGATGTTTTATGGCCGTGAATTCAGATATTTAGGAAAACCTGAAATAATTTTGTCAAAGTACTTTTAAAAAAAATAGCCAAGTTACACTATTCTTCCCGGTAAAAAACTATTTAGATTCTTGGATAATTTTTAAATAGTCTTTTATAGAGAGATAGGAGTGTTTTTTCGCATATTTTGAGATATTAATTTTGTATACTTCTTGATCATTATATAGTTTGTATATGGATGATAAGATCAATCTTGGGTTTGGCTCAATTATAATGCCTAGTTTGTTTTCTTCAATTACTTCAACAAGGCCATTGTTTTTAGTTGTGAGTACCGGAATCTGCATCTGAAGATAATAAATGAATTTACCGGGGACTGCGAAAGAAGAGTAACTTTCCGCTGTTGTGATTAGGTTTATTCCGCAGAAGCAATCACTCATGGCTTTTTTTATTTCATTTTCAGGTAGATAACCATAAAGCTCAGTAAGGCTTTCTAAATTTTTATTTTTAATTGTTTTTTCGATTTGAATTCGTTTAGCTGTTGAGTCAGGGCCAATGATTTTTAGTTTCGTACCATTTTCTCTATGTAGTTCAGGTAATAAGGGTAGGATTAAATCTAAACCAGAATCTAATAATACCTGACCCAGAAAACAAATATGTATTCTTTTGGCTGATGCGGCGTCAGAGAATATTTCTATGGGGGGTGGGTATCTATGGTGTATATTCTTTGAAACTTTTTTCCCCCAATGAAGTTCTCTGGCTTCATTACAACGTTTTGAATAACTATTTGTGAGATCACTAGTTACAGAAGCAATATAATCCATATAGACAAATAAATGGTTGTTGGCTAGTCGGCTAAGATATCCTTTGTTGCCTTGGTTAGCCAGCCAGTCTCCAGAGCAATATATGAATATTTTGCAGAGACCAATTTTCCGCGCTATTCCAAAAACAGCACCAACCCAAGTGTTCTCAGTTAAGCAAATCTTTGGGCGGTATACGATACAAATAATTGCGGATAGAAGTAGAAATGTTGAGAAAAAAATAATCCATAGAAAGGGTAGTAGCAGGTCTAATATTGTACGGTTTTTTAGCCAAGGAAATTTGATGACTTTAGGGAACCACTTCACATGATCGGGTTGATGAACTAGATGAATACCCTTGAAGTCATAAAAAAAGAGCATGGAGTTCTTGCTATACAAAAGAGCATCGCGAGTGAAAGAGGTTCTGTCAAACGAATCCATTTTAAGTGATACTAAGTCTAGTCTCTTAAATTGCAATTTAAATCCTCTAAGGAATTAGCCCACTTAATGTGGAGGTAATTTGATTTAGTCAATGGTTTGGACGGTGTCCCGAACAATGAAAATATTTTTGGGAGAATAAACTACAGGTAGAAAATTTTTATAATTGTTAAAGACAGAAATATTCCCATATCTTTTTTCTGGAAGCAATTCTAATCGATCGCGAATAGTATCAGGATTTCCCGACCCTACGTTTCCAAACCATGGGATCAAATTAGGATTGACCACAAGTTTTCCAATGTTAAGCATTCCAAATAGCTTTTTAACCGGAGCTTTGTCTAAAAGCCAATAAAATTCGGTAATATGAGAACTAAAAGCAGGCTGCACAGAACCCTTGTTGGTCCATAGTAATGGATCCCAGCCTGTGTAGTAACTTTTACGGCCAGTCTTCATAAGAATTTGGTAGTTTCCCATTCCAGGGAGACTCATTATTTTATAGTTTAGCTTTTCCCGATTAATTGTGGCTTTAAAACTTGTTTCCTCTGACTTTTCGACATATTTCCTAACAGATTTTCCATAATGTCCAATGTTGTGGTCAGGGATAATATTTCCAGTAGCGATTGGAGTAAAACAAAATATTAAATAACCACTAAAAATCAACTGGAAAATATTTTTTTCTTTTAAGGCTTTAATGTTTAGGAAAATGAAAAGCAGAAGAAGAGTAAATAGAAAAATATATAGTAGCCCAAATTTCTCTGTTGGTGTTTTAAACATATTGAAAAGTGGAATATTTTTAAAAAGAAACAAATAAATTTCTCCGAATGGTGGACTTACTCCTTTCGTCAAGAACATAGCGACTAATACTAGAAAAAAAACAGGAATGATGATTTTTACCTTCCGTATTTTTTTAGAAAAAAAACAAACCAGAACGACTAGAGTTATAGGAATCAATTTTATGATATGACCAGGAAATGAGTTATGTAAGTTGCCAATAAAATCATATCCATAATCGTAGGTTAACATTGTAAAAGTAAGACATTTAAATAAAGGGGTGGCGGTGTTATTTGAGACTTGAGATAACCAGGATTGTGCTTGGGCTTCAGGATAAAATTTTATGGCGTCTACGGCTGAGTAAAAAAGATTTAATAGCCACCAGGAATTGAAAAGAACAAATGCTAGTAAAAGTAGCATGTATTTTTTTAAAATTTCAGAGTAAATCAGCTTGCCATTAAGGTGAAAAGAGATGATAAAAAGTGAAATAAGAGATGATATGTTGGCAATAGCATTCAGGGGTTGATTTGAGTAGGCACAAGAGAATATTGCTGTGGTAGTGCCATAAAATAAAAAAAGTTTAAGATTATCTTTGTAAAACTTTAGGATAATCCAGAAAAGAAAAGGCATTAAAGCCACTACTGATGCATTCCATTGGTTAAGGTTAGTGAGGTATTGCAGAGTTGAGGGATTGATGAGATAAAATAATGCAATTAGGAAAGCTGAAAAGTTATTGAGATTGATTTCCCTGGCGGCGAGAAACATACCTAAAAAAGGTAAGTAGTATAATGAAAGAATAAGTATAAAATTAGTGGCAACTGTACTTTTAGTAAGATTTTCAAATAATGCTAACAGGAGAATATTGACTCCGGTCCCTGAGGGAGCTAAATTAATCATCCCTTGACCATAGATAGAAAACCATTGATATGATGTTAGCTTTAAATGTTCTGTGAAGTTCAGGACAGTATTTCCTTCACCTCCAAGAATTAACGAACCATCAGAATAATATTTTGAAAGAGCTAGAGAGAGAGCTAGGATCATCACCAGCGGATAAAAGAAATCATTATTTATTATTCGTTTTATGATTAAGTTAAAATTAGTATTCATACGAGAGAATGTATATGTATTGAGAGTTTTGACTTAAGGGAAAGTATATTAACTAATTGGCCCACCAACTAAGGTTAGCTCGGTATAGAGAGTCGCAATTTTTACAAAGATCTATTTTGTCTCCTTGTCCTTCCAAATGAAGCTTTTTCACTTTTAGCATTTCTTCTGAATTTAAAACTTCAGTAATTGTTTGCTTGTTTAAGTCACCGAGAATTACTTCTCCATCATGATCTCTACAGCATATGCATACTTTCCCATTGCTCATAACTGTTAAAGTTGTCCATGGGATGGAGCAAGGATAAAGACGGGATTTATTGGTGTTAGAGGTAAAGGTTTTCATGAAGTTGTAGTCTTTCTGGTCCCCTCGCGAATCGGCAAGACCCATTGTGTACGAGTCAGCTCCGCAAAGTAATTCTTTAAGTTGGTTTGAAGACTCTAGATTTTCCTTCGATAAAATTGTAGTGTGGATATTAATCAAGGGTATTGTGCTATTACGTTCTCTTCGAAGTTTGATTAAATGAGAAATATTGCTGATTGTTTCTTCAAAATTTGCCCCAATACGTATTTTTTCAAAAGATTCTTTGGTTGCACCATCAATACTAAAGTTTACCCAGTCGACTCCAGCATCAAGCGTGTTTTCAGCTTTTTCAGAATCCATTACTGTAGCATTTGAAAAGAAGCCAACGAACATTCCCTTTTGTTTTGCATAACGAACTCTTTCGAAAAGGTTTTTATCTAGAAAAGGCTCATTGTAGTGAGTTAAGTTTAGTCGGGTATGCCCAAATGCTACAATCTCATCGACTATTTTTTTGTAAAGATCCATGGGCATTTGACTTTTTTCACGATCCATACTGGGATAAGGGCACATGGTGCATTCTAAGTTGCACACGTTTAAAGGTTCGAGGGCAACTTGGAATCCAGGTGAAGACTCATAAAGAGCAAGAGTTTTTCGAATTTTTTTTAAGTAAATGTATTCGTATATTAGCTTGAGAAAGGGAAGTTCTATCACATATGAGAAACCTTTAAAAACCCAAGGTTTTGTGATCGATGCTTTTGCACATAATCCAATTAAGTAAGATGATATCCGCCAGTGGAGCATAACTTTCTACCTGTTAAGGTTTAATAGTGAAAGAGGATAAATTATTTTATTGCTGAGGAATCTGTATAAGAGTAATTTTATTTTAGAGTTACTCTTTTGAGTCAGTTTTTTTGGTATAAAAATTGTCATGTTAATGTTGTTTTTTTTCTTGATATTATTTTTAATAGACTACGTTTGCTTATAATATCGGCAGCTCTGCTATGAAACTTTGCTGCCTTGTTTTTAATCGATCAAATCATATAGAAATCGAACTGCAATTCTAGTGAAAAAAAAGCCTGAAGTACATATGCTTTCTAGGTTAAGAGACCTGAGCAGACTTGTTTTTATTCGCGCTTTACTGAGAGTTTGGTTTGGATTTGGACTAAGAGTTTAAGTTTTTCGCCAACTCCTATTTTGATTAGCCACTACTCTCGAGCCAGATATCTAATAATCGTACTTCAACTTTTAAGGGGGAGCTTATGAAAAATAATTTAGACAATCAAGAATATGCTAATGAAGATATCATTTTAACCTTAAAGGACGAAAAGTTTTATTTGCGCCATCAAAAATTTGGTTTGCTGGTGAAAGGTAATGACTTGAGTTCTGCTTATAAAGAATTGGTAGAAAAAAAGAAAGAACGTGTAGGTATGATGGAAGAGTTAAACATCAAAATCCCTGTAAACCCATCTAAGCAAGATTCTTTCAGGCATTGGGTAAGAATTGAGTCAGAAAAATTGTTAGAGTTTTTTGCAAAAATAGTAATATTAGCTGTTGTCTTTGTGGTTGTTGCGGCGATTGTTACCCCTAAATTGGATAAAATAATACAAACACGTCTGAGCCAATTCAGTTCGATAGCGAAACGAGAAGTTAGCGATATTATTCGTTTACCATTCGATATTGTTGAACATCGGGCAGTTCCTTACTTTGAGAGGCGTGCAAAAGTTGATGTTTTAGAGAAAGCGCTATACAAGAAGGCAGAGGAAAAACCGATGGAACTGGAGAGGCAAGAGAAAACTATAAAGAGCCTGCGCGTAATTGTGCAACGGTTAAAACCATTTGTAGATGAACTTCATCCTTTATTCAAAGGTGAGAGATCACGCGTCCAATAGTCATAAAGCTTAAAGGCTTGTATTTTTTTCATGCCATAAATGCGTGCTTCAGAATATCCGCCGATAAAAAAATAGGGGGGCTGCATGGGAATGAACCAAATAGTTAAGTTGGTTTTTAAAATCAAGCGCTGCATAAATTGTAGAGCTTTTTCCTAACAACAAATATGACAACCAAAGATTTTTATCAACGTCATCTGATTGCGGCATTTCTTATTATTTTGGCTACCTCTATAGTGTTCGGAGTGTGGTTTAAAACGCAGCAATTATCAATAGCTTCTCCAGAGTTGCTTAATTTCTATCCTTGGTCAGGATTTGCTCTCTCCGTAGTTCAAACGCTAGTGCTATTTGCAACGTTAGCCTTGGGCTTGGCATTAGTTGGTTCATGGGTTGATTACAATCAAACATTGACAAGCAAAAACTTCTTCCATTGTACGCTACCCTTTTTTGCCTTCTCGCTTTCAGTTTTTGGTTTGGGGTTATTCTATCAATTTATTTTATTTGTGGTGGGAGTCGGGTGCTATTTACTTTTGAAGATTAAGGAAAATTGGTTCCTTTTCTCGCTTAGAACCAAGGAACCAATTCTCGTTCTATTACTGTTTTTCATCTTGTTTTCGTGGATTTACGAAACGGTTTCTCCCTTTTACGACCGTAGTTTTTTGAGTCTTCCTGGCAGACTCGACATGTTCACTAATTTGGAGCACCAATGGGAGAATGCTAAGGCCTATGATTTTTTAGGTAATTTTTCTCAGAGTTATCGTCTAGGTGGTTACAGTCAGGGTAACTTTATGGTCAGTCCTCTACTTTCGCTGGTCGCCCTGATTCTAGATACGCCAATAACAGATGTTTACGCCAAATACGACTTGGTAAAATGGTGTTTATTTTTTCTTTATCTTTTCTCGTCTTTCGGATGTTACCTGTTTCTTCGTTTTGGGCTCAGGCTATCTTTTGTTCCTTCAGTTCTTGGTGGGTTTGCTTACATTTTAACCAACTCTGCGTTTCTTTCATATCTTGGCAATGAGTACCCTATAAACATTGTGCCATTCACTTTTTTGCCCTGGGCCATGTTGTGTGTCAGCCTGGCTTATGCCAAAGGTCGTCTAGAGTGGATATTCTTGGCTGGACTGGTCGCTAGTTTATCTCAACATGTCTGGCTTGTAAACCTCGAATGTACTGCGCTGTTGCTCTCCTTTCTGGTTATTTATATTTGTTGGATGGCTACAGGCAAACTATTTTACCAAGGGTTTCACTGGTCAAACATCAAGCGGCTCGTTTTGGAGGTAGTTACATTCCCAGTCGCTGTTTTTATAGGAATGGCTTATTACTTTGTGCCTTTTATTGAAGCTATAGCATCAATGGAATATCTGGTTATAGACAATTCATCCACAATGGGCTTCTGGTGGGGCGGGGCACTTGAGCATTACGCTTCTATATTCTTTCGATTCGAAGATGCAAATCTTTATAGCTTTGCTCCTGGTTTGTATAGCCCGTTAGGTGGGCCAGTTATCGGTTTTTATACAGGACAGTTCTCATTATTTATGATTTTCTTTTTATTGTGTCGCACTCTTATTTTTTTGTATCAAAAATATTTATCGAAGGAGTCGAGCGAGGGTTCTAAAATAAGATCTAGTGAGTCGTTCTTTCTGGCCGGACTAATTTTTTGTTTGATAACTTTTCCCATGGGGGATCAGGGGTGGTTTTCTAAGTTTATGGAGTTTACCGGAGTTCTCAGAGTTCATAATTATCTACGAGTGAGTATGTATTTTTTCTTTTTTGCCTTGGTAGCTGCCATGCTTGGCTTACATTATCTTCTTAAACTAAAAAGCATAAAAACTCTTTTCATAGTTACGGGAGCCTATCTGCTACTTTTGATAGGAGTTTATTTTTCGCCCTTATTTCCTAAAAGTATTCCAGATAAAATACTCATGGATGTTGGTTTTTTTGTGGCTACTCTTTCTTTGTTTAGTCTTCTTTTTTGGTGCACTGGTAGGATTAAAAATAAGTCTTATGCCATGGGTTCACCTTTCTTTCCCTTAATAAATTCAGAAAAGTTAGTTTTAGGCCTGATCATAATCTTGGGAGCACTTTCATGCTACACGCTTTATCCTTCAGCTAGAGACTATCTCACAAAGGGAACAGTCATTCTCTTAGATAAGAGTAGAAATTTTTATTCTTTTCGTAGTGCGGTAGTTGTTCTGCGTGGGAACCGACACGATGTGGCCAGCTACAATTATTTGGATAAACGAGTAGAGGATTTCGAAAGACTATTTGAGTCTGAGAGACATCACAAGATGAATTTTTTAAATGCACATTACTGGGAGGTCGCACCTTCTAATTTAAAGGATAAAAAGTTAGGTACAAAAGCTATTAGGGAATATAAAAAAAATGAGCAGTCAATATTGAAACTTTTACGTCAGCGTCATGGGCCAGTTAAAGAGTTTAAAAAATATTTAAATGACCAAAGGAGAAAAGAAAAAATTTCGCAAGGCACGTATGAGCAGGCCTTTAAATATCTTAGTCTTGGAGATCAAAAACTGGCTTTTTTCGAAGTTGCAGCACCGACGATAGATAATTTTTACCTTCAAGACGGCAACACATTTACAATAGCAACAATAGCATTAGCTCCTCACCGAGTGGCACCGATCCAACACCTTGCTCATAGTAGTTATCAATATTATTTACCGGATGAGTATAGTTTTTTTGTATTATCAAACTTGATTCAAGGAGAGATATTAGTACTTCCCCTTGGAAAGAATCATGAGTTGTACGGGCCTTCTTTATGGGGGGCAGGGGAGTCGTATCCTTCGAAAGATATTAATTTTTACCTCAGGTCTCTTTATCTTCATGCTTATGATAATGAGGAGCTACTAGCTCAAATTAATTCAGAAATTCATCCTAATATGAGGGGGCATTTCAATCTAATGTTTTTGCAGGGTAAGCTCCTTAACTTTTTTCGGCCAAACCCTTTTATAAGAAAACTCTTAGATGTTTCAGGTGCCGATCATGTTACATTACCTCGAATATATCTTGGTGCCCAGATGGAAGCAGAGGAAAAAGCTAAAGTTTTGGAGGATCTTCGCTCTCAAGGCTTTATTGAGTTTAAATTTCCGCAATCTTATCATGCATCTTCAAAGTTTCCTAAGATTCGCCAAATGCGGGTTTTCACTAATCCTCAATCTTACGGTCGAGCATATGTTGCAAAATGGGTCAAGATGATTCGTACTGAGGATAACCTTGCTAATCAAGGGATTCTGTCATTTGGTAAGTTTTGGCCTCGGTCAAAGGTTCTTACGAAGAATTTTGAAAAACACATGTCAAGTATTCCTAAAGATATATGGCGTTCCATAATCATAGAATCATCTAGTTTAAAAGATAAACAGGAATCTCCTCAGGTTTTTGAGGGCGACAATCGTGTGGATATAAAAAAAATAATCGCTTCGAAGGCTGTTTTCGAAGTGGACTGCCAAGATGAGCATTGTTGGTTTGTTTATAATACGACTATTTTGAATGGATGGAAGGCCTACTCCGGATCGGAAGAACTCCCTGTAAATAAGGCAAACTTAGGGTTCATCGGATTAAAGTTGGAGAAGGGTAAACAATTGGTGTGGCTGGAATATGCCCCACCTTCTCTTGTTATTGGTTTTTTGGTAACCCTTTCGGGCTGGTTTTTGTTATTTTGTTTTTTCTTAAAGCAAGGTGGTTTGCATAAAAAAACAGCGTAGCCATCTCAATTTTAATGAGAAAGTAAGTTAGCTTTATATAAGAGGTGCTGCAGACTTATTTTCTGCTATTTCTTCGGGGGACTTATAAATACGGGCTTTGGAGAATGCATCTTTTTCATTAAATTTGTCCCACAGCATATTTATGTGTGCCTGTTTAGCGGTAACAAATTTTCTGATTGGGGCTGCAAGAGCGTTACCAACCTTTAGAGTGTATTTTAGATCTTCGTAAGAATTAACTTTTTTTAAGAAATGGAGAGGATTTATAGCCCATTTCTTTAATCGAGCTTTAAAAAAAGTTTTGTATGCTTCATTTAGCATTTCCTGTAGTTCTTCTGGCGAACAATACTTGGTTTGAGCACCTCTTTGTGAAAGTACCTCCCCGATCTCGGCAAAATCTGCAGCCTCTTTGTATGTAGTAGGATCCATAATTGGATCCAAGTCCAGAAGACCTTCTTCTTTGAAAACCGAATATACATCTGATGTAGGATGAGGTAACAATAAATAAAATACAGCCATATCGGTTCCACTTTCAACTGCGTAACGAATTGAGTCCCTCATATGTTCCTTTTTTTCATAAGGAAATCCAAGAATAAAAGTACAAATAGTCCATAACCCAATTTTGTTTGCATGTGAAATCATTCTTGTAGCTTGTTCAAGAGGAACTTTTTTCTTAATAAATTTTCGGGTTTCCTTGTTGCCTGATTCTATTCCAAAGGTAAGTCGATAACATCCAGAAGCTTTCATTTTATCAAGTAGACTTTCATTAAGTAGCCAGTGAGCTACTCCATTTGGGGTAGTCCACCTGATATCCACTTTACGGCGAATGATTTCATCACATATAGCACCAAGCCTTGGAATGTCTCGCCCTAGGTCATCATCTAAAAAACTAACTTCACGCAGGTTATATTTTTCTTGTAAGAATTCAATTTCATCCACTACTTTAGAGGGATGTCGCCCTGTCCAATCTCTACCCCATACCGCGCGAACAGTGCAGAAAACACATTTTTGAGGGCATCCACGGCTAGTTACCATGGCACCAGCGGGCTTACGCATAATAAAATCATGTCGCATACTTTCGTTAATGTAATGTTCCATTGGAAGTAGGTGGCGAGCGGGCAGAGGGAGAGAATCGATATCAGCCATTCGTTCTCGAGGTGAGTTTTGGATAATATTTCCCCGCTCTCTGTAAGTCAGCCCAAGGACATTAGAAAAAGATTCTTTGTCTTGTATTTTTTTTAAAACCTCGGTAAATGTAATTTCACCTTCACCTTTAACAACCATATCAACATTTTCGTCTTTCATGACCAACTCTGGAAATTCTGAGGGATGTGATCCTCCAAAAATTATTGGAAGTCTAGGATGTCTTTTTTTTATACCCTTAGCTATCCTGTGAGGATCTCCAGAATAAGCTGTAAACATATTGCTTATACCCAAAACAGCAGGATTGAAATCTTTAACTTGCTTGAAAATCTCTTCATCGGGTATTCCAAATCTAGTATAAGTTGGAGTTTGAGTCTTGTCTTCTCTACCTCCTCGGCCATCAATAACTTTGACGGTATGCCCTTCCTTTTCTAAATACGCCGCAAGATATGCTAACCCAAGAGGTTGAACGACGGGAGGTACAGATGGGTCGTCACCGTAAACTGTGGTAGAAGGAAAGACCAACAGGACCTTCATTTTAAACTCCTTTTAAATGTAATAGTTTTTTTTCATTCATGTAAGATAAACCGACTTAGATAGTAAAGTTAAATATTAAATCCATCGATTAACACTTTTAGCAAGAGTAAACAATTTATAGTCAATTGGGATTTGAAAAAACTTGTATTTCCATCGTAATCTAGCGATAAAAGATGCAGATTGGAAAACACAAATAAAAATGGCCCGAAAAATTTTATTTTTTATTTTTTCCTTCGCCCAAACGATCGTATCTGCATCCAAAAACATAAATATGTAATTCGAAATCATGGGAACCATACGACCTTGATTTTTATTAACCCAAGGAACGGGTCTTTCAAAGTAGGTAATTTTACCCCATTCTACTAAATTTTTAGGCTCGTTAAAGCCAAGGCGAATGGAATCTTCATACATTGAAGTTCCTGGGTAGGGGCAGTAAATAAAAATCTGAGCTCTATGGCGAGTATCTTTGGACAAGATTGTATCAAACATTTGTATATTTGATTCAATCTGGTCACCAGTTTTTTTAGTTAGTTCCTTGATAGAATGATTTGGGAGAGGCAAGCCTACCAACGAGCCGAAGACAACTTTTATTCCATATTTATGACACTTATCGGCGAACCGATAATTATCTTCGACCACTATTTCCTTGGTCATGGCCTCAAGTGTTTCATCATCGCCAGATTCCGCTCCGCAGAATATGCTGTAAGTCCGTGTTTCTCGCATGAGCTCCCACAACTCATCGTCTGCATCGGCTAATTGTTTAGACCTGCCATCTAGGTTTCCTAACCTAACCTTAACTCCTCTATCCAACATTTCTCGAAAAATTGCTTTAGAGCGTTTCATATTAGTGAAAAACAGACTATCGTAAAAGCCTATGGCGTCTACTTTGTATTCTTTTTCAAGTCGTTCAAAATCATCTACAACAGATTTTGCATCTAAGCCTACCCATCTTTGGTCATAAACGGAAACTTCGCAGCAAAAACCGCACTTATAAGGGCATCCATAGCTTGAAACATAGCTGATTGTTCTTTGTCCATACTCGCTTGGATAAAGGCATTTTTCAACATCAACTAAATGATAGGGTATTTGAGGTGAGCCCTCCATTTTCTCTAAGGGTCTGTCTGGATTGGAAAATATTTGGCCATCTTCCTTCCAATGGATTCCAGGCATATCATTAAAACTCTCACCTTCGTCAAGCTTTTTAATAACTTCGTAGAATGCCTTTTCACCTTTTCCTTTTACAACAATATCTACATAGGGGTTTTCTAATGTCTGGGCTGGGAAAATAGATGGGTGGTATCCTCCCCAAATAATTTTTATATCTTTATTTGCTTGTTTGGCAACACGGCAAGCTTCGAGTCCTCCCAATATTTGATGACCTGTCAAGGACGAAATCCCTAAAACTCGGCTATTTTTAGCAGTTTTACTGATAATATCCATGTGGTTGTCGTATAAATTGTCAGCCACAATTTTTATTTTGTATCCTTCTTTATCAAGAACTTTTGACGCGCAAAGTAGTGATAATGGGACGTCAGTCGTCTTTCGTTTAGGTTCAGGACTTGGATTATAGAGAAGAATAGTTTCTTTTATCATAGTCGTAACTTTTAATTAGAAATTCTATAACTGTTTTATGACGAATGTTTAACCACATAGGTATTAATCTCAGCTGTTTGAGCTGAGATTAATGAGACCAAACTCCGAATTGTAAACCCAATTGGGAAAAGTATAAAATATAATACCTTATTTATTATCGGGATTTTTGTGCTGAAACATTTGCGAATACTTGTCGCGAAGTCATGCCAGTAGTCGACGGCATTGCCAGAATATCCAATAATTTTAAGTCCTTGGTGGTTTAACAGTTGTTTTATACTAATTTGGTTGTAATGAAAAAGATGCCTAGGGGTATCAAGATGAAACCATTTCTCACGAGTTAATCTAAAACCAAGGCTATTTCTATTAGGGACCTCGAAAATAAAGACCCCATTTTTATTTAAAAGTGAAGAAAGCTGTTGGAGAAATGCAGATGGGTCCTTTATGTGCTCCAGCACATGCCACATTAGAATAATGTCGTATTTTGCAGAGCAACCACTAAAGTTTTCACTCTCGATACCATCTTGATAAACCGTTATTTCTGGATAATGTTCTTGAATATACCGACGACCATTAGCATTAATTTCGACACCAAATTTTTTAAAGGTGGAAGGCAAGTCGTTTAAAAATTTACCTTGAGCACAGCCAATCTCCAAGACTCGGTTACCCTCTGGTTTATGCCTTAAAATAAGGCCTAGTTTTCTTTTAAAACTAAGTTTTTCCAATAAACCAAGAAGACCTTCTATTAGTTTATTCCCTTGAAACTTATCATAATAGTTTTCTGGGTAATAGTGATTGTAGAAATCGCTATTCGCATCAACATCAGTGAATGTAACCTTGCAGTTTTTACATTCGAGAACATTAAATTCTTCATTACTCAAAAGATGCTGACCATGCATGTTTTTTGAAATGAACAGCAGTTTGGTATTTGAGCTCGAACAAAGCCGACAATTTGTAGGCATGTTTCTCGATTCAGCGAGTTAGAATTTTTGATTTATAAACTCTTGTACTAAAATATTTGTTTGTTTGGTGTAATTTAGTTTTCTTTGTGAATGCCAAAGGCTACGTATATATTTTGGATTAAAAAATATAGATATATTTGGATAGACTTTATTGTGCCTTTTCATTTCTTGTGAAGCAAAAGCTCCTAAATCTATATTATGTTTGGCGAAGCGAAACTTGTCAGGTCGCTCTGCAGCTAACTTTGCTGGGTTTTCCATCAACAAGGGATATTCTTCTCGAGTGAGTCCCTGAGTATCAGAAAAAATCTCTGTCCCAGGGTATGGAGTAAAAATATTAATTGATACAATATTAGGTTTGATTTCTTCGAGCAAACCTACAGCATCTTTAAGATCTTGCTCCGTTTCACCAGGCGTATTGATTAACATATTAGCAAAGGCACGAATACCCAATTCATGACAGTTTTTAAAAGTTTCCTTTACTTCACGGACTTTTGTACCTTTTTTTAAAAGATGCATTTGTTCGTCCGATGCTTTTTCGACTCCAAAATCAAGTTGGATGCAGCCAGCAGCCTTCATGTGTTTAAGAGAATTATAGTCAACCGTATTGACCTTTGAAGAGCAACCCCAAACTAAGTTCATTTTATTTTTAATCATTAGTTCACAAAAGCCAGATACCATCTCTTCATCCAAGGTGAATAGATCATCAATAAAATAAAACGAGTCGATTTTATATTTTTCTTTTAAAAATGCGACTTCCTCAAATAGGTGTTTGGGTGTTCTTAAGCGAACCCCAGCATTCTTTTTAATTCCACTGGCAAAATTAAAGTCCCTGAGTTCAGGGGCTACACAGAAAGTACAAGATGAAGGACATCCACGAGAGGCTGATAGGTACATACTTCGCGTGAAGACCCCTCGAATAGCGTAGGGGGAGGCATTAGTGTAGTAGCTCATATCAATGCCTTCATAATCTGGGCAAGAAATAGAATCTAACTCATAATCAAGTAGTTGCCTTTCAGTGATTACTTTTTTGCTAGTAGAACGATCATAGAACCCGACACCTTTAAGCTTATGTATGTCTTTTCCTAAACGAATTGCGACTACTAATTCGTGTAATGAAATTTCGCCTTCTCCAAATATTACAAAGTCAATGTCAGAATTTGGGCCCAATAAATCATCTGGGTATAATGTCGGATGGATGCCCCCGGCTACAATTTTGGCATTCGGTTTGATTGATTTGATTCTGTGGGCAAGTTGCTCAACTTCGTCTACTTCTGGGGTGTAGCAAGTTATACCAATGATATCTGTATCTATTTTTGATATTTGTTGAATAGTTTGATCTTCGATAATTTTAAAAAAACCTTTTTTATTTGAAAAGAATGATTCTCCTCGGACTGTTTGACTCTCCATTATTGAGTCAACGATTTGAGTTTGTATTCCTTGTTGCTTCAAATATCCTGAAATATACATTAACGCTAGTGGAGGACGATAATGATTCATCATTCGTGATGGAGGAGAAACCAACACTACTGTTTTATTATTTTTTTGAATTTTAGAGTTAACTTTAACCATTTGAATGTCAGCTATATTTTTTATTTACTTTAACTTAAAAAAAATAATAATCTTTAAAATAGCTTTGCTAACTAAAATTGAATCTAGCCTAAACATAATAAAGCGAAAATACTATATTGATAGTATATTATTCCAAACAAGTTAACTTGCAAGGAGTTGTAGCTGAAAACTATTATTTAATTGTGGTCCGCTCTATCAAAACAAAAAGGTTTAGGCAGTGATTTGAGCATATATTTCCTTGGCACGATGGTCCCATTCCCATTCTTCATGAGTTAATTGCAATGCTTCTAGGCTTAGATCTCTATATTGAGAAGGGCTTAAAAGAAGTCTAAGGATATTTTTAGCAAATTCGTCTGTATCAAAACAACTGGTTTTAAGCATTCCTTTCGGGTAATAAGTTTTAAGCGCCTTAAGGTCAAATGAAACCCCTGGCAAACCCCAAGCCATAGCCTCTGCTGCGGCCATTCCACCACTATCAAAAATTGCTGGGTGAACCACTACACGACTTTGTTTGAATATTTCAAATTTTTCTGGTCCGTCCAAAAATCCTTTTATATTAATATTTTTTAAAAGATCAAGCTTTTTGATTAAATTTTTCACTTCTTCATCCAGTGGGCCACTTCCAATCATTACTAAATGAGCTTGGGGTATTTTTTGACAAACGGTTTTCCAAATTTTAATAAGTTCTAAAACCCCTTTTTGATAATGAAAACGGCCTACAAAACAAGCATCATATGTTTTTTTTTCTGGAGGAATGACATCATGAGAGTTTAGGTACTTTTTAGCTGAAATTGTATCGACTCCTCCGCGAACTACAATAACTCTATCTTTCGATCTGATATGAGTTGTGAATTTATCTACATCGGGTTCACTGGTTACAAATACAATATCGGCAAATTTCCTTGTAAGATGATAGTTAGGTTGTTGTCCTAACCAATAAAATAGTCCAGTTACAAAGTTTTTTCCTCGATAAGGAGAATTTTTTTTCCATGGTTTTGGCGCGAAAAGGTAAAATCCTGCAATCCAGACGATTTTTGGATTTCTCCATTTAAGAATAAGTGCTGGAAATGAGTCTGGCCAGAAGTCGGATGAGGAAAACACTATATCTTCAGGCAAGGTTTTGACTGAAAAAGCCTTGGTTATACTGTTAGTGGTTCGATAAAGGATATCTGCAAAATAACCCCACCGAGTCATAAGATCAGAGGCCCAAATTTTTTGATTGATATTTTCTAACTCCTGATGTTGACAAATCATAGAGCCTTCTTTAGACAAAAACAGAGTGATATTAAGTTTTAGTTGCCACCTTTTCACAAGCTCAATAAAAATACGATCACCCCCACTCAAACCAGTTCCCTGCATCCAATTGGCAATGACAAACAATTTTTTCATCGTGTGGTTAGTTCGAAGTTAAATCTAAATTTTTCTAATCCATCCTTAAAGATAGATGAAAAAATCATTGGATTACAAGTTTAGATTGCTTTCGATTGCGACGAAGGAGTAATAGCGCGAGGCTGCTCACTAAAACTATAGCACTAATAATTCCTCCTATATAAAATAAGCGTTGAGGCCAAAATTCCATTACCAACTCAAAATCAAAGCTTTTGTCCTTATTGATCTGATAAAATAAGCTTTTTTTGTCTACTGATAAAGATGCATGACGAAGGAAATCCGTGTTAATCCACCAGCTATTAGTTTGTGCGTTAATCCGCCAGTGAAGTTGCTCCGGCCATTCGAATGTGTTAGAAAGCCCACTTGTTACTTGCCAATTTTTTGCGTTCGTTTCTTCGCAGATTGTTTGTTGTGAAGGTTTATCTTTGCATTTTATGAAAATGCTACCTGAAAACCAGGTTTCCCAAAATGATCCTGTGGGTAGATTTTCGTTTTGTATGGTATTGAAAATATTTTTAGAAATGAAATCAGTCTTTAACTTTTTTGAATATGATGAGCGCTGCCCTATTTTTTTAATCAAATTATAAGGATTTGTAAAAGAAGGTAGGTCGCTGTCAACATCTGTTATCCATCCCTTTTGTATAAACCTTTTTACATCTTTTAGGGTAGCTTGGGTTTCTTCGTTTCCTTTGAGAATTTCATAGGAAGAAAGTGTTTCTTGGGTTTCAGAGGAGTCAAGTAATTCACTATCTAAAGACCAAGGTACTAAATATAAGCGCCAGCCTTGATGAAAGGATTCGTTGAAGTTTAGAGGAAAGTCTCCTTTCGCGTTAAGTATTCTAATACGATATTTAGCAGCATGAATTTTTCTAACTTCTATATTGGGAATAGAGATAGAATTTTTTGTCGAAAGTAAATTAATACGAATTTGGTCTGGCTGGTTCCAAAAAATTGCTTCGGTTAGGCCATACTTTGATAATATGCTCAATAAAATTTTATTTTTTTTTGGGTTGTGTTTATCAAAATAAACACCTGAATCTATGGAAAATTCGCTCAGGCTTGAAAGAAGGGCTAATGTTTCCATCATTGATGGAGAATCCTGTGCTCTGGCCAAGGAAGTCCAACCGTAAGATTGAACCCACAGCAAGGAAATTATAATTAGAAAATAAAAACGATTAAGCATAATGTTTGGTAATTAAGTCTAGACTTTTTTTAGAATAATTCATAACAGCGTATTCTCTACAATTTGATTTTAATGACTGCAGGTGACCGTTGTCTTTGTATAGCATTAGTAGGGTTCGTTTTAAATTATCGTATGTAGGCTCCATGAGAACAGATACTGTATTATTTACAGCTTCTGAGATTCCTCCAAGATTCGATCCAACTACAGGAACACCACAGGATACAGATTCCATCACTACTCGCCCCAGTCCTTCTTTATATTGAGAGGGAATACAGAATACATCGGCGCTATTATAATAAACTGGTAATTCATGGTTTTGAATTTGTCCATGAAACAGTATATTTGAGTTTTCTTGTGAAACGTTTTTCAGGAAAGCCTCTAAAGGACCAGTTCCAATAAATAAGAACTGGATATGTTTTAGGTCTCTAGCAATATCTACTAATAGCTTAACGCCTTTTATGGGGATCAACCTTCCAACAAAAATCACAGTAAAACAGTCATCAATCCCAATTTGATGTCTAGCTTTTTTTAGGTTCATCGGCTTAAAGCGATCAATATCAACCCAGTAGCGGTATTCTTCTATCTGGTTTTCTTTAATGCCAAGTTGGATGAACTGACTATTAACAGCTTTTGACATCCCCAGAACTATATCAGCTCCATTTAAAATTAATCGAGTCATAAGGGAACTTAATTTATTTTTATCTGCATTGCTATAAACAGAATGTAAGCTTATTAATAAACGTTTTCGAAAAATTAATTTTAAGGCAATGCCAATTATTCCTGCGTTTAGACCTTGAGCATGAATAATATTAATACTACGGGAATTGATAGTCATGAAAAATAAAGATCGGATAAAAAGGTAGGGCGTCACATATAGAAAATCTAGAATCGGATAATTTTCAAGCTTATTAAAAATATTTCCTCCAAACCACTTGTATCGCCTGATATGAAGGTAGCTTTCATTACTTTCGCGTGACTTCCAAAAAGTATTCTTAGTTGTAATTGGAGAGTAGGTTTGGACAAATACTTGGTATTCTTTTTCAGCAAGAGCTGCTACTAGGTCATCTAGATGAGTTTCCACTCCTCCGATATTTGGACTGAAAAAGGGTGTCAATATTAAAACACCTTTTTTATTTTTTTTCATTAAAAGTTTCTTCTTAAAAACTGTAACCCTACTAGAAATCTTAGTAAATAGACTCCTGGTATCAGATAAGGATTTAGTAGAAAACGTTTCCATCTAGAGTTTTCTAAAAACACGCCAAAAAAACGATATAGGATGCTTATCTGTTTGCAGATATCTGGATCATTTTTGCCCCATTTTTTGGTGTAGCTGTCAAGGTTTGTAGAGTAGTACTTTTTTTTTGATAAGTATTCAATGAGATTGAATTCTGCTTCGTTGTGGAAAATACAATTCCATTTACCACTTGGATTGACCCCATGGTTAATAATAAATTTAGATAGTTTCCACGGGGTGTCCTCAGAATAGTAAGGGGATAAAGGTAGCAAACCAATCGGTCCAATTTTTTTGATTTTTTTGTCAATATCCCAGTCTTCTGGACCACTTAGAGTTTCGTCAAAACCACCTACGTCTACGAAAATAGATTTTTTAAAAAAGCGAGCACCATCAATCACTGTGCCGTTATAAAAGGAGCGTTCAAATCTTCTTACACGACTAAAATAGTTTTTCCCTAAAATACATTCTGGTATATGTAGGGCTGCCCACTTTTCAGATTCAACCATGGAGATGCAGGTTTCGACTGTTTTTGGGCCAAGAATCATGTCGGCATCTAGAAACATTACGTATTTCCCTTTGGCAACTTCTATCATCCCATAATTGCGCTGCCCTGAACGTTCGGGACCTTTAAGAAAAAACTTATCGGTGAACTTTAATGCAATTTCTCTAGTCCTGTCAGATGAGTGATTGTCGACAATAATAATCTCTAAATGGGGATAAGTTTGCTCAGTGATTGATAGTAGGCAGTTCCCTATGTTTTTTTCTTCGTTTTTTGTGGTGATAATTATGGATGCTAGTGGAGGGCTCATTTTTTAAAAATAAATCTATAAAGGATTCACTTTGGTTTCGCAGTTTTGGTGCTTAGTTAAATTAAAAATATGTTGTCTGACTCTGCGGATTGCTCGGAAACCGTATATGAATAAAAATTGCCAATCCTTTTTTTTAAGTCGAGCTAAGAATATAATTTGCTTGAAAAGAAACTTTGGATGGAAAGCAATATCATACATGCTGCGGATGGCGGCATAATATTCGTCATGTGGGATGGGAGTTTTCACAATTAATTTGCTCATGTCAAAATCATCGTAATCTTCAGTTAACAGCACTTTATTTTCGATACATTCCTGATGATAGGGGGTAAAGTCAAGTGGGGTGCAGAGGGTTACCTGGAGTGTACGGGCAAGGCCCTTAAACATTAAATTTTGAATAGTTTTAACAGTGTTCTTTAATTGTTCTCGCGACTGCCAGTAATATCCAACCATGATTGTAAGGTGGGGAAAGAAACCATATTTTGTAAAAAGTTGCAGGTTATTTTCAACATCACCAGGGCCGTACCCTTTGTTAAGCCGGTTGAGAGTTTCTTCATCCGCCGCTTCCAAACCAATTAATACAAACCTGAAGTTAGCTTTGCTAAGTAAAGCCATAGTATCTTCATCAAAATAACCGAAACGAGTATTAAAGCCAAAGTAGCAGTCTTTTTTGTGTAATCCGCGATCAATAATACCCTTTGCGAAGTCTCGAGCCTCTTCCCCTCGGTACCATACCCCAGAGTCATCGAAAATCTCTCTTGCCCCATAGTCTTCTATTAATTTTTGATATTCATCGAGGCTTTTTTTTACAGAGCGCATTGAAAAAGTAAGGTCCGGCCCATTATATCTGCAAAAAGTACACTTTCCAAACATACAGTCTCTGATAACGCTAGTGGAATAGATGCCAGGTGTTTGCATAAAATTTCCATTTTCATAAGCGTAATTTCTCCATTGCACAAGATCGCGGTCGATATCTGGTGACAGGTCAAGCGGTTCGATCTGTTTGAAGTTTCCGGTATCAAAAAAATCATTCTCATCTCTTCGAATCATCAGCCCCTCGATAGGACAATTGCTTCTCCAGTCTGAATGTTCGTCAATGTAAGGGATGAGCTTGCGCAATGCAAAGTCGATGTGGTTACTTCTTAGAACGATATCGGTCTTGCTATTGAAGAGGGTTTCCTCCGGTTTTCGCATTGAGTGGTAGCCAGTCATTATAATTAAACATCCTGAGAGGTCTGACTTTAGCCTATTTATTAGCTGCCAATAAAATTTCATCACTGGAGTCGTGCTCTCAAAAACGATAATATTGGGGCTTTCTTTGAGTAAATCCCTGTACCACTGGTCAAAATTTTTAAGTTGTGAGTTACCGTCATCCCAATAAATGTCGAAGCCCAAGTCCCTTAACCAAGTTGCAGCTTGTCCATGGATCACTGACAGTAAATATGTCGGTTTTTTGAAGAACTGAACATTTCGGTTCTGTGAAACCATGGCCTTTTGGCCATCTTGATTTACTATTGGGGGGTAGGAAATGGCAATTTTCATAATGTGAGCATAGAACTAATCATCGGATAATTGGCAATTGTACATAAGTTATTAAAAAAACGCTTCTGTAAATATCTGATTTCCTGAAACACCTTTTACCCTAAGCAATTCATAACTTTCTTGAATCATATTTTGATTTCCACAAAGAAAATAAATATGAGTAGAATCGATATTAATTGTCTTTAGATAATCTGTCACACGGCCTTTGAATCCATTCCAATAATCGTCTCTAGAGATACATGTAGTCAGTCTACTTGAGTTGTAATGACCATAATCGTATTGCTCTTTAGCAGTTCTTATGCCATTTATAATTCTATAGTCAATGTTAGGATAAGTTCGAATAAAAGAGTGAAAGGGGGCAATTCCCGTTCCTGTGGCAATAAATGTAAAAAGGTTGTGTTTTGCTTCATCAGGACTAACTACAAATGAACCATAGGGGCCATGAAGGTCTACCTCTTCTCCTGGATTAGCTTTTCGCAAGGCAGAAGAAACGCTACCTCTTTGCACTTCCTTTATGAGAAACTCTAAGTAAGGTTCATTGATTCCTGAATAAATAGAATATTCACGATTGATTCCGCTTGCCTTTAAGCCAATATTAAAGCATTGACCGGGTTTGAAATTAATTTTCTTTCTCTCCAGCCTTAGAATGTATGTCGAGGGAGAGAGACTTCTAATGTTTAGAACCTTGTAAAACATGTGATTAATTAATTGTTAGTGGTTGCATAAGGGCGACCTTAAGTTTTAAACTTAGGTTGTTACCTGAATCAGACGATTATAATATATAACCATTTTGTCGGAGTTAATTTAGAAAAAATGAGTTCTGAGTGAAGTTTTTATAAAAAATAATATAGTACAAATCCTTCGAGTTAATTTCTTTCAGGAAAAGTCTATCACAACCTTTTTGGAGTTATTTAAATAACCCGTGTTTTGTATGATTGGCAATTTGTTTGGGCTTAGCTAAGCGTATAAATTTTTTAATTTACAATTGATAAAATTTTAAAATGAGAGTTCTCTTTATCCAACCAGAATCAACAATGCATGAACGAATGGGACTGATGTATTTGAGTTCCAACTTGAAGGCAAAAAATCATGAAGTACACATGATTCTTGCTGATGGATATGGCCCTGAAGGTCTGATTGAGGAAGTGGAGAGGTTTCAACCCGATATTGTCGGGTACAGTGTCATGACCTCAGAACTCGAAACTGTTTTAGCAATCAACAGTGTGCTTAAATCTAGCAAATATAGTTTTTTATCAGTATTTGGTGGGCCGCACCCTACGTTTGCTACTGATGAAATGATTCAGAGGGATGGAGTGGATGCCCTTTGTGTGGGTGAAGGCGATCTTGCTTTTCCTGATTTTTGTGATCGAGTTGAACGGGGTGAAGAGTTTTGGAAGACTTCTAATTTTGTTGTTAACTATGAAGGAAAAGTTTTTAAAAATCCTATAGGGCCACTTGTGGAAAATCTTGACGATCTCCTATTTCCGGATCGTGAAATAATGTACAAGGCTGATCCAGGCCTTAGAGAAAATGGCAGGAAAATGTTTTTTGGGTCGCGGGGTTGTCCTTACCTTTGTACCTATTGCTTTAATGCAGAATACAATAAGATGACCAAAGACCAAGGGGATATTATGCGACATAGATCTCCTGAAAATTTAATTGAGGAAGTTCTACAAGTAAAGGAGCATTATCCCTTAAACACAGTTTGGGTTGATGATGATACTTTCTTGATCAAACCAAAAGGTTGGATTGCAAAGTTTTGTGAACTTCTTAAGGTAAAAGTTGGCCTTCCATTTGATATCAATATAAGGCCCGATCTGGTTAAAGATGAAGTAATTAGTGATATGAAAGAGGGTGGTCTAAATTCAATTTGGATGGGAGTAGAATGTGGTGATGAAGAAATAGCAGGTAGAGTTTTAAAAAGGCATACCCCTAATACGAGAATTTACCGTGCAGCAGACGTCCTTAGAAAGCATAAGGTGAAGTTTGTTACTCAAAATATGATGGGTTTACCAGTGGAGCAGTCTTTTAAAACTGATCTTAAAACCTTGGATTTTAATATTGCGCTTGGTCCTACTTATGCATGGTCTTCAATACTATATCCTTTCCCAGGCACGGAAGTTTATAGATATGCGTTAGAGCACGGGTACCTAGAAACAAAGGAAGTTCCTATTTTACAAACGACGAGGGTCTCAACATCTTTAAAGTTTTCTTCTAAAGAAGAAGCGAGGCGGGTTGAAAATTTACATAAATTATTTGGGATAATTGTAAATTTCCCATTTTTAAGGAAGTATTGTGAAGTTTTGTGTGAATTGCCACTTACCCGAGTTTATGGTGTTTTTTATTATTTGTGGTATGGCTATAGTTTGAAAATTAAACTCGATAGTTTTGTTTCAATAAGGAAAGAAGCAACTGGTTTTATAGGTGTTTTTTTTCGTATGCTACGAAAAACTTAAATTACTACTAATCTTGGTTTTTTTATGAAGGGTCATTTTTTACCCTTCTAATTAACGCCCTAAAGAGATTTTGTATTCTCGGTTTCCAAGCCCGCCAATGAACCTTATTCCATACCACAGATGAGAGAAAAAAATATAGGGAAGGCTTAAAACTGCTACAAGCCAGTTTTCTTTTTTAATGATGTCCTTTAAGGCGATTAGTAAACTTAATCCATATATTAAAAGACCTGCCTCATAAATCATTTTTGTTTCAGGAAATAATAAAGTTAGAACTCCTCCTCCAATGAAGAAAATTACAAATAGAGCAGGTATGAAATAAATGAATCTTCGTGACGTTTGGGGAAACTGTTTAGCAAAAATTGCTCGATGGTAGCCATAATTTCCTATTTGTCGCATGTGCTTTCGGAATTGTGATCTGCGGTGATGGAATACAATTAATTCTGGAATATAAAAAATATTAAATCCATTTAGCACTAGGTCCAGACAGAACTTAGTATCTTCACCTGGCCAGAAGGCAGTATCAAATCCTCCAACATTATCAAACACCTCTTTTCGTACTATTAAGTTTACAGTGGGCCAATCATCTACCATTCGTTCTGGAGGACAGGGTATATAACGTTCTTTAAACCCTCCTGAAAAATTACTTAAAAAGACGGCTCCAAGTACTCGACCAAAAAACGGATCATCCTTTGGAGTGATAGCGGGTCCACCAATAACTGAAATATCATTGCGGTTTTCTAAAGTGGTCCATGCAATTTCCAACCAATCTGATTGTGGATAGGCATCATCATCAATGAAGGCAAGGAACTTCCCTATAGATTGTTTAGATCCAAGATCCCTTTTTAAGGCTGGATTGACTTCTCCAGTAGGATAAATAGAAATAGGTAGATCGCGATAAATATCAGGAAAGGTAATTTCCGCATCAGGAAGAAGAATTATTTCATACCTTCTAAATGTTTGTTCTCTTATATGGCAGAGGTTTTCTTCTAAGTCCAAGGACCAAGCTTTAAACGGAATAATAATAGAGAAAACTACCGGTTCGTTTTTCATTTCAGCAATCATTTTAGTAGATTAAAAGTTTGGATGATTTTCATGCACACAAAAATATACTTTAAATTTCTACTCGATTATTAATAGTGTGGTGGTTCGAGGTTTAAATCTTAAAATTTTTCAAACAACTACTTTTATTACAGAGAAGAATTATCTTGAATTTAAAGAAAAGAAAATATTTTTTGGACTTTTGGTTTTATTTAATTCGTTTATCGTAGAGTAGTTTTAATGAAATTATACTCAGCCCATCAGGCATTAAGTATGGTTGAGGGCTTTTTAGTTCAATCCAAATACTCGAAATTTTTTTTAAAGATTTTTTGTTTGGTACACCCAGGCTTTCAATTTTAGTTTTTATTTTATTTATGTCAGTCATGTCATTTATATTTGGCCCGCCTAAAGCGAGTTCCCTATATATATGATTTTGATTGCAACATCCAACTAAAGTTGTTTCTGTATTCGAATCAATTATCCCAAATCGGAGACGACTTTTTGTTAAAATTTTCTTATATTTATTTTTATGAAGTAAGAATTTTAACTCAACATGTGTCGCATATTGAGGTTCTTTAAGAAGGTATTCAATTCGAAACGTCCGATTACTTATGTTAAATAAACCATTTTTTGGTATTGATTGTATTTGTTCGTGTCCATGATTTAGGCCCCGCTTTATAAATAATTTTTCTATAGTATCCTCGTTTACCTCAGTGGCAAGGAAAGTTCGATCAAATAATTTCTTATTTTTGTTTTTCTTTAAGATCGTTGCATATTTAAATTTTTTGTGTATATGGTAGTTTTCTAATATATAAATTATTACTGGATGCCCCATATTAGCAAAGACAGGTGTGTTATCTGTTTGCCAAGATATTTGATTAACATTTCCCTTCCCGATTGAGACAGCTCCACTCCCATTAAGCGTATTGAGTACGACATATTGGGGTCTTCTTTCTTTAAGTTGTTTTACGGCATATTCGGCCTGCCGTTTTGTAGCTACCCCATAGGCTGCATCATAAGCTGCTAGGGCATCAGTTCTTCCTGTAAAATGTGAATAAAAGCCCCAGGGAAATGTGAGAATGTATTCTTCAGGCCCAACATTTTTTTCTATATAGTTATTTATCTTTGTGTATTGATCATAAGCTTCCTTTGAAATTTCAAAACCCACTTTTTCATAGTAAATCATATCAGTGCTCTGTATTTCGGACGGTTGGGTGGGGTTAAAGACGAATAAATCTTTGCGATGCAGGGTGAGAGTGAACCATGTGAAGATTAATAATACGATGGTTGTGTATACGGTAAAGCCAAATAAGTTCTTTGGGTTGTAGCCTGTTTCACAGTTATAGTGTGTATAGTGAGGAACTGAGCATAGCCAAATTTTTTCTAAAAACAAGAAACCTATTGTGATGGCTGGAACAAACCCATAGGCCATGTAGCCATAAGCAGGTAAAAGAAAACTACGAGGAAAGATCAAAAGGCCGTAACAAGCAAGAAGGAAATATTTAAAGCTGGTAGGGTTTTTCCCCCGACAAAAATTGACTAGAAAAACTAATCCGGCGGCTACAAAAAAAAGAAAAGACAGATATTGCCTAAAAGCTTCGGATAATAAGAGATGATTAAGTGATCCTGATAAATTAGCTAAAGAAACTGTTGGGAAAGTCGGGAACATTGCATTTCTTCCGGGTGGACCAGTGCCAACGTAAGAAGTCGCATAAAAGTAGTATTCTTTTAAATAACTAATAAGTACTCCGTGATAGATCATGTGGAAAACAAACGGCGCTAGGGAAAGTAAAAGACCAAATAAAAAAAATTCAGTTGATACTTTTGTATGGTTTTTAGTGCTGGTAATGAAAAAAAGAGTGAAAGTCGCGCAGACTGTAATGAATAGTGCGATGCCATAAGAAGGATCCATTAATATTGAAACTCCTTGCATTATCCCAGTAAAAAACAACCAAAATTTTTTATCTGGACGAGTTAGACAAAAAAAGAATAACGCTAGGGTAAGTTCAGCGGTGATATGCCGAGACCCTTGATACAGGCCTATGGTTTCGTGAAAGAGGCAAACAAGTATAAATGATATTCTGAGAAAAGGTACCTTAACAAAAATTCGAATGTATAAGTGAGCTAAAAATATTGATAGGAGAGGCATGATAATTTCCGTATTGGCTAATAGTGCGAAATGATTAGCCCCTAATAGATAGTAGAAAGGAAGTTGCACAAAAGCAAATAACGGGCCGTAGAAGTAAAAGAAGTCTTGAAAAAACACCTTTCCCTGGAGCCAGTTATCTAAGGGGTAGGAACGCGCTACAAAATCTGTATAGCCAATTGACCCTTCTGTAGGGTTATACAAATTATTAACATAACCATGAAAACCAATGTAAATGAGAATGGCGAATAGAAAGAGGTATTCTTTATTGGAGACGGGGTTAAATGGAGAAATCTTTTCTTCAATCATTTAGAGGTCACTATTTTTTTTAAACTGGGAAAATAAAAAAGTTAACTATAGTTGGAAGACTGAAAATACTGCTTCCTGAAAGGACTAACTATACTAAAATCGCACTCTTTTAGAATATATTTTAACTAAGCATATTTAGCTGATAACTTGACGCATATTATTTATAAAATTTTTTGTACAGAAAATTTTAGCCCGTTTTTCACAAGCACTCCTCATAGAGAGGACTTGTTTTGGGTTTATTTTTTTTATTGCTTGAATCAGGTCTTTTGGGGAAGGGTCAGGAGGTGTGAGCCAACCAGTTTCACGATGAATAACTGTTTCTAAAAGCCCTCCTTCACCGGCTCCAATTACCGGTTTTCCTGCAGCCATTGACTCTACTGGAGATATTCCAAAGTCTTCATCTTTAGGTATGTAAATAGTGGCGATTGCATTGCCAATTAGTTGTTGTAGTTTTTTTTCGTTTACGTCTCCTGTGAATTGGATATTTTTAAACCCTTCTGCAAGCTGCTTTAGATAACTTTCTTCTGGTCCTGAAGAGGATACGATAAGCTGTTTTTCCGGGAACTTAGAAAATGCTTTGATGATGAGATCGACTCGTTTATATTTTGTGAGTCTAGCTGTAGAGAGATAATAGTTACCTTGACTAACCCAGCGAAAATTTTCAATATCACAAGGAGGATAAATTACAGTAGATTTGAGACCCAAAAATTTCTGGATTCGATTTTGAACGTTTTTAGAATCCGCGACAATTATATCCATTTTGTGAATAGCGTTTTCATAAAGAAGTTGGAAAAGAGAATTATACAAAACATGAACCAGTTTGCTTGAAATTGGTTGAGATGCAAGATGAGTGTTTTTTAGGTCATAAATTGATCTTGGTGGAGTGAAGCAGTAGTATATGTTTTTCCCTTTTGGATGATTTGCTGCTGCTAATATAGAATTTTGCCCCGAATATATGACATTTTTATAGTCACTCAAAAATTTTGTTCCTTTGTAAAAAGCTTGAAGCCTTTTAAGCGTTCGCCAAAGGGGTAAGCTTGATTTTGACTTTAGATCAATAAGGCGCCCTGTTAATTCGTTTAAGTCGAAGGAATTTTTCTTTATATACCCAAAAGCTAGGTCTGCTTCCAGTTCCCGACAAAGGGTAAGGACCAAACGCTCCCCACCGCCCTTAAATGCAAAAGCATCGTGTAGAATAATTGTATCAGAGGACTTCATTATTTTAAGCCCGCTTTTCTATGCGATAGCATGATTCCTCCTCCTATTAAAAACATTACTAGACCCTCGGTTAATATCGTCCCAATAGCAGCTCCTTTGGCTCCCATGGTTGGTATGAGATAGAGATTTAAACCTATATTGGTAAAAGCTGCCAAGCAAGTAATTTTGGCATAAAAATACTCTCTGTCGCTTGCTAATGTGACCTGAGTTAATACGAGGTTGGGAATCATGAAAAAAAATGAAATTAAAAGAAGTTTTAGTAGGGGAGAAGCACCCATAAAGTCTGGCCCATAGCATAGAAGTATAATCTCTTTACTAAAAAACCAACCTATAGGAATAATCACAATGGGAGAAGCGATACTAAAAAAAAATAATTTTAAAATATAAGATGTGAATTCGTTCGGACGATGTATTCGTGTTCTCATTTCTCGAAATAAAACTGTTGCAAATGGGAGGTGCATAAATATAAGACCTTCTAGCAAACGAGATCCAGACGAATAGAAGCCAACTTCTTCTAACCCACTTCCAAGATGGCGAAGCATAACAATGTCAATTTTAAAATAAATTAAAGTAGCGATATCGATTATTAAAAGAGACCCTAAAGATTTATAGATAAGGGGGTTTAGCTTTTTGAATAAAATTTTCAATTTGCAATTTGCTGGACGTAAGGATAGTGCGATGCTATATCCAAGAATTGTCCCTCCTAAGATAGTTTGAATGGAGGGTGTGAAAATAAAAATAAAAGTTAGAACACCTAGTGCACCGAGGGTTCTTGTCATAATGCGCCATTGAGCTTCAGCTGCAAACATTCCTTCTCCTTTAAGTTGTGATGAAAAGGATGTGGTTGTTGTTGCTAGTCCAAAGGAAAAAATAGCCAAAATTAGAAGAAAGCTATCTTTTAAAGGGAGAAAAATAAGTATTAGAATACCGGTGCTTGTAACTAGAATGTTATGACCGAGTGAAAGCGAAACTAAACTATTCTTTATTTCTTGAAAGGTAGGCGATGTTAACTCTCTAAAAATAAGCGTACGAAAACCGCCGTCTTGTAAAATAGCATACAAAGATGCCAGGGTTAGAAGGTAGTTATAATTTCCAAAAATTTTCGGGCCCAGTAGCCTTGCAAATAGAAAAGTTAGAAGTATGGAAACAGCGGCTCCGTAAGCTGAGGCAAGCCACTGGGCGCTAAAGGACTTAGCTAGCGTCATGATATTTTATTAAACGTAGTTATGAAATAAAAAAATTACAGAGGTTTTTGTTTTACAAAACCCACTCGTTCTTGAACAATGTATAGAGGCCGGCCCGATACTTCAGTGTGAATATTCCCTATGTATAAAGCGATTAATCCCAAGGCAGCAAGCACAATACCAAATAATAGTGTGTTGAAAACTACGAAATAAGCCAATTTTGTGAAAATGGTTAACCCAAGTATTAAATGGGTAATTATCATATATAAGAACAGTAGACTGGAAACCGTAGTGACCGCTAATCCTAGATATCCCGTAATTCTTAAAGGCATCAAGGAAAAAGAAGTAAAAGAATTGACGGCCAAACTGAATAGATTATTAAAGGTAAAGGTTGATTTTCCGGTAATTCGGTCGGGGGAATCAAAAGTAATAGAAGATTTTTCGAATCCCATCCAATCGATAATGCCCCGAAAGAATCGATTTCTCTCGGGAAAAGTTTGTAGAACTTCTAATACCTTATGGTCTAGTAGACGAAAATCTGTTGCTTTGTATTGGATATTTAGTTTTGAAAAGCGGTTAAGCATGAAGAAAAAAAAATTTGATCCCATTTCGCGCCATAAGGAATAACGAATAGATTTACGTTGTGCAGTTACAATTTGAAACCCTAACTCCCACTGTTGAATCAACTTTGGAATTGCCGCCGGGGGGTGTTGCAAATCAGCATCCATAAATATTACAGCATCAGGGAACTTTGTTTGCTCGAGAATTCCGGCTGTAAGGGCCATTTCCTTTCCAAAATTTCGCGATAGGCGGACACCTTTTACGGTTGGATCTAAATTAGATATTTCTTTGATAGTTTGCCAAGTTGAATCATTACTACCATCATCAATGAAAATGAACTCCCAAATATAATTATCCAAACCTAAAACTATTTTATTAGTCTCTTCATAGAAACAGCGTATGTTGCGTTCTTCGTTGCGAGCTGGAACAACAAATGTGATTCGCTGCTTTTTGTCATTCATTACGGTAGATCACTAAAAGTGATAAATAGTATTATTTAGAATACAATTTTAATGAGGTTCAAATTCAAATATTTAGCTCAAGGGATTGGCTTCTTGAAAACAAAAAACTTTTCAATCTACATAACGGTATTCTAGTTATCCAACTTAACCAATGTAACATATTTTTAAGACAAACGATTAAGGTTGCAAATTCCTTTGTTGTTGTTTGAGTTTATTTGGCTGTAAAATTTTTGGTCAACTGAGAACTTCACTTAGGGCCATAATATTTTGGGGAAAATTTTTTTCTGAGGCTTTTTTGGTCAAGATGATAAGGTCGAATAGAACTTAAAAAAGCTGAGTTGATAGATGATTCAAAACGTAAAAAAAAACATAAAGAAAAAAGGAAGATATTATTTCCAGACGGTGATTAAGCACTATGGGAAGTTAAAACCATTTTTCTTTTGGGTAAGCCCAAGTGTCCGTGCTTACTTTAAAACAGCTATTCTTCGAGTAGTTTTTAAACTGTTTTATTCTATAGAGCCAGACACATTTTTCGATAAAGGCTTTAAGAAAGGGATTAACCTTATTGGCTATCCACTTGCTGATATTGGTGAGGGAGAGTTTATTCGCCAAACAGCAAGGTCACTTTCAAGAGCGAATGTCGATTTTGGGGTCCATAATTTTAATTTTGAAACTCGGCTAGATCAGAATAATCAAGAATTAGTTTCTTTGGTTCAATCGAGCAATTTTTATTTGGTAAATATTTTTCATCTAAAACCTGATCAGATAGAAGCATCAATTATTAGGTATGGTGAATCTTTTGTATCTGGACATTTTAATATTGGTTACTGGACATGGGAACTTAGTAAGCATCCTATTGCCTGGATGAATTCCTTGAACTACTTTCATGAAATTTGGTGTCCTTCCCATTTTATTGAATCTGCTGTGTCTGACAGTTCATCAAGGTCAGCAATTTATATGCCTCCAGCATTTGATTTAGAAGAACCAAAAGAATTTAACCGTAGTTATTATAACCTTCCGGAAAATAGATTTCTGTTTCTATTTGTATTTGATTTTAAGTCAAGTTTTTATAGAAAAAATCCATTAGGTTGCATTCAGGCTTTTCAAAATGCGTTTCCTAATATTAATGAAGGCGTGGGACTGGTTCTTAAGTCTATGGATGGGGAGAAGTACATCGAAGAATTTAAGTATTTGAATACAGCGGTTAAAAGTGATCCAAGGATAAAGATTATTAACGCTGTATTTTCGTCTGATGAAGTCATCGGCCTTATGAATATATGTGACGTTTTTGTGTCGCTTCATCGTTCTGAAGGAATCGGACTTAGTATTGCTCAAAGCATGTTACTTGGGAAGCCAGTGATCGCCACAAATTATTCAGGTAATACAGATTTTACTAGGTCAGATAACTCTTGTATTGTTGACTACAAGTTAATAGAGGTGAAAAAGGGAGAATACCCATTCTTTAAAGGGCAGACTTGGGCTGACCCTAATATTGACCAAGCTTCTAGTTATATGCATAGATTAGTTGAAGATGATACCTATAGAACTCAAGTTGCCAAGGCAGGGCATTCTTATGTCAAAACTCATCATAATATTGAGACTGTAGGAAAAAACTACCGAAGAAGATTAATAGAGTTAGGTCTACTCAATAGTTGATTTTTTCTTTAGGTTGGCTTTTTTGCTTAGGAGTAAAAAATTTATCAATCTTTGTTTCTTTGAAAGCCTAAAACTTATCAATTAAAGATCACTATAGTTATTTTTTCATGCGTTATGATTTGATTATTTTATTGGATTTTATGGATCCGCAAGCATTACGAGTGTCTACAATAATTTTTGATTGATTGACAATGAGTTCAAAATCGTAGGACGTATGGTCGGTTAAAACTACTATGCAGTCATATTGGTTGGTTTTTTGGAGTGGCACGCTTTTTTTTCCTACAAACTGTTTGTACTTTCTAGTGGGTTTAACCTTAGGGATATGAGGGTCATTATAATCGGTAATCGCGCCTTTTTCTTCAAGCAATTCCATGATTTTAAAAGTTACTGATTCTCGGGTGTCATCAATATTTTTTTTATAAGCTAAACCAAGTAAAAGAATACTACTGTTTTTAAGGCTCTTACCCTCTTGGTTTAGTGCAAAAACTATTTTTTGAATGACATAGTCTGGCATAGATGTATTTATTTCTCCTGCAAGTTCTATGAAACGAGTTGTAACACCATGCTCTCTTGCTTTCCAAGTTAGATAGAAAGGATCGATTGGGATGCAATGTCCACCTAACCCAGGCCCTGGATAAAAAGGCATAAATCCAAATGGTTTGGTACTACAGGCTTCGATCACTTCCCAAACGTCGATTCCCATTTTTTCATATATGACTTTCAATTCATTTACCAAGGCTATATTTACTGCCCTAAATACATTTTCTGTGAGCTTTGTAGCTTCAGCTACTTTTGTACTAGAAACTAAAACAGTTTTTTGGGTGATAGCTGAATATAGATTATCGGCTAACTCTAGACCCTTTGCATCATCGGAGCCGATAACTTTTGGGGTTGTCGCTATAGAATACTCCTTATTATTTGGATCTTCTCGTTCTGGCGAATAGGCTAAATAAAAATCCTTATTTGCCTTAAGGCCACTCCCTTGCTCTAGTTCCGGTAGTAGTACTTCTTGAGTTGTTCCTGGATAGGTGGTGGATTCAAGAATGATTAATTGATTTTTTACTATATGGGGAGCCATTTTTTGAGCTGTGGAGATAATATAGCTCATATCTGGTTCCCGATTTTTGCTTAGAGGTGTTGGGACGCAGATTAAAATGCAGTCTAGATAACTTATTGACGAGTGATTAGTATTTCCTTCAAAACGGCCTCCTTGATTGAGGTATTTTATGTTTTCATCAGGAATATGTTTTATATAGCTTTTTCCCTGAGATAAGAGGTTGATTTTTTCCTGATCCGTATCTAGTCCGGTGACCGAAAAGCCCGCCTTGCAGAATTCGATTGCCAACGGTAAACCCACATAACCTAGGCCAATTATTCCAATACGAGCTTCTTTTTTTTTTATTTTTTTAAGAGGCATTGTGATTTAGACTAAATGTTTTTTAGGGCCAAAACTTGGGGTGAATGATTTTGATGCACTATTGGCCAATTTATAAAGCGGAACCTCAACGAGAAACCTTGTATTTCCATTTCTTAATCGCCAACGACCAATTGGACCATAGAGCTTGTCAATAAGCCTAATAATTTTCTCTAAGGGCGTATTTCCTGTTGCAACTTTAGTTGCCTTCCCATCAATAAAATAAGAACCAATTAGCATTAAATCCATTAACTTTTTCATTTCATTGTTTATCCAAGGTAACGAATCAGTTCCACTGGCACTTTCAATCTCATATTCTAACCAGTCCTGTGCAGTCGAGGGAGGAATATAACCATTTTCTATAGCCAAATCATATAGCTGGGTATTTTTTAGAGGTCTAAATCTATTTGGTGTCCCAATAATTGAGTTTGGATGATCCTTAACTATTGCAAGCATTAAATCTCTAGTAGCTCTCAACTCTTCTACAGTCTCGGTTGGAGCGCCCATCATGAAATTGTACAACGTTTTCATTTTTGGGTGGCGAGCTAGTTTTCGGTTACATTCAAGAATATCTTCGACTGTGCAGTCTTTTTTAATTAACTTTAGTATGCGATCGCTACCACTTTCCGCACCCACATGGATAATGCTAGTTCCAGCAGCAATCAATTTATCAAGAAACGAGTCTGACATTTTTTTTATTTCGTTTATTCGCGCCCCTCTAAACCCTAACTTTATCTTCAGTCCTCGCCGAGTTATTTCATCAATAATTTGTTCAACGTGCTTTAAACTAACAAAAGAGTCATCATCGATGAAATAAACAAAATTAGCCTTGTATTCTTCAACCACATATTGCACATGATCAACAATTTCTTGAGTATCAAGAGGAAGCCACTTTTTTCCTGGTATTTCTTTATATTCTGCAGGTGAGCTACAAAAAGTACATAAATAGGGACATCCTAATGAAGAATACATTGAAAAAGTTCGATTGCTATGACCCACATGGCCGTAAACATCATAATCTGGTATAAGATTATAGGGGATATCTTTATATTTTATGTGCTCAAACTCTTCTAGTCTCGGGCTAGCAACTATATCTGGACCATTTCTAAGTGCAATTCCTGGTAAATTGAAAGGCTCTTTCCCAGCTTTAATCGCTTGGAATAAGTCGTAAAACACCTCATTCCCATAACCATTAACTACATAATCACAGTATTTTTCATTTTCTAGGATACTCGTAGGGTTGAAGGTAGCGTGTGGTCCACCCCAGACTACACGTGTTTGAGGATCATTTTCTTTAATCATTTTGCTGATTTCAGATGCTTGTACAACAGGAGTTCCAGTCATTACCGAAATACCGACAATTAATGTTTCTTTGTTGATCTTGTCCATTAGGTCTTTACGCCATTCTCTAGGGTTAAGCCTACAGTCGAAGATTTCTACCGAGACACCGTGCTTAACTAATTTTGAAGAGGTATATAAAAGCCCAAGAGGTATATGCCGTATAAATGAGCCAGACCCTCCCTGCAAAGGATAAACGAGAAGAATTTTATCTCTTTTAGTTGGAGTAAATGGTTTCATGCTTCCTCCTTCGTCTTTTCTGCCTGTAATGATTGAGCTTGTTGGTGCATAGGCGGATAAATAAATGAGGAGTTTTCCTCAATGTCTTGAGATTGTGCTACCTGATTTTGTTGGTTTGCTGGAGAAAAAATAAGTGTCTCGCCGGCTTGTCTTTTAGGAAATAAGCTGTAGAAAAAAATTAATATTACTTTTTTAAATATTTGTCGAGGGGCAAAAAGCTTAAACATTAAACTTAAATGATAAGGTAAGTTTTTCGGGTCATTAATCATCATTAATAGATGGGTCTGTAAAATAAATTTTGGGAAATTAAATTTCTTTAGAGCATCTGGCATGTAGGCTCGGGTTCCATCTGAATAGCTGTGAGGTAATAATCCTTCAGGTAATTCTTTATTGGACACAAGTTCTTTGTATATAGGGGTGCCAGGTAGCGGTTGAAAGCTGGCAAGAAAAACAAAGTTAAATGCACATTTAAGTATTAATTCCCGTGTAGCCAAAAGATCCTCTTTAGATTCTCCGGGATAGCCCAATATTAAAAATCCCTGAACCTTTAAGCCAACTTCCTGAATTTCTTTTACAATTCTCGGGACAATTTTTAAATCAAGGTCTTTATCCATGCGTTTAATTGTTTTCTCCGAGCCTGTTTCCGGAGCAACCATAAGTGTTTGCCAACCAGCTTGTTTCATTAGCGTCCATAACTCTTTATCGCCTCTTTCCATTCTTATTCCGTTAGGTGTGCCAAACCGAAGTCCTTTCAAACGTAGATCAATCACAGCGCGGCAAAACTCTTTTGCATATTTTTTATGATAAGTGAAGTTGTCATCTAGAATATTTACCCA
The DNA here is from genome assembly GCA_018697205.1 of Nitrospina sp. Lineage (GTDB taxonomy): Bacteria > Nitrospinota > Nitrospinia > Nitrospinales > VA-1 > Nitromaritima. The sequence continues at coordinate 105,948 of JABHTG010000057.1, read as the reverse complement.
CCTCACCCCTCTTTGAAAATAGAGATATTTTATCCATTCAATCATGTAAGGAATACTGTGAGTACGAATAGGTTTGCCATTTAATTCAGGCGCTGCACAGTAACCGCACCGATATGGACAGCCTCGTGTAATCCAAACGGGTGCATTAATCTTAGGGGGACAATTCCACCGGTAACCATTCCTTACGTAATAATCCAGTTGAATAGAATCGTAGTCGGGTATTTTAATCTTATCAAGATCTTCTTCTCTATCTAAGTCGTTTGCAATGACAGATTCTTTCCCTCTGAAGATTAACCCCTTCACATTAAAAAAATCGGGATCTTGCTTTTCAAGTTGCTCTAGAAAAACTGAGAATGAAAGATCTGCCTCGCCTCTGAAAAGGAAGTCAACACCCTTGGCGCCAACTATTTTTTCGTGATAACTAGTTGCATGAGCGCCTCCAATACAGGTAATCACTTCAGGATTAAGCTCCTTAGCTACTTTTAAGCAATCAAGAGCTTCTATTGACATTGGTGACCAAGTAGACACCCCCACTAGATCAGGATTAAATTCTTGTAGATCCTGCTTGAATAGTTCATCAGCAGCCAGTCTATTTAAAATAGTATTGTCAAATATTCGAACTTCATATCTTGACTCATCAATATTGCTCTTCAAATAACCATATGGAAGAGGGATTGAGTAGGTAGGGTCATAACCCTTAGGCCAAATAAGAGCAATTTTTTTTACGCGTACAGGCCTCCAAAGTCTTTCTTCAGAACAGTCTGGCTTTAAACCAAATAGCGTGAACTTCCTTGAATTTTTATCTACACATACTGAGTTCAAATTAAACCTCTAATAGATTAAATTGCTATAAGTTATATTTGAATTATAAAAACTTTATCGGGAAAAACATTACATAAATGACTCTTAAGGACTTAAACACGCCAACTGCCCGAGAAAAATAATTATTTGCCAACGAGGGTGTTTTTTTGCTTCAACTGATATTGCTCTCGTATTTTTTCTGCCAGATCCACCATTTCATCAAAGTTCATAACCTTTCGAGTCAACCTTGATATTTTTGCTCCTTGAAAAAGCCTTTCAATAAAAACACTAGTATCTCGGCAAAAATAGTGAATTTCGGGATAGCATGCGTACATACAACCTGGGCAGGCAGCAACTTTTTCCTTAATAGCGCCTATAAAGTTTCCCTCTTTATAATTTTTAAGAAAATCTGGATGTGTCATGTGAATATCCATAGGTATTTCTAAGTCAACGCAAGGTAAAAATCTTCCTTCAGGACTAATTGAGAAATATAAGTCTGGACTGCTGCATTTCCAGTGAACTTTTTTAAATTTTAAAAAGTCAGGGGACTCTCGTAAAAACCGATTGGAGTTATGTACATGATACCCATCGCGTTTCATCTGAATAATTTTTTCATATGCTTGATCAATAGCGTTGTGCTCTGTATCGGTTATTTCCATGATTTCACTACCCTTCCGTAGTAAATAACTAGTATCCTCATCCGGATGCTTTGTTTCTTCATCTGTCAAGTGAGCAGGTATAAGCGATACGTAAAAGCCAATCTGGGTAACAAAATCTATAAGCGCCGGAATTTCGTGAATATTTGATTTTGAAACTACCGTATTGACTCCTGTCATGTTCCCTTTTATAGGAAACATTTTTGAAAACAGAGCCAGCGCACGAAGAATATCGAAGTAAGAGCCTTCTTTTTGATTAATAACGTCCTGTTTTTCTATATTGAGAGTATCCAGGGAAATTGTCACTTCAGAGACCCCTGCATCTATAACCGCTTGTAAATTTTCTTCAGTGACAAGTAAACCGTTGGTTTGAAGACGAGATTCAATATGGTGCTTTTTGAAAATCCTGACTACTTCAGAAAGGTCTTTTCTGAGAAAGGGTTCTCCTCCCGTCAAGATAAGCATACTAACACCCATCTTATCTAAATTATGGGCGAGAACATCTATATTAGAAAGAGTCAATTCTTTTTCATGCGATCTATTTTCAACTACACTACACATCAAACACTTTATATTGCACCCTTTAGCCAGAGCAAATTGGACATACATAGGAGATTTTTTAGTGACTACTCCTTTTAAGAAAGTTAAAGCCGTTTTAGTGTTGATCATTTTGCACCTGAGATTCGAAAGTGGGCCTAGATATTTTCAAGAAATAAACAGTAGCAAATAGTCCCATCGTAATTACAAACTCCTTGATGATAGCTTTGAAAGTTGCAAAACTATAAAACCAATCTGAAGATTTAGCCCAATCTATCGGATCAAAAATGGAGATTGGGGAATTAATAAGATAAGGTAATGGGTAAAATAAAGCTACTTTGCTCGGATAAAACCCATCACCGACAAAGCCATCTATAACTACATGAGAAAATATAAGAGTAAAAGAAAGCAGAAAGGTGATACGAAATGATGGATATCTGACTGCAGCTATTTTGAAAAACGCGTAACCAGCAATAATAGAAAATAATAAACTATGGGTATACGTCCTGTGATCACTTGGATCATGAGTGATCATCATTATCAAAAAGTCAAAGTCAGGCAGGATAGTCAAAAAGCAGATAAAGTAAACTTTTTTCCAATTTTTAAATAAATCTTTTTTTGGGGTTACGGTCGTGTATATCGACAATCCTATCAAAGTGTGGGCCACCGGTGAGCACATTTAATTCAAGTCATCCATTTTGTGTCTGATTTCAAACATACTTTATTTAAGTATAAATTTTAAAACAAATCTTACTAGACAAAAGTCATTCAAATAGGTTGTCCTCACAACTGCCGAGAAAATAAGCGAACACTATTTTCATGTTAGCTTTTTCCTTATATCCTCGCCGCATATAAATATATAGGTTTTTGAAAAATTCAAATCTTTGCTTGAATATCATTTTTGAAATTCTGCGTCCGATAAAGATTGAATAGCAAAACAATTGAAAATACACCACGAAGTTTTTCGAGAATGTTTTAGATTGCATTGGCTCACCAAACTGTATAGTTGATTGATCTTCGACGCTTCTCTCACTATCTTCAGAATTAAAAATGTCCTTTGAGATCGCATCGGGGCTTAAATCATAATTCCCCACTTGAGATAACTGAGTATCATGAGCTAGCATTTGATATATGAAAAAGATAGGCTTGTTTGGCTTTAGTTTCCAATTCAATTTAAGCGTCTCAAACATCTCGCTTCGAGTTTCTGTAGGCCCGCCAAGCATGTTGTATGCAATAGTATTCATGTCATGCTTTTGCATATAATGAAAAGTTTCTTCTAATTGTTTGGTTGTGCACATTTTTTTATGTATTTCATTGCGCATTCTATCCGTGCCAGTTTCCACGCCAATTCTAACTTCTCTAACACCTGCTTCTGCTAAACATTTAACTCTATCATGATCAAACGTTTGAAACCTTGCTGATCCAGGTCCTTCGTGTAAATAAAAAGTATCCCCTCTAGCAAAAATAGATAGAGGAAGCTTTGTATGCATACCCGCATCAATATATTTGCTACAGAATTCACGAGTCCATTGTGCGTTAATCGGGAAAACCGGATCAAACGGATGACCCATGCGGAGTCCTCGATCGCCAAACCGCTCGAACTGGAATTTAATTTCATCTACATAGTTTTGAGGGTCTCTATACCTAAATCTATTTCCGGGTGATGCATCCTTGATATATACTTCTTCGCAATTAGTACATGGGTAGGGACATCCTCTACTGCCGATTAACCATAGCTGCTGAATAAAATAAAGATACTTGTCAATATCTTCCCAAAGTTCATAGTCGGGAAATGGGAGGCTACTAATATCCTCTATCCAACCAGCTCGACTATTCTCAAAATAGCTACCGTTATTCAATTTAAAAAGCAAACCAGGGATATTATATAACTCGCTTTTAGATTCGAGTGCATCTAAATAGTTAGATAAAATATATTCTCCCTCCCCACAAATCACTGCATCGACTCCCGGTAAATTAATAGATTCTCGAGGCCTTAAAGTAGGATGATATCCTCCAAGCACTATTGGTATATCTTTGGAAATATTATTCCGAATTTCTTTTATCGTTTCGACCACATAGGACGTATAAAGTGTTGTATGGGTAATCCCGATGACGTCGGGTTTATCTTTTTTATATTTTTCTAATAAATAGCTTTGCCAACGATGCCTATTAAACGTGTAATCCCATATGCTTGCATCATGTGATGTTCTTTCATTAATATATGTAGCTAAATAAGTTACTCCCGTGTCTAGTATAGATACACAACCACTAAGGTTTGGAGATATTACAGATATTTTCATGTTTTACTGTTTGTCCTAAGTTAATGATTATAAACTTTATAATGCTCAGCCTAGCTTCACTTTATAATACATGATTTTATTTTTTGGGTATATTTAATCAAAAGTTCAGCGTACTCAATTAATAATTAAATGTCATGCTTAGGCAAAAATTGATTAAACTATCGGGCTCATTTTCGGGAGCTATCATTTAAAAAGACATTTTTATTTATTTTTCCTTAACAGGTTATGCTTTTTTCTCTGAAACGACTGTCCCTTAAAAATCTCAACTTACTTATAACGGATAGAAGGCATATTCCTTAATCGGTATAAAAACATTTCGACTGAAGGAGGTAATCTAAACTAAACGGGCTCTAAATGGACTTTTCAATTAAAGCTCCCCGTTGATCTAGGCATTAAATCCTTGGAGCAGAAATGCTGCGAGGGTTTTCCTCTTGATAATCTGAATCTATATTACATTCAAAAATTATTTTTTTATCACTTTGATTTGACTTAATTAAGTCTACCGCTAGCATAGCTGTCATCATGCTATGATCTTGATTGTTATAGCGGTGAAGGCCATTTCGTCCAACCAAAAATAAGTTTTGTATAGTGTTGAAATAGTCGTAAATAGTTGATAATTGAGAATAAGAACCAAAATATGCTGGATAAGCCTTAGGTACTCGCAACACGCATCCATCAAGAAAATCTCCACTATCAACAAAGCCAATTTTAACCAACTCTGAAAGAGCAAATTCAATCATATCCTTATCGTCCATATTCCACAAATCATCTCCAATATTTACAAAGTATTCCAATCCTAGCCATATAGTATTTTCTGGGTCGGCGACCATATAGGGACTCCAGTTATTGAAGATTTGAATACGACCTACTTGGACAATGCCGTCCTGAATATAAATCCAGTTATCAGGTAAGGTGGTTAATGGAGGAGATTTTTTTCTAAAATAGTCAAAAAAATTAACTGACGAGGTATCGTTTGTTTTGACATGAAGTTTTTTTAATAGCAGACCAACTGTCATAAAGTCTCTGTAAACTAAGTTATTAGCAATTTCCTGAACATTTTTTGGAGGTGCCGGGTAAATAATGCGCACTAATTCTTTTAAGGGCATCGAGGAAAAAAAATAATCGCAACTAGATTGTTTTTCTAATCCATCATCGCTGGTTACTGAAACAGATGAAACTCGATTATTCTCTAAATATAACTTAGAAACGTTATGTTTCTTGTGAATGATTCCTCCTGCCGCAGTTATGCGATCAGCAGCGACTTCCCATATTTGTCCAGGGCCATGTTTTGGGTAATAAAAATGACTAATTAACGAGGTTTCTCTTGAGGTGTTTTCTTTTTTTAACTCACGTGGGAATAAATCTTTCAATGCCTGAAAGAGAGCTTTTGTAAGAGATAAACTTTTTATTCTTTGTGCTCCCCAGTCTGCGCGAATTTCACTGCAAGGGACACCCCAGACTTTCTCGGTATAGTCACGAAAAAATGTTTCATAAAGACGTTCCCCAAATCGATTGATAAAAAAGGAGTCCAGATAAGTCTCATTACTTTTTGGAAATGTATGAGCATAAAGGTAACTCATAAAAATCCAAATAGAATTTTTAAGGCCAAGACGGCCTATAACCGATGGAGAAATTGATAGTGGGTAATCAAAAAAATTTCCTTTATGGAAAATTCGAGAAAGACGGTTTCTCGATAGCATAACCTCATCGACTAAATCAGGATGGGGTGCCGGTTGGAGAATTCTTTTGAAACGTTTCTGCTCTTGCGCCGGGGTACTTGAATCTTCACTATCATTTATATTGGTTGGCAATAATTGTTCTATTTCTCTGTCAGCATCATTGATTGCTGACCACTTCTCGGTGGTAGAATTCAGTTTTGTCTGAGTTTGAACAGGTAGTAGAGAAAACCACCAATCGCGTACTCTCTGGCTTTTTGTATAGAACCTGTGACCCCCTAGGTCTAGACGATTTCCCTTATATATGGCTGTTTGGGATATTCCTCCAAGAGCATCTGTTTTCTCAAATATAATTGGTTGAATATCAGTGCGTTTTTTTAGTTCATAGGCGGCCGTTAAGCCAGCGGGGCCTGCTCCAGCAATAATTGCAATTTTTCTTGTATCTTTGGGAAACGCCATCAGGCTTTTATTTGATAAGCCAAAAAGGTATTTTTGCTTATAACTTGATATCCTTCAGAACACTTTGGTTGGGGATCAAATTTTATTAAACGATTATGGAAAATCACAAGTACTGATTCAGCTTAACATTTATTATTTTTTTAGAGTGTATAAAAAAATATTGATACTTTAATCTCTTTACCAAAGCCTTACCTTTTTGAATTAGTTGTTAAAAATAATGATTGTATCAGAGAATAAAATGTCCAGGATTTTTTTCTCTAACATATTCGGTGCTTTATTTTAGGGAAAACCATATTTTTTAGTCTATATGGAGGATAAAAGGGTAGATTTAGCTTTGTGAATTATGCTCATGGAGTTGTAGGCAATTGTGCAAAAAAGAATTATGAATGTCTTTTTAATGAAAATTCGTTACAATTACCGCAAGTTTTTTTCTTTAGTCGCATTGATCCGGAACGGTTTTTTTTAACGAGCGTATTTTTTTGGAGTACTTAGTCTAATGGGTGTTGACGCGAAATCACAGATTAGTCTCTTTGAAGGAAAAACAATATTGGTGACAGGTGGGACGGGGTCCTTTGGCGGATACTTTATTGATTACCTTTTAGATAAAAATTTTAAAGAAATTAGAGTATTTAGCAGAGATGAGTTGAAACAAGATGACATGCGGCTACGTCTTCAAAACTCCAAAGTTAAGTTTTATATTGGAGATATAAGAGATCGTAAAAGTGTCGATGATGCGATGCCTGATGTGGACTATGTGTTTCATGCTGCCGCCTTAAAGCAAGTGCCTGCATGTGAGTTTTTCCCACCCAAGCTATGCAGACAAATGTTATTGGAAGCCAGAATGTTATTGAATCGGCAATTAGCCATGGAGTTTCTAAGGTTGTTAGTCTTAGTACAGATAAGGCAGTTTATCCAGTCAATGCCCTTGGTATAACAAAAGCTCTTATGGAAAAAGTAGTTCAATCAACCTCAAGAAAACTCACCAAGCGTAAGACAGTTTTAACCTTAGTGCGTTATGGAAATGTTTTGTTTTCTCGCGGTTCAGTTATTCCACTTTTTATGAAATTAATTAGAGAAAAGAAACCACTTACTGTGACTGAGCCTCGCATGACAAGATTTCTTTTGCCTCTAAAAGAGGCGATCAATTTGGTTGGATTTGCATTAGAAAATGGAAAACAAGGTGATATTTTTGTTCGGAACGCTTCTTCTTGTTCAATGGGGGACCTTGCTCAAGCCTTAAAGAATATTTTTCAGTCAAACTCTGAAATTAAAGTCATTGGTATGCGGCATGGAGAGAAAATGCATGAAACTTTAGTCTCTAAGGAAGAGCTTCTACGGTCTGAGGATTTTGGTGGCTACCTTCGGTTGAGTATGGATGATAGAGACTTGAGCTACAGTAAATATTTAAGCGAAGGGGAAAGCCAATTCGGTAAGATAGAAGATTGTACTTCTAAAAACACGCCTCAACTGTCGGTCAAAGAGATAGAAGAGATGTTGTCTAATCAGCCTGAAATTATTTCTGAATTGAACCGATAAGGTCAAATACGAAATAACTAACCCTCTTTAATCTTACCTTCGATTTGATCGCATACATAATCAGCAAACGGTAGTGCGCATGTAAGGCCTGGGGATACCGCATTTAGGATGTGCATTGATTGTTTATCTCCTTCTAGTACAAAGTCCATTTCTAGTTCTTTTTTCCGTATGTTTAACAGTTGTGCTCTAATCCCAGCCTGTCCCCATTGGCGGTAGTGTTTAATATTAACTCCTTTTGCCAGTTTAGTAGCTAGTGAAACCAATAAAGGTTTTGAATATTTTTTTAATTCCCTAAAAGCTAGCGCTTTAAAGTCAAAGTTTGAAGATAGGAACAATCCAGCCTGTCTTAGAATAATTTCAGTTAATTCAGGTATATTAAAATTATTCCATCCTTTATATTGCTCTCTCCAGAAAGCAGGGATGGCTGTTGGCCCGATTTTGGTCCTGCCATCGCTAGTTATTGTAAAGTGAACTCCAAGAAAAGGATTGGTTAGGTCGGGGACAGGATATATATGGGTTTTTAAAGCTCCTTGAGGTTCATTTGAGTATAAATAAAGTCCCTTGAAGGGTAGAATTCGGTAGTCTTTAGAGAAATTAAAATCTCGTCCAATTTTATCAGCGTACAACCCAGCCGCGTTAATAATATATTTAGCTTCGAAGGTTCCATTAGAGGTTTTAATAGAGTTCTTGCAAGATCGATGTATGTATTGAGTATTTGTCTTTAGTTGTACCCCTTCCTGAATAGCATCCAATAACAGAGATTTCACCAACTCTGTTGGATTGATTGATGCAGTAGTTGGGGAAAAAAGAGCTTTCTGATAGGTTTTAGCTCGTGGTTCAATAGTCAGGCTTTCTTCATCCGTAATTAATTCAAGTGGCACGCCGTTATTTTTGGCTCGAAGCATCAACTCATCTAGCCATACTAGTTCAGATTCATTTTGTACAACGACAAGTTTCCCACATTTTTTTAGTGCTAAATTTTTGGCTTCACAGTATTCCGTTAATCGCTGATTTCCTTCCTTTGTAAAGCGAGCCTTTAAACTATTAGCAGTATAATAAAACCCGGCATGAAGAACCCCACTATTGCGGCCGCTGGCATGTAGGCCAAATTGGTTTTCTTTTTCTAGAATACAAACGCTACAATCTTGATTCCGAGATTTTAATTCACGAGCAATACTGATTCCAATAACTCCACCACCGATAACTAAAAAATCAAATATATTTGTAGACATTTTCTGTGATTTTAATTATTCGACCTTAGACGATTCATCCAGTCTCTATAAAATATTTGATATAAAGGTGAGCGCTAGATTATTTTCTTAGCTTTACATTATAGTAATCGAGGTACCATTGGATGAAGTTTTTAATTCCATCTTTAATATTCCATTTAGGAGAATACTCAAAATCTTTGATCAAATCGTCGATATCTGCATGTGATTTTTTAACATCTCCGCTTTGCATGGGCATTAAATTTATCTTTGCTTTCATCCCTAGATTTTTCTCAATTTCTTGAACGTAATCCATTAGTTGAATAGGTTGGTTAGAGCCAATATTGTATATTCGGTAGGGTCCTGTAGACGACGCTGGATCAGGATATTTTTTCGACCAGTTTGGGTCCGGTTTTGGAATTTTATTTACGATTCGATTTACTCCTTCAACAATATCTTCAATATATGTAAAGTCTCTTACCATATTTCCTTGGTTGTATAAATCAATTTGCTTTGAAGTTAGAATAGATTTTGTGAATAGGAATAAGGCCATATCTGGCCGGCTCCATGGTCCGTAAACTGTGAAAAATCTAAGTCCTGTTGTTGGAAGTCCGTAAAGATGAGAGTAAGAATGGGCCATAAGTTCATTGGCAATTTTCGTTGCCCCGTAGAAGGATGCAGGATGGCTTGCATTGTCATGAACCGAAAAGGGATATTTAGTATTTAGCCCATAGACTGAACTGGAAGAAGCGTATACAAGGTGTTCCACTCGATTATGTCGGCAACACTCTAGGATATTAAATGTTCCAACAATATTGCTTTGCACATAAGCTTTTGGGTGCTCAATGGAATAGCGAACACCAGCCTGTGCGGCCAAATGAATAACACGTTGAGGGGCAGCATTTTTAAATAAAAGTTCAACAGCTTCTTGATCCTCTAAATTAATTTTGTGAAATGAGAATAAATCATAGCTTTGAAGTAGCTTTCTCCGATCATTTTTTAGAGAAACATCATAGTAATCATTTAAATTGTCAAGACCAATAACTTCATGGCCTGAGTCAAGCAGACGTTTTGAAGTATGGTAGCCAATAAAACCAGCAGATCCTGTAACTAGAATTTTCATCTTATTTGTTTAAGAAGTCATCAATTTTATCAACAATATAGCTTATTTGATTTTGCGTTAATTCAGGGAAGATTGGTAGAGCAATTGTCTCGTTAGCGGCTTTTTCTGATTCAGGAAATGCTCCTTGCTTATGTCCAAGATAAGCAAAGCAATTCTGAAGATGAAGAGGTAGGGGGTAGTAAATTTCAGTTGATATATTATTTTCATTAAGAAAGCTACGAAGTTCGGTTCTCTTCTTTTTGATGCGTATCACATACTGATTGTATACATGTTTCGCAAAATCTTCTGAAGGAACAGTTAGTTGATTGGTTAACCCACGTTCTTTAAAAAAAGAGTTATAGGCTTGTGCGTTTTCCCTGCGCTTCTCGGTCCATTGATCTAGATATTTAAGCTTAGCTAGGACAACCCCAGCCTGAAGTGCATCAATTCTAAAGTTTCCGCCAATAAATTCATGATAGTATTTGAGGTTTGACCCATGGACTCGGAGAGTTTTAACTTTATTATAAATATTCTCAGAGGACATGGTTACCATACCTCCGTCACCGAAGCCACCTAGGTTTTTAGTAGGAAAGAATGAGAAACAACCATAATCGCCCATTGAGCCCGCCCTTCGGCCCTTATACTCTGAACCTATCGCTTGAGCAGCGTCTTCTATTACGACCAGATCATGTTTTTTGGCCAATGTAAGGACTGGGTCCATGTTTACGCTTTGCCCATAAAGGTGTACTGGAATAATGGCACGTGTTTTATCGGTGATACTTTTTTCTATTAAATTTGGATTGATATTAAAGGAGTTTTTTTCAATATCGACGAATACAGGGCGTGCGCCTAGTCGTGCAATAGATCCGGCAGTTGCAAAAAAGGTGAATGGACTGGTAATAACTTCGTCACCTTCTTTAATTCCTGCTGCCATTAATGAAATAAGTAGGGCATCTGTACCTGATGAAACTCCGACGGCATAATTTGTTTTGCAATAGGATGAAATTTTTTTTTCCAATTCTTCAACAATAGGACCAAGAATAAATTGGCCTGATTGGATGATTTGATTAATGTTCTTTTCAACGTCTACCAATACTTTATCGTAGGACGCCGGAATATCTAGTAACGGGATTTTCATAGTTTGATTAGATTTAGTGTTTAATTAATATTACTTTAAACTAGAAGGAATTAAGTGATAAGTAAATCATGAAATATTTTTCAGACATTGTTTTATTGCATCTTCCCAGTGTGGCAATTCGACCCCAAAGGTTTTTTGAAGTTTAGTATTTGATAAAACTGAGTAAGTAGGGCGAGTTGCAGGAGTAGGGTATTCTTCTGTCGAGATAGCTAAGAGTTTCGGTATGCTTTCAGGGCAGCTGAGTTCTAAAATCGCTTGGGCGAATCCATGCCAACTTGTTTCTCCTTGGCAAGTCATATGATATATTCCGGAAATACTTGACGCAGTTTTAGAAAGGGAATCTTCTTTCTTATCGATCAGGCTTTTGATTATTTCTCCTGTTGCAATAGCGATGCTTCTACACCAAGTTGGAGTTCCAGTTTGATCATTTACTATACGCAATTCGTTCTTTTCTTTTGCTAGTTTCATAATTGTGCGCAAAAAATTTTTCCCAGTTGAACTATATACCCATCCAGTTCTAAAAATTAAATGTGAGGCGCCACTCCGCTCAATAGCTTGATCTCCTTCAAGCTTAGTTTTTCCATAGGTGCTATTTGGTGCTGGAAAATCAGATTCAAAGTAAGGTCTTTGTTGCATTTCCCCACTATAGGTATAATCAGTAGAATAATGTATGAGAAGGGAATGCTCGCTTTTAGCTTCTTGGGCTAAAATTTCAGGTGCTATGCCATTTACTGATTTTGCTAGATCTGGTTCAGACTCTGCTTTATCAACGGCTGTATATGCCCCAGAATTTATAATAAGTTCAGGTTTAACTTGGCGAACAATCCGTTGGATTTGGCTTGGCTCAGCAAGGTCCATTTCGTTTCTTCCTGTCGCGGTCACTTCCCCAAATTGGGAGAGAACTTTAAGAAGTTCGCTGCCTATCTGGCCATCTTTCCCCGTTAATAGAATACGCATAAATATAAAAAAGTTTAGAGTGACCAGCAATTCAAAGGAACTAGGGTGTTTGAATTTAACGAGTCAGCTTAAGAAGATATTGGCCATACCCATTATTTTTTAATGGGAGAGCCAACTTTTTTAGTTTCATTGCCGTAATCCACCCTGCTTTAAATGCAATTTCTTCTGGGCAGCAGATTTTTAGACCTTGACGAGACTCTATGGTTTCTATGAAATTGGAAGCGGCTAGAAGCGAATCGTGAGAGCCTGTATCAAGCCAAGCAAAACCCGGTCCCATTTTTTCGATCGCTAGCGACTTATTTTTAAGATAGACCTTATTTATATCTGTGATTTCCAATTCGCCTCGACTAGAGGGCTTAAGGTTTTCTGCGATATCAAGAACGTTGTTGTCATAAAAATAAAGACCTGTGATAGCATAATTTGATTTTGGTTTTTTTGGTTTTTCTATGAGTTTAACAACCTCACCCTGAGAATCGAACTCTGCAACCCCATAATTTTCTGGATCCTTAACCCAGTATCCAAAGACAGTGGCTCCTTTTTTTCTTTGGCATGCTCTTTTCATCAATCCGACAAGGCTATCTCCATAAAAAACGTTGTCGCCAAGGATAAGGCATACTCTGTCTTTCCCTATAAAATTTCGTCCAATGATGAATGCCTGTGCCAAACCGCCAGGGTGTGGCTGCTCGGCATAGCTGATTCTAACTCCCCATTGGTTTCCATCTTTGAGCAAGGCTTCAAACAGAGGTTGGTCTTCAGGGGTTGTTATGATGAGTATATCCCTAATCCCTGCCAATAGGAGGGTGCTAAGCGGGTAATAAATCATCGGTTTATCGTAAAGAGGCATCAGTTGCTTACTGATTACGTGAGTCAACGGGTATAGCCGCGTCCCCGATCCTCCCGCAAGAATGATCCCCTTTTTAATCATTTTTATTCCCCATAACCATTTATGTTCATTCCTAGTCGTTCGCCTTTGTAAGCCCCTGACATTACTCTTTTAATCCACTGAGGATTATTAATGTACCATTGGACAGTTTTTCTTAGGCCTGTATTAAGAGTTTCGGCAGGTTCCCAGCCTAGATGTTTTTTTATTTTTCCAGCGTCAATAGCATAACGTCTGTCGTGCCCTGGTCGGTCATCTACAAACTTAATTAGAGATTTGTGAGGTTTATGTGGAGAGCTAGGAATCAATTCATCTAAAATTTTACATAACGTATTTACTAAGTCTAGATTGGTTTTTTCATTATTTCCACCTATGTTGTAAACTTCTCCTAGTTGTCCGTTTTTTAAAGTTTTTTCCAGAGCACTACAGTGGTCGTCAACATAGAGCCAATCTCGAACATGAAGCCCATCTCCATAAACAGGAAGTGGTTCACCTGCCATTGCTTTTTGAATCATCAGTGGTATTAGTTTTTCTGGAAATTGATGAGGACCGTAATTATTCGAGCAATTTGTGGTTATCGTTGGGAATCTAAAGGTTTTAAAATAGGAGCGTATTAAATGATCCGAGGCAGCTTTTGATGCAGCATAAGGGGAGTTTGGCGCGTAAGGTGTTTTTTCAGTAAAAGAACCACTATCTCCGAGTGATCCATATACTTCATCAGTAGAAACATGAAGAAATCGAAAATTTTGGTATCGTTCCTTCTCTTGTTTATTTTCTTTAAGACTATTCCAGTAATCTCGAGAAGCTTGTAAGAGTTTGAATGTACCAACTATATTAGTTTGAATAAAGTCGTCTGGAGATTCAATTGAGCGGTCAACATGAGACTCGGCTGCAAAATTAACAATAAAATCGACTTTATTTTCTGTTAAAATTTTTTTAACTAGTTCCTGATCGCAGATGTCCCCTTTAATAAAAGAGTAGTTAGAATTGCTTTCAATAGACTGTAGCGTGTCCAAGTTCCCAGCATAGGTCAACTTGTCATAATTAACGACACGGGTATTATCGTCTTTAATTTGACGAAGAAGGAAATTGCTTCCGATAAAGCCAGCGCCACCAGTAATGAGTAATGTTTTCATGTTTCTGTAAAAAAATTAGCTTTATACTCTTAGTGAGCAAAAATATTTTTGAGTATATGTGTTTGCCTAGATGATTGCAAGAAGCGCAACGGTAGTTAACATCGCTTGCGTAACTTTAGTTTGGTTAGCGTGAGTTTCTGCTAGGAGGCCAGTGTATAGCATTTCTAATTTCTTTTAAATGTCAAACAGCATGGACCTTTCGACAAAAACATTAGTCATTATTGTTAATTTTAATGGGAAAGAATTCTTAGGTAGTTGTCTTGAATCATTGCAGCGCCAGACTTTTTCTAACTTTAAAACAGTTGTTGTTGATAACTTTAGTCATGATGGCTCAGTTGATGAAATTGAAGAAACATTCCCAGGCGTTGAAGTTGTCCGGTTGGATAAAAATATCGGATTTTCTGCCGCTAATAACTACGCTATAAAACAAGCAAAATATTTTCGGTGGGTAGCTTTGTTAAACCCCGATGCTATTGCTGAGCCAGACTGGTTATCAAATTTGCACATTGCTGCGGAGAAAAACCCACAATACAATTTTTTTGGAAGTTGCTTGAAAAAACAAGATTCTTTGAGTCAGTTGGATGGCACTGGAGATGTTTATCACTTATGCGGGCTAGCCTGGAGGCGTGACCACGGGTTATCTGAAAACCAAACTTCTCGTTCAACTGGAGAGATTTTTTCTCCTTGTGCTGCCGCAGCAATGTACCGACGAGATATCTTTTTGAATGTAGGTGGATTTGATGAAAGATTTTTTTGTTATTTTGAAGATGTTGACTTAGCTTTTCGATTGCGTTTAATGGGTCATCGTTGTTTGTATGTTCCAAATGCAAAGGTTGAACATGTTGGTTCAGCCATTACTGGTAGGAAAAGTGACTTCGCTGTTTATCACGGTCACCGTAATATGGTTTGGGCTTATGTTAAAAATATGCCTTCATTACTCCTTTGGAGTGGCCTCTTACAGCATATATTAGCAAATGTGGCAACCTTGATTTATTTTTCGGTTACAGGGCAAGCGGGTCCAATATTTAGAGCCAAAAGAGATGCTTTGTTAGGTTTGGGGAAAGCTTTAGAGCAAAGAAAAATAATTCAGAAAAATAAAATAATTTCCTCAAAAAATCTAAAAAAAATTATAGCTACAGGCTGGCTACTCCCCTATTTTAAAAATAAAAAATTAAAATAAATAATGATTCAAGGAAACTAATTCCGTTAGTAGGCCAATTAAACTTAAATGCGATCTATATCTTTTCTTAGGCTCTTTTGATAATCTTGCTAGTATTTAGCGGGAAATTATAGGTTAAGAAAACTTTCGATGAGCTATTAATTTAGTGAGGGTAAAAATCCATCCAGCCAAAGCTATCAATAAACCTATAGTAGGTAGCCAAGGTTGGTATTCCATCCAGACAAAGTGTTGGCCACGATCCAGTTTGATCCCTATGAATCCTAGGTTGGCCTTGTGTATTTGAAGTTTCTCTGAGCCCGAGTAAGCTTTCCAACCATCCAATGCAGCTGTGTTATAGATCAACCAGCAATGATCTTCCTTACAGTTCACATCAAAGACAGCTTTGGATGCAATGATCTTAATAATTTCAACGTAACTATTAGACGGATATTCCTGAGGATTAATTTTAGAGTCATCAGCATCCATTGATTCGATAAGAGCGGCACCTTGAGCATCCGGGATTTCAGATAAATGTTGATAGAAATGTTCTAGTAATTCGTCAGACTTAGGCCAAGTCATCCCTAGCTCGAAAATACTTTTATTAAAATCGTTGTCTTCAGGTTTAATGGTTTTGACCCATTTTGCTATATATGCTTTTCCATAGGATTCTGGGTTTTTTAAAACATGAATTCCGTAATGATCGGGAAATTTGGGAGCAATTTTATAGGATTCTGGAAGATCAAAAGGAACCAATCCCATGGACAAAAGTCCTTCCATTTTTTCAGAGGGAGTTGGCATTTTTGGGTTAGGGAAATAAAAACTGCTAGGAGGCACGTTCTTTAAGTAAGACTTGTGAAAGACCAAAAAATCGATCCCCAGGATATTGAGTATTTTCTTTCCATTTGGATTTTCAAGAAGTTGATCAAACTCCACTCCATATAAGTGCCAGTCAAAACTATTTACAGCCGGGTTTTCAATGTCCTTAAGTTCTTCGGGCTTATAAAATAGGCTCTCTAAATGAAAGTCTACATCAATCGATGGATAACCAGGACCGATACCAAACCACATTCCAGCTGTAAGTTCTGATTTTTTCCCAATAGGCATAAAATTTCCGTCGCCAAGGAGGCCCAGAAAAAGAAAAAGCTGGTACTCATCGGGAAAATAAAACTGGGGGATATTGTTAATATTATACGTTAGACCTCCATGGTAAGCTATCTGAGTATGCATCAGAATACGTGTAGATGGTTCATCCAGGTAGTAGAAGTTATCCCTTTCAGGAGCGATCTCGTTAAAAAAATCCATGTGCTTTTCGGGAGATTCCCACGAAGGCTTCCATGAAGGTTTAAACCCGAATATCCGATCTACAAAAAGCACAAGAGGATTGGTGATCCTGCGGGCAAGAAAGTCGCGAGCCATATTCTTCAACCCTCTGTCCTCGGGTTCAATTAAAGCTGAGCTTTTATATCGTAATCTTGCGGCAAGTAGACTGTTGATATTTTCATATTCATCTGGCATATCAATTTGCGGCGACGGCGTTTTCAATCCTAGAAAATCAACTCGTTTTAAAGGCAGTTTTTTTAAAATATTTTTTTGATTGTCTTGGAGAAAAAAAATTATCTCTTTAAGATAAATATGACCATTGGGGTTAATCTTATGAGGAGAAACATGATCAAGATGTAAAATTTCATTAAATGCAAAGTAGTTCTTAATCATTTCCCCTATGTGAACGCGCAAGGTTGTTTCTTTTTCTTTGTTATCGATAATCTTAGTCGGCAGATAATATGCTGGAAGAATAAGTTCTGTGTCTGGTAATGCAGTGCCCGCAAGGCGGAGATTGACTGCTAAAAAAGAGCTGCTTTTGGAAGGTACAATATTACAGTAGGGGTTACATGAAGATTCATGTAAGGAATCATAGTTTATTAACTGGTTAGAAACATTTGAGCTGAAAACCAGATCTATGGTTTCAACCTTATTAAGGTCTTGACGAAACCGTCGCTGCATGAAAGTGGCTTTCGAGGTGGGCTTTTGAATTGAGCTGTGACGCCAAACCGGGTCTAAAAAAATATTCAAGGATCGTTTGATTATATAAGAAATATTTTTGGGTTCCCACGAATTAAGAAATCCGTTTTCAGTTTTTAAAACTTTCAAGTTTTCACTTTTTGCTAGCGTCCTGCTTGACGGTTGAGTGAGAGAGTCGCTGCATATACGGGTTGCTTGTTTTACTTTTTCTTCTTTTAAAAGTAATGTTTTTTGTAAACTTTCTATTTCTGGGTCCAAGTACATATAGGTACTTAATTTTTTTAAAATATGTTTATGCTTTTCATTTTTTTGTTTGTTAAAAAATTGTTTATTAAAAAAAATAAGTTTTTTGCAGGAAGGAGGGAATGCTAAAAGTGAATCAGCGGCAGAGATTCTTTTGGTAAGATTTTTTTTTCTTTTGTTCGAAAAGTCGTACGCAAACCGCTCTATTTCTTTTTGTAAAAATACGAAACTTGCCATGTCATGCTGATTACTTTTTAAGTGCGTTACCGATACTCTTTCAGGAATATATATATTTGATTTTTTTAATTCAGGGTTATTTTGTGCGAGTAGATAGTCTCTTGTTGTTGAATTTAGAAGAATGAATGAAGAAAAGGTCAACCCGATGATTACTATCCCGGTGGTATTTCTAAAATTAGAAGGGTTTGTTAGCGGTGAAAATAATTTATTTATCTTCCAGGTTTTAAGGAATGCCAAAAACTGGAGCCATTGAATTTTTTTATTCTGGTAGGTCAAAGCATGGCTAAGGACTAGCAGGTACCCCAAAACAAGGAACATCGCGTCGAGAAAAATCTTGTCCGGTTTCGCCAAGTATAAGGGGCTAATATAGGCAACTCCAAGCATAGTAAGAAATGAAAGGAATATAATATTCAGTGTGAATATTTTTTTAATATGCAATAAAAAGTTAAGTCCATACATCGCTGTTACGAGACCAAAAAAGAAATAATACGTAGACAAGCGATAGGCATTATGTATTCTTAGAAAACCAGTCCAGACCATGAATTCGCTGAGCCAGGAGCGGTTTCCTTGAGGTAGGTTCCAGGATAAGAACAGATACATGACCACAAAGAATAAAGATGTTTGTAGATAGGTGTGTTGCAAGTATTGGTTGGGTTTATGCAATATCTTTTTGTACAAAGTGACAAAGGTCAGACAAACAAAAGCAAAGGCAAAAAATAATAATGGCTGGCCGATAAAGAAATACACTAGCGAACCACCTGTACCTGATGCTCCTGCCAGATATATTTCTGGAGGAATTTCAAACAGATATTTTTCAAAACGGAAGAGTATCGTAGAAAGTTTTTGAAAAGAGTTGATCCCGTCAGTCCAACCAAGGCCGAGGCTACCCGGACTATCCACAATCGAAAATTCTTTATTAAGAATTGCGCCAATCATAGGGATGACTCGGTAAGCGAGGCCAATTCCCCAAAATATAGGAAGAATTACAAGCCAACCGAAAAACCGCTTGACCGAGGCCACTTGAAGGCCACTTTTAGCAAGCTGTGTTAGCGCAAGGTATAAATTGTATAAATTACAAAATATGAAATAAATAAAGTCAGATTCTGGGTGAGAGCTCATTGCATATTCTGAGAGACTGGCCACCAAACCCGCTAGACAACTTAGTGCAGGTCGATTAAATGAATAAGCAAGTTTTATAAATAATAGAATCCATGGGAAAAAAGTGAATTGGACCATATGGATAGGGAACTCCCCTGCCATGAATGACAAGTAGGGAGAGTTTCCCCAAAAAAAACCTAGACCTCCAAGGGTTGAGATTAGAGTTGATAGTTTTAATCCATAGCGAAAAAACAAATAAGTGCCAAAGGTTCCAAAGATATAAAACCCTAAATAGAGAAACTTGACGGAGGTAAACTTGCCAAGCAGATCAATGATGGGTAAATCAAAAATTAAAATAATGAGAGCGGACAACTCGCTGATCATGTAGACACCTTGAGTGTGTCCTCCCAAGGCTCCGCTTTGAGTGAAGTTGCCTAAAAAATCATAAGCCTTAGCATTTTCCCACTGTTGCTCCAAGTTTATTAGAAAATCATTTCGTCCCCATGTGTCCCAGAAAGTATTATGGTAGAGAGGAGAATAACTTCTTAGAATAAGAAAAAAACATAATAAGTAAAAAGCTAGAACGCATACCGGCTCCTTTGCAAACTTCCAAAAAGATGTGTTTTGAAAGCTCAATAAAATAAGAATCCCACAAAATAAAACGAACAAAAGAATTTGTACAGAGAGGCTTGCGTTTATAGAAGAAAGAAGAAAAGCACAAAATGGCAATGAACAGAGAAAAAGATTTCTTGCTAAAGCAGTTCCACCTTGATCATCCCTGACTTGACTAATTAATAGAGACAATCCCAGCCACAATGAGCTGAAAATGAACAGCGTTTTTAGAGATGAGACGGCATAGCCTGCCAATGGGTACAGGCCTAAGATTTTTTCAGAGGCGATAGAAATTTGTTTTATTTTAAACCAAAGACCAAATGAGCACGAGGAAAGAAAAATTATGGCTAAAGAATAAAATGTCAACTTTTTATTTGACCAAAGAAGATAACTTTGAAGCATAGGCTATAAATAATTAAAAAAAAATCGGAGGTGCAGAAGGCTTTTAAACAATACTTTATGGAGAAGGACATTTGTGGCTTATCGAGAAAAGCACTCAAGAGATTACCACATGGCATTAAATAAAAAATTAATTTAAAAAGATATGAAATTGGTACTATATATATTAGTATGAAAATCGAAAATAAAATTAAGATTGTACACTTAAATACCGATATTTAAATGATATTCACCTGTTATAATTAGTAGACTTACTTTGTAGATAAATACTTTAGACACACCTAAAACTATAGCTGCCTTTGTCATATTTTTACCTCCCTACAATAGGCTCAAGGTTTAATGCGAATAATACTAATTAACCCACCGATTAGCTTGGATGATGTTTATGGTAGATTTAAAAAACTAGCTTCTTTTCAGCCCCCCGTTGGTTTAGCTTCTTTAGCGGGCTATTTATTGAAATATAAGCATGATGTTTCTATTGTTGATTGTAATGCAATAGGTTTTTCAGTAAGCGATACAGTTAAATACGTTCAAAGCGAATCTCCCGATATGGTTGGTTTGTATACGCTTTCATATAACTATCCAGTTATTGAAATACTTACGCGCGCTATAAGGCAAAGTAGCCCAAAGATTAAAATTGTTGCAGGAGGACCTCACGCAACTTTTCTACCTCACCAAACCTTACAAGAAACTCCGATAGATTTTTGTGTTATGGGAGAAGGGGAAGAAACTCTTTTATTGTTGATTCAACACCTAGAGGATGGGGCTAAAGAATTTTCTGAAATAGAGGGACTGGCCTACAAAAGTCTTGATGGTGAAATTATCATCAACTCAGAGAGGGTGCGTGTCAAAGATTTGGATGAAATGCCATTCCCTGCTATTCATTTACTACCTCCTCTTGAAACATATAAGCTTTATTTATTACATCATAAACGGTCGCCTTATATGACGGTCGCTAGTTCAAGAGGGTGCCCTTATAAATGTGTTTTTTGTGAAACCCCATCAGGTAAAATTGTTCGTGCTCATAGCCCAGAGTATATGGTGGACTATCAAATGTTTTTATCCAAAAAATTTGGAGTTAAAGAAGTTATGTTTTTGGATGACACCTTTACAATTAATGAGAAGAGAGTATTTAAGTTTTGCGATCTAATGATAAAGAATAATATAGACATGACTTGGTACAGCAACGCTCATGCAAACGTTAGAGACTTAGATTTATTCAAGTCTATGAAGGCTGCGGGGTGTTGGATTGTTGCGGTGGGTATTGAATCTGGCAATCAGGAAGTTATTGATTTATTAGACAAAGGTACGACAAAAGAGCAAATGCGTTTGACTTGTAAAGGAGTTCGTGATGCAGGCATAAAGTTAAAGACCTTTTTTGTGCTTGGTAATCCTGGCGATACCCCTTCTCGAATTGACGAAACAATCCAGTTTGCTAAGGATTTAAAACCTCACTTTCCAGTTTTTAGTCTTATGACCCCTTACCCTGGAGCCCCTTTGTTTGAAACAGCAGAAAAATACGGTACTTTTGACCGTGCAGCTGGCTTTCATAAACAAATTTTAGCTACCAATGACCCGGTTTTTGTGCCCTTTGGAGTAACTAAGAAGATTTTATTGCAGAAACAAAAAGAAGCTTTCAGAAAGAGCTACTTTAGCTTAGGGATGATCATCCGACATCTTTCTGGCATCGAATCTTTTAAAGACATTAAAGTTCTGATTAAGGCTTTCTTTGCTTTCTTTGAGGTTCAATTTACACATATTAATGTACAAGAAAGTTTAACTGACGAAAAGGAACTGAATGTCTGCTCTAAAGGAGAGTCTTCTGAAATAAGTGTAGATAACAACTTGAAAAAATCAAAAAAAAATAAATTAAATAAAGAAAAAAATGTGGAAATTTGTTTTACTTTAAACCAAAGGCCAAATGAGCACGAGGAAAGAAGAATTATGGCTAAAGAATAAAGTGTTAACTTTTTATTTGACCAAAGAAGATAACTTTGAAGCATAGGCTATAAATAATTAAGAAACGAATTTATTATTTTACTAGTACTTCTAGGAAGATGATAGGGCTAAGCATATAAAAACTAGGATAATGATTTTAGAGCATTTTTAATGCGCTCAATGCCTTCTTTGCCAGTTGTAAGCTTTAATGCCTTTTCAAGATGCCATCGAGCATTAATCAAATTCCCATTAGTTTGAATAAGCAAATTCCCCAAATTATAGTGGGCATCAATTAAATTTGGAAAAATATTTATTGCTTGGTTTAGCTCTTCGAGAGCCTGCTTGAAAGAATTCTTTTTGATGAAAATTAATGCTCTATTGTTGTGAGCTTCCGCCTCAAGCTTGGGAGAGTCTGTTATCTGATTATACTCATGTAATGCTTGTTCAAGTCGTCCTGTTGCTAAAAAAATATTTGCTCGAATAAAATGTCCAGGTCCAGACTTGGGAGCGCGGTTAAGATAATCGTTAATAGAACTCTCAGCCTGATCATAGAGTTTTAACTTTAGAAGTAAGCGTGCTTTATTAATATAAAGTTCGACAGGTGTTGGATAGCCCCATTGATAGTTTTTATATGATTCTTCTGCTTTTTCATAAGATGATTTAGCTTCCAGATTACGCCCTTGGGAGGCTAAAAGAGTTCCTAGATTGAAGTAGTTTGTAGGTAAAGAAGGCTTTGCTTTTATTCCAGAGTTGAATTCTTTTTCTGCTTTTTGGTAATCCCCGAGTTGAAGATAGATGGAACCAAGATTGCTGTGAGCATAAGCTATATAGTGTGGGGATGCATTTGACTTTGCCAAGGTTCGTAATGTGATAAAAGCTTTGGTGTACTTCTTTTCCGATATATAAAAATGACTTAAATTATGAAGAGCCCGAAGTTTTCCAGGAGACTTCTTTAACGTATCTTCCCAGAGAAGGATATTAGACCTGTAGGTTAAATTTCTTTTGTGTAAAAGAATAACCTGGAGTAAGAAAAAAATAACAAGGCAAGAGATACTAATTTTTTTAACCAAGGACTGATCTTTACTTGCTATTACAAGTTGGCATGTTGCGGTGGAAAGTAAAAATAGTATTCCAAAGGAAGGTAGATAGAGGTTGCGTTCGCTTAAAAGGTCCGATCTTGGGATAACACTGTTGGTTGGTGTCAAGGTAATCAAAAACCAGAAGATAGAAAAAAAAATTATTACACGTGCCTTAGGAAAGTAGATTGAAATTGCAATAATAATTCCTATTATGAGAAAGACCGTAATAGAGAGGAGAATATAGCTAGAAAAAAAATTATTGGGAAAGTGATAATCAAAAGTTAATCCAATTGGAAGTAATATGAGGCGGGCTGCATGCCCAACAATTTGAACTTGTTTTAGTGCGTATTCGAAGTCTATTTTTTGCCACCAACCAATGATCATAATTTTTAGCGAAACAATTTGAAGAATAGCAAAAGTAGTGCATAAAAATGATGGAAGATAAAAAAACAACAATCGGTTTTTGAGAGAAATCCAAGACTCTTCCCGCATAAAACAAAAATCATATAAAAGTAGAGCGATTGGAAAAGTTAGAGCAGTTTCTTTGCTTAAAACAGCAGCTAAAAAGCAAGTTAAGGACAGGATATAAAGTGAAAACCTTGATCTTATTTTTTTATTGTGCAAACTTCCAATAATGAAAGATAGTAAGGCGGAGAAATAAAAAAAGCTGCTCATGCCAACTGCCCTTGCTGAAATATAATTTACAGTCTCAGAGTTGACGGGGTTAGTCGCGAAGAGCAAGGCAGTCATGCTTGCAATTAAAAAAGCTTCTTTTCTTCCTAAAGAGAGTCCTTTTTTAATAGTGATTGAAGCAATAAAGAAAATGACAATTGAAGTTAAAAGGTGAAAAGAGGTATTGACTAAATGATAACCGAATGGATTTAATCCACCCTGTGAGTAGTTAAAGATAAGACTTGAGTAAAATAAATGTCGATAGCGTGGGGGATAAAAAGTAGCAAACCATTCACGAGCCTCTTTCTGCACAATGTCATATTTGACAACAGCCTCATCGTCGAAGTTAAAAGGTGCGTGAAGTGTGCTGGAATAAAGAAGTGAAACAATTATGAGCAATAGAACAAAACAAAGCGTTTTCCGACTATTTAAATAAATTCCCATAATATTTCTCTTTTTTTTTGTTTTCTAATCGTTTCAAGAGATATAAAAAAAAAGTTATATTGCTTATCACGAAGAGAAAGTAGATGGGTATAAACATAGGAATTAAATCTATATTATGAGCAGTTAATAGGGCAGTAAGATTAAAATAAAAACAAATAACAAATAAAATAGTTATCGTCTTTAGCTGAGAAAATCCGAGTTTAACTAGACGGTGGTGGAAGTGACCAGCGTCTTTTGAAAAAGGGCTGATCCCCTTCCAGATCCTTCTAAAAAAAGAAAAGGTAGTATCTAATATAGGAATTAATAGGGTGATTAAGGGGATGAGGTAATATATTTCATCTGTGAATTTTTGGCTTAGTGGTAACAGGGTAATCAAAGAAATTAAAAGTCCGAGAGGGAGGCTCCCCGTGTCACCCAGGATAATTTTTGCTGGTGGAAAATTGAAAATAAAAAATCCCAAAATGCAACCTGTTAGAATTACAGCTAGAAATGATGCCTCTACCATATTGCGTTCTAGATAAACAAAGCTTAAAGTTGCACAAGACAGAAGAATCAATCCGCTGGCCAAACCATCTATTCCATCAACCAGATTAATAGAGTTTGTGATTCCTACTATCCACAAAACTGTAAGTAGGATTGAAAATGAGCCTAACTCTATCCCGTCGCCTATTCGGTCGATCTGAAAACCAGCTAAAAAAAGAATGATTGCGATTATGATTTGACAAGAAAATTTAATCCTCGGAGAGCAGTGGTAGATGTCATCATAAATACCTAGACCTGTCATTAAGACCACACCTAGCGTGATTTTTTGAAATATACGTAGATTTTCATGGTTAATCCATTCTGCAAAGTAAAAAAACCAAAGAACAAAGAGAAAAGATAGAATAACAGGAATCCCGCCAAAAGGAATCACGGGCTTTCCCATAGCAATCATTAGTTTGTTCAGTGGGCGCGCGAGTATCTTTAGCTTACTAAATACCAGTATAAGAATAAGAGTTAGCGCAAATGCAGAGATCATAGAAACGCCATAACCCCAAAGATACATTGCACCAGGAATGGGAGGACTTTCAATAGTCATTTAACTGTGTTTAGTAAGATTTGCACAAGACATCGAATCATTATTATTGCATTAATTATAGACTCTATAACTAAGTTTGTTTGTGTGTGTTTTTGATTGTAATAAATCATACCTTTGTGTCGTTTAATTATTAATTGAGAAGTTAATCGTGAATTACTAGATGAAATTTTATGAAAAATTTTCGCATCGGGAAAATAAACAACTCGTAGTCCTTTTTTTTTGATAATTTGGCACAAATCAACATCTTCAATAAATAAAAAATAATTTTCGTCAAACCCATTAGCTTTTTTGAAAGTAGAGTTTGGCGCCATCATGCAGCAACCTGAAACCCAATCTACTGAGCGAATGGTATTGTGATCATAATCTAGCATCAAATAATCTCTTGAATAACGATTGTTTGGAAAAAACCGGGTTGTTAAGGAATACCTATTGAATAGTCCTGACCAAACTGTTGGGAATTTTCTACAAGAATACTGGATTGTTTGGTCTGGATTCAACACCTTGGGACCAAGAATTCCAATTGAAGGATCCGATCGAATATAATTCAGCATTGATTCTACAGCTCCTTCAGTCAAGGTTGTATCTGGGTTAATAAAAAGAAGAAAATCACCATTTGCTATTTTTGCACCTTGATTATTAGCACGCGCGAATCCTACATTTTTTAGGTTATTAATAAGCAGGGTTTTTGGATAAAGTTTTAAAATTGCTTCTAGGCCCTTATCTTTGTTGCTGTTATCAACTAAGATAGTCTCAAAGTGTGTTTTTTGGATTGTCCGATTAATTGACTCAAGGCAGTCACCCAACATGTGACTATGGTGAAAATTGACTATGATTATCGATAGGTCCACGGGTTTTTTTTGGAGAGCATACGGAGAGGCAATAGATTTAAATTAACAACGATAACAAGTTGATTATCACCTATATTGTTAGCGAATTCAAGAATCCTTATAGCTATCATTCCTTTTGCTATAGAGAGGTAAGGCACTTTATTACCATTGGTCTTAAGTACAAGAATATTCAGAAAAAGAATGAACTAAATAACGGATCTTATTTCAATTTAAATGCTTAAGAGAATTTTAAAGAATACCGAAGAAGTAAGGGGTACAATGCTTTGGTATTGGTGGGCTCTAAAGACACTATTCAACACGGCTGGTAATTATTGATTAGAAAAATTATCAAATTCTAAATAAACTCATCTTTCATAATGAATAAAAAAATTTTGGTGACAGGTGGCGCAGGGTTTATTGGGTCTCATACGGTCGATGCCCTTATCGAAAGAGGTGATACGGTTCGTGTGTTTGATAACCTTAACCCTCAGGTACATGGTCCTTCTGCAGAAAAACCTCTTTACCTTCATGAAGATGCAGAGTTTATTCAGGGTGACATGCGTGACCGAGATAGCTTGCTGAAGGCTATTAAGGGAATAGATATTATCATTCATGATGCTGCAGAAGTTGGAGTGGGGCAGTCAATGTATTCCATAGATCAATATATATCTACTAACGTTGGTGGGACCGGTATTCTGTGGGATATTTTAGTTAATGCCAGTAATAATGTAGAAAAAGTTTTAGTTGCGAGTTCGATGAGCAACTATGGTGAGGGACGGTATGTTTGTGAGGAACATGGCAAAATTTCTCCAAAACCTCGACCGATAGAACAGATGCAGGAAGGACAATGGGAAATACTTTGCCCGACATGCGAACAACCGGCAATCCCTATTCCAACAGATGAAGATAAAGAAATGCACTGTACCTCTGTATATGCTCAGAGCAAAAAAGATCAGGAAGTCTACTCTCTTATGATTGGTGAGGCATATAAAATACCAACGGTGGCTTGTCGTTATTTTAATTGCTATGGACCTAGGCAGAGCTTAAATAATCCTTACACTGGTGCGGCAGCTATTTTTTGTTCAGCGATTAAAAATGGGAAAGCTCCTCTTATTTATGAGGATGGTCACCAACAACGTGACTTTATTCATGTGAAAGATTTGGTTATGGGTAAGCTGATTCTTTTAGATTCCTCGAAGTCTGATTATCAAGTTTTTAATATAGGGCGAGGAAAGCCAGGTTCTATTCTTGAAGTAGCTAAAGTTCTCATTGAAATTTTTGGGAAGTCACTTAAACCAGATGTGATTGGTAAGTTTAGAAATGGTGATATTCGCCATTGCTATGCTGATACTTCTAAGATTAGCGCCTTGGGATTCGAACCTAAATTATCGTTTAAGGATGGTCTGGAGAATTTAGTAGCTTGGGGTGATCAGCAGGCGTCAGTTTCAAGAATAGAAGATGCACATCAGAAGCTAGTGGCCAAGGGACTAGTTATTTAATGAAATAATCATAGTTAGTTATAATTTTAGGCCTACCTAATTTTTTTAAGTAACGGACTTAGAGAAGCTTTTCTCCCTTTGTTGATATAAACGATACCTTCGATATTAGAAAAACGGCGAGTATCATAATCATATGCACTCAACACCTCAAGATTCTGGAGTGGCCGTGTCCTCAAAAAAATTACTTTTAATTGGGGTAATTTTTTATCTATTATTTCTTTTATTGACCCCACTCGGGCTTTTTAATGATTGGATTCCTCCACTCACACATTCTGGATACTATTCAGTAAAAACAGTCGATGGAGGAGATGATACGGCCTATTACTCCTACTTGCGTTCAATGTTTTTCGATGGAGACATTGATTTTATAAACGAACGTTATTACGCACATATCAATCGTTTTAATTCAACAGGCTATGTTTTCAGTAATTGGCAGTTAGGACAAGCGGTACTATATCTGCCATTTTTTTTGGTGGGTCATTTACTTACTCTGCTTTATGGTGCCTTGGGATATCCGATTAAGGCCGATGGTTATTCAGCGCCCTATTTCATAGCTACCGCGGTTGCATCAGCAACATATCTATTTGCGGGACTCATGATTATATGCCGGGCCCTTAAAAAACTTATTGATGAGAGGATTGCAACAATTGCAAGTGTGTCGCTGTGGATGGCGTCACCTTTATTATATTACACCTTCATCCGTCAGCGAATGGCACATACCACTGAGTTTTTTCTTGCTGCACTATTTATAATGGTATGGCTTTGTTATCGAGAATCAAACAACAAATTACATCATGCTGTTATGGGGGCCTGTCTAGGTCTGCTATGCCTTGTTCGTCTGATAAATGCAAACTATGGAATTCTTTATATTGTCGATTTAGCTTTTCTATATTTTATGGGAAGGAAATCACTGAACTCTATTAAGGTAAAAGATGCTTTAATGAATGCTCTCTGCTTTGTTGCCATGTTTTTTGTTCTTTTATTACCCCAGTTTGTTGCATGGAATCAATTGAATGGATTTATTATTTCTCCTTATCTCTTAGATACATTTCAAAGCCAAGCAATTGAAGCATCGGCTTCATCCATACAACTTAGTAGCAAACTGCATGAACTTTTTTTTAGCACAAAGTGGGGTTTGGCAGTAGCTACCCCTTTATGGTTTGTTGGTCTAATTGGACTTTTCATTTCGGGTCCAGTTCCCAAAAGTATACGCTTTGCTTCTTTGGCATCTATAGTTTCACTGATAGTTGTTATGTTGTCTTTTGTTGAATCAGATGCTTATGGTAATCGCTATTTTATAGCGGCATCAGCTTTGTTTACTATCGGTTTAGCGAATCTCTTGCACAAATGTTTTAGAAGTAAAGTAATAGGCTGTATAGCTTTAGGATTCATTGCAGCTTGTGTAATCAGCCAATACTTTATGATTGCACAATATAAAATTGTGCTTGCATACAACCATCCATTTTTTTCTATCGAAGCTTTATCTCAATCGTTTCAGGTTTTTTTCAATAATCCTTTACTTTTGTTGCGCTCAACCAATTTCTTTCGATTAATGGGTTTTGAACATGCAGAGTGGGACTTTGTGGATGGCATGTATTTATTAATATTTCCCTTAGCTCAGCTTACTTGTGTGGTGGGCGTCTTGTATCTATTCGGGAGCTCTACACAAAGTTTATTCATTTTAAAAAAAATAATACAGCCAAAACATGTGGTGATAGCAGGAGTTTTGACGAGTTTAGTCTTAGTTGGGGGCGTTAGAGTTGGAGCCCCAAATAAGTCTGTCCAAGAAATAGAAAAACGAGTGAACTATAAAAAACTTCTATCTGCGGGAAATTCTTTTTTGACTAATGGAAACATCAATTCTGCGCTGGTTTCATTTGATAAGGCATCAGAAATAATGCCTGATTTATGGACGCCTTATTTTAAGCAAGGAGTTATTTTCGGCAGTCAGAAAAAATTTAAGCAAGCGGTGCAAAAGTATAAGAAGGGACATGAGATTTATCCGGATCACCCATCTATTTTAGCAAACTATGGAGCAACCCTTGCTATTTTAGGAGAAACTAATCAATCGGAATCTTTATTACGTGCGGCGATTCGTCAGATGCCAAATAATTCAAACGCATATAATTCATTAGCGCAGGTTTATCTAAAGAAGAATAACCCATCCAAATCACGTGATATGCTTTTATTAGCGGTAGCGGTGAACCCAGGTTTCGGAACAGGGCACGCAAACTTAGCTATGTTATATGTTATGATGAATCAACGTGATAATGCTAAAATTCATTTAGATAAAGCTCTTGGACTGGGTTTAAGAAACTCAATGACGGAGAATTTGCAAACAATGCTACAAAATGTTTTGCCATTACCTTAAAACAAAAAAGTTCGTGGTCGACTGCAATGGATGAGATTAATTATTTTCCCAAACGGGATAAGTTTAAGGTCCAAAAAGAGGAAGGCTCCGACTGGAATAAGCTTAAGAAACAAAAAATTATAGAGTCTGAGAAATCTAAACCAAAAAAAAATCTACTAGATAAGAGAAAAAATAGCTAGGTATTATCAATAATGTCAAGGCTTTCCCTTCCCTCCGCACTATGTTTTCTTGTTACATTCGAATTTATGACCTATCATAATCAATAATTAATACAAAACTGACAAACTAAGGAGCCGCCCCATGACGGTAGTTCAGCATACTTTTAAATTTCTAATAGCAGTTTATATTGTTTTTTTTATGACAATTATTTCCGCGAATAACGCTTTAGCTGACGTGCCAAAATTACTAGCCCAAGGTGATCAGCATCGCCTAATGGGCGAATATTCGTTAGCAGAAAAGGTTTATATAAAAGCACTGGAAAAAGAACCGGAGAACTATCGTATTTTAAAATCTTTAGTGGAAGTCAAGTTTGCTCTTGAAAAATATGTTGAGGCAAAACCTTTAGCGCTGAAAATTCTTTCGCGTAAAGTAATGCTACAGAAAAGAGTTAAGGTTTTTTTGAAGGGGAACCCAGATTCACTAAAAGGAGCAATTTCACCTAATACACGTACACCTTATCACTTTGCGGAGTTGGTTGATGAGACGGTTATTGCTGCCGAACATGGAAAAACCAATATGAGAAACTATCTAGATTCAAAAACTAAAACGGAGATTCCTCATTATAGGCTATTTTTTTTAGACTCGGGAAAGATGAAGTTAGTGCCCAAAAGTGAAGTTAGAATTGAGTATGTAGGTGTCCCACGCTTAGATCATGAAAGGGTTAAGGAACTTTATGCAAAAATAGAATCAAAGCTTATAGACGCCTCTGATGCAATAACAAAGGTTGAAATGGTGTCAGTAGAGGGTGGTTGTTTTAATATGGGAAGTACTAAGGGTGCCCTTCTTGAAGGTCCCGTTCATGAGGTTTGTTTATCTTCATTTCAAATCGAGAAACATGAAGTTACCCAAAAGTCATTTCAAACTGTAATGAAGACTAACCCATCTCGGTTTGTATCCTCTGACCTACCGGTTGAAAGTGTAACTTGGCAGGAGGCAAATAAATACTGTAAAAAAATAGGAAAGCGTTTGCCTACAGAGGCAGAGTGGGAATTTGCTGCTCGCGGTGGAACAACTACAGAGTATTATTGGGGAGAAATATTTGATTCTTCAAAAGGAAACTTTTGTGATGTCAATTGTGATATGAATATTAGAACTGCAGATAAGTCGGATGGTTATAAATATACGGCCCCCGTTGGTAAGTTTCCACCAAATCCTCTTGGACTGTATGATATGTCAGGTAATGTTGCTGAATGGGTCTCAGATTGGATGGATGCTGAAAAAAATTACTACGTAATCAGCCCTAAGGACAATCCATCAGGGCCAGACCGAAAAAATGCGCCAGATTTTGATGGAGGAGCCAATGAAAAAATTTTTCGCGGTGGGTCTTGGGGGGGTGGAATAGAAACTTTACGCTCTGCTTGGCGCAAAGCATTCTTCAGAGGTTACCGGTTTGAGAGTCTTGGTTTTCGGTGTGCTAGGGATATATAATCAAATAATTTTTTATTAGCTTTTCTTTAGCTGCGTTTTTAGTATTTTTCCTGTAGCGTTTTTAGGTAGTTCTTCCATTAACTGGAAGTAGTCGGGGATCATAAATGTGGGTAGTTTTTTTCGACAATAAGATTTGAGTTCGTTTTCGGTTACGGTTTCACCATGTCTTAACGAGAAGCATACCTTTACCCGCTCGCCTGCTCTTTCATCAGGAACTCCTACTGCTGCAACCTCTGCAATAGCAGAATGATTCATTAAAACATTTTCAATAGCAAGTGGAGATACATTTTCTCCGGCTCGTATAATCAGATCTTTTTTTCTTCCTGCTGAGATAAAGAGTCTGTTTTCTTTGTCAATGTGACCCAAGTCGCCCGTCTTCAAATAACCATCAGGAGTAATAGCTTCAGCTGTTTCCTTAGAAAGATTCCAATAACCCTGCATAACAGTTTTGCCGCGAACTAGGATTTCACCTATTTCTTCAGGCAACTTTTCTTTCCCTACTTCGTCAACAATCTTTATTTCAACGTTAGGAACAATGGGCCCGACTGAACCAGGAATACTTCCATCTTTAAATGTATTAACTGCTATGACAGGGGAAGTTTCTGTTAGGCCATACCCTTCAATTACTGAAACTTTGAGTGTTTCTTCTACCTTTTTAAGCAAAGCACTAGGAAGGGCAGCGCCACCGGAAATGCAGTATTTTAGTGAGGAAGCGTCGTAATTACCTCGAGCATATAGGTCGACTAGAAAGCTATATATAGTTGGTACAAGAGGT
Source organism: Nitrospina sp. (assembly GCA_018697205.1). Taxonomy (GTDB): domain Bacteria; phylum Nitrospinota; class Nitrospinia; order Nitrospinales; family VA-1; genus Nitromaritima. The sequence continues at coordinate 73,465 of JABHTG010000057.1, read as the reverse complement.
AAAATAGTTGCCTTATGTTCGGCAATACTTTGAAGAATTGATTTAGGTGCGAATTGTTTTAAAAGAATGAGAGTACCACCGGACATGAAAACCATCAATGCCATAATATTGCCAAATGAGTGGAACAAAGGCAACGCTACTATAACACGATCATCAGATGTGATTGGGATATGAGTTAGACTATCGCGGCTATTAGCAAAAAATTGAGATTCATTAAGCATTACTCCTTTTGGTTTTGCAGTAGTTCCTGAAGTATATAAAATTATATCAGGGATAGAGTTAGCTCTATCATGTCGTGACTTGGAATTGGTGCGGCTACCATTTTTAATAAAGTTTTCATACTTGAATGAGTTTTTACCAAGTTCTATAGGGTCGGTATGACCAACTATAATTTTATTCCTAAACGTTTTAAGAAAAGGAATAGTTTCAGGTTTGATAAATGTTGAGTCAACAACAATAGTGTCTATTCCAGCATCTTGGGTAATGTAAACTAAATCTTCGGGCTTCAAGAGAAAATTATAGGGTATGACCGTAATGCCTTTTAAAAAAGCTCCCATCAAAGCCACTAAATATTCTTTTTGATTTAGGCAAAGTAGTCCAAGTTTGCTTTTCGAATTCAACTTTAAATCGGTTAATCCACCTGCGAAACACTCAATTTGCTCTAAAAAATTTTCATACGTAATAACGGTTTCCCCGTCAATAATTGCAGGGTGGTGAGGGTCTTTTATTAAATGATTTTTGAGTAAATTATAAAATTCAAGTGCCATAATTTATTTTTTAAGAGTTAGATGAAAAACGGGCATAAAACCCGCTAGGAAGATGAAGTTTTGATCCTGTATCGTATATTGACATATCTCCTGTGTGAAATACTCCAGAATCAGGAGAGACCAAAAATTTAATCATCATATTTTTTAGTGTTAAAGACGATAGACCCGGCGAATGTGTAGTCAATAAAATAAACTTAGGTGCTTCGCATAAAATATTTTTGCACAAAGTAAGTAGGGTTGCCATTTGGGTTTCTATATTCCAAACCTCACCTTTGGGTCCTCTTCCAAAAGATGGAGGGTCCATGATAAGTGCATCATATTTTCGATTTCGCCGGTGTTCACGTAAAAGAAATTTTTCAGCATCGTCCACTATCCAGCGGACTGGGTAATCAGTAAGCCCGGAAGATTCTAAATTTTTGCGTGCCCAAGTAACAGAAGTTTTAGAAGCGTCCAAATGAGTGACACTTGCGCCACTCTCGGCAGCCACTAATGTACTTGCCCCAGTATAGCCAAACATGTTAAGAACATTGGGTTTATTGCCGTTAAGTCTTTTAATTTGCTTTGCTATCCAGATCCAGTTTTGGGCTTGTTCGGGAAATAAACCCAAATGCCCGAATGAGGTAGTCTGGGCAGTAAAAATAAGATCTTGAAATCGAAGTGGCCAACCATTTTTTGGAACGGGGTTGCGAAAAATCCATTCCCCACCACTTGTCGATTTTCCTTTGTGATGACAGAATTCTCCATTAGCTTTATCCCATTCTGTTTTTGCCAGTTTGGGAGGCCAAATAACTTGAGGAGCGGGACGAATAAATCTATAAGGCCCAAATCGCTCCAGTTTTTTAAGCTTTCCAGTATCCAATAATTGGTAATCAAAATTGTTAACTGGATAAAGGTTGTCAGAAGAAATAGAGTTCATGAGAATGAGTTTAGCTTCGTATTGAACCTAGTAAAATAATTAAAAAAATAATTTTAAGTCTATATTTATTGTGACAATTATAACAAAATTTTTATCTATGGTCAGAATTGGATTTTATAGTGTGATCTTAATTCAAGTAATATTTTTTACCCTTTCAGGTTGCGTAAAAAAAACGGAGGTCGAAAAAAATAAAAGGGAGTTTGTTCTGCCGGTTCAAATCGGGAAAGTCATCTATAAAGACGTGACAGACCAAGTGCGCGCAGTGGGGAACATTCGTTCAGAACAGCGCGTGACTATTACTGCAGAAGTAGAAGGGCAGGTTGTTCAAGTTAAACCAAAAGAAGGAGATTTAGTCCAGGCAGGCGACTTGCTGGCACAAATAGATTCTAGAGGGTATGAACTTGAAGTAGAAGAACTTGAATCAGAAATGTCTGTGGCAAAAGAAGAGTTTAAAAAGGCGATCGAAGGGTTACGACCAGAAGAAAAAGAAAAACTATTAACGCGAGTAAGGGTAAATGAAAGTGCTCTCGATTTAGCTATTAAACAGCAGGATCGTTTTCAGGAGTTAGTGAAAATTGGAGTAACTGCTGAATCAATTCTTGACGAGGTAAACGATAGAGTCCGTCAAGCTAAGGAAACACTCCGTGAAAGTAAGGCTACATTTGAAGCTGCCAAGCAATCTCGCCAAGAAGATATAGAGCAACTCAAAGCAGCAGGCGAAGGAATTATTAAACGTTTAGAAAAGGCTCAACTTGATTATTCTAAAACACTAATTCATGCACCATTTAGCGGTGTGGTCATACAAAAAAAAATTGAAGAAGGGACTTTTGTCAAGGTAGGATCACCTGTTCTAGAAATGATTAGCTCATCCCGTTTAAAAGCAGTGCTTGAAATACCTCAATCCTATCGAAGTAAATTAAAAAAACTGAAAGGTATCGATTTTTGGGTTAAGGAACTCGATTTAAAGTTTAAACAAAAAGGCGAGTTGCGAGTTATCCCAGATGCAGATATCTATTCAGGTAACATCCATATCCAAATGGAGCTTAGTCGGCCTAATCGTCTTCTATTTCCAGGCCTAACACTAGAAGGGCTGATGAAATTTGGTACACGTAAAAATGTTATGCATATTCCTTCTGTTGCAATGGTGATTAGTGAACAGGGGGCAGTAGTTTATGTAGTTAAAGAAAGCAAGGCACACCTTGTCCCTATAAGGGCTTATAAAGAGCGGGATGGGTTAGTCGAGATAGATGACTTTACTCATCAACTTTCAGCTAATTCAGAATTAATTCTCAGAGGATCAGGCGCTGTATTTCCCGGAGTAAAAGTATTCTCTACCAATCCAAAGCCTGAAGCAGGAGCATCCATTAAAATTGTACCTAGGCAAGGTAAAAATGTAAATAAGACTAATCACTCGGCAACATAATGAAACTGATCGACCAATCTATACGTAACTATCATTCTGTTACTGTTGTGATGGCCCTCGTAGCAGTGATAGGCGTTATTTGCTTTAATACACTTCCTCGTCAACTTACACCTACAATTGATAAACCTCTCATAGAAGTCCGAACGGAATATATTGGTTTATCCCCAAATGAAGTAGAGCGTAATATCACACGTCGCCTTGAAGAACAACTTGACTCAGTTGAAGGTTTGAAAAAAATGACCTCTCGTAGTCAGCATGGTTTAAGTACGATTACTCTTGAGTTTGAATGGGGTACAGATAAAAACATTGCGATGATCGATGTTAATAACAAACTTCAGCAGGTCAAGGATCTTCCGGTACTTTCAGATAAGCCGACACTTAAAAGCGTTTCTACTGATAACTCAAACCCAATTATGTGGATTGTTTTTGATAAGCCCGATGTGAAAATGCCAAAAATAAATCCAAATTATATGTTCAAGATTGGAGAAGACATTATTATTCCAACACTGAGGAGAGTAACTGGGATAGCTGATGTTTGGCACTTTGGTGGAGAGGAAAGAGAAATGCGGGTTGAATTTAATCCCTATAGTATTGCTCGATTGCGACTTACTTATGATGAAATTATAAAACGATTAAGAAATGAAAACCAGAATACTCGTGCAGGATTTCATGATGAAGAAGGGAGAGCTTATACGGTACGTGCGCTAGGAGAATTTTCTAGTGCTAGTGATATTATGGAAACCGTTATAAGGCGAGATGGAAATCGTACAATTAGAGTTAGAGATTTTGCAGTTGTGGAAGATAGTTATAAGAGAACTGATTCTCTGGTTAGGATTAGTGGCGAACTATCTAACGGATTTGGTGTCATTCGAAAAGCAGGAGCTAATGTTGTAGAAACCTGTAATGAAGCAGCAAAAAAGGTGAAGGAATTAAACAAAGAATTGCTTAATCGAGGAATTCCTCTCAAACTAAAAATTGTTTATAAAGATGTAGATTATATTGACGAATCGATGAGACTGGTTAAGTCGAATCTTAGTCTTGGAGCTATGTTAGCTGTTGTAGTTCTACTGTTGTTTTTGGGGTCAATACGGTCTGTGTTGATTATCGCTATAAGTATACCTGTTACCTTAGTGGCTGTATTTATTATTTTAAAAATTTTAGGTCGGAGTATTAATATCATTTCACTTGCAGGTATGGCATTCGCAGTTGGGATGGTAGTAGATAATTCAATCGTTGTATTAGAAAATATTTATCGACATCTTACGATGCGAAAGGGAGCTCTTAAGGCAGCTTACGATGGTGCAGCTGAAGTTTGGGGTGCAGTGCTTGCTTCAACCCTCACCACACTAGCTGTATTTGTTCCGATCGTTTTTATTGAAGAAGAAGCGGGTCAAATGTTTCGAGATATTGCCATTACCATTAGTGGAAGTATCGCTTTGTCGCTAATTGTCTCTATTACTGTAATTCCAACTTTAACTACTTTATTGATTCGTCTTAATCCTGGAGAAACGTACGAACCAGGATTTCTTCATCGCTCCTTATTTCATCCATTAGTTCTTCTTGGTTCGAAGCTAGTTAACGTATATGGAGGACTCATGAATCGATTATTGAATAAGTCAACTATGGGGATTATTGGAAAAGTTGGAGTAGTTGGTGGGATCATCTTAGGAATGTTATGGAGCCTTACTATTCTCCCAAAGAAAGACTACCTCCCTTATGGGAATACTAATATGGTTTTTATGTTGATTGAACCGGTTGCTGGGGTGCCAGCAGAAACAAATATGAAATATTTTGAGCCATATGAAAATAAAATTGTTGAAATGAAGGACGTAGATCGTAATTTCACTGTGTTTGCTTCTCGATTCAATGGTGGTGGGGCCATCGTAAAAAGGGAGCTAGCTTCAGGTCAGCGTGGTGAAGTAAAAATGGCTATCAAGGCTAGGGAAATGGGAAAAGATATTTTTAAGATTCCTGGCTATAGATTCGCATTTGCAGTTCAAAGGCCAATATTTCGTTCAGCTGACAAAACATTTCAGTTAGAAATTACAGGTCCTGATATTTTAAAACTAAAGCATACCGCTTTAGGTTTAATTGAAAAACTTTCAGGGAGTGAAGGTGTTCATTCAATAAGACCGGAATTTAAATTTGGGAACCCTGAGCTTAGATTTATTCCACGTCGCGAACAGGCAGCAAGGCTGAATATGGGAATGAATGAAATGGGAGATATTATCGAGTCACTTAATGCAGGCAAATACTTGGGTGAATATAACGATCAAGGAGAACCTATTGACTTTGTTCTGGTACAGACAAAAAAAGGAATCAGGGTTGGTTTAAATGATTATAGGGATCTTCCTATTTGGACACGTAAAAATAAGATGACCCATTTAGGTTACTTAGCTGATATTGAAGTTGATTCTGGCCCCGCCCGTATCGATCACATAGAGAAGGAACGAGCTATCGTTCTGAGAGTTCAGGTTAAAAAAGATTTTCCAATGCAACAGGTGATAGATCGAATTGAGAGTGAGCAATTAGTTAAGGCGAGACAAACTTTAGGTCAGGATTTTGGGTTAGGTGTGGGAGGGTCGGCAGATGAACTTGCATCGACACAAAAATCTCTTATGAATAGTTTTTATTATGCAGTAGGATTTATCTATCTTTTGTTAGTAGCCTTGTTTGCTTCTTTTTTACATCCGCTTATCGTAATGCTTACTGTTGTTTTGGCAGTGTCTGGATCATTCTTGGGTATTGTTGGTAATAATCTTTTGCAAAGAAAAAATATCTTAGATATTCTTAGAGAATGGAAAGTTGCTGATGCAGAGGCTCTTGCTGGAAGTTGGAATTGGATTACATTCGATATATTGACTCAGTTAGGAATTGTAATTCTTGCCGGTATAGTTGTTAACAACGCTATTCTAATTATTCATCAGATGCTTAATAATATAAAATCGGGTATGAACGAAAGAGAAGCACTTTTAAAATCTTGTGAGACAAGATTGAGACCCATTATGATGACAGTTATTTCTAGTATTTTTGGGATGATTCCACTGGCATTAGGTGAGGGTGCTGGTACTGAACTTTATCGAGGTATGGGTACTGCTTTAATTGGTGGTTTGGGGATATCAGCGATATTCACGCTTTTTTTAGTTCCGATTCTTTTATCTCTCCTTATGGACATGGGTTATCACACTCATAAAGAAGACCTTGTAAAAGATACTCTCTTGGACTCAAGGAAAAGTTAGCCTCTTCCGCTAGTGTATCTTCAGAATACCACCTTAATAGAATATTATACCTTAAACTGCTTCCAAGTTTTTGGTTCGGGAGCAGTGAGTGTGATTTCTTCATTAGAAATGGGGTGATTAAAAATTAGCTTGCAGGCATATAGAGCAATTTCTTGGTTTAGTAAAGGTTTTGGTGCACCGTATTTCACATCACCCATTATGGGGTGACCAATGAATGCCATCTGCGCGCGAATTTGATGAAACCTTCCTGTCGATAGAATTATTTCTACAAGAGTGTCATTTTCTAGAAGATGAATAACCTCATATGACAGCTCAGAACGTTTAGCAAAAATTGTTTCTCTAGGGAAAACTGTGGCTTTAAGAGATTTTTCCTTTCGAAGATGATGCACGAGCGTGCCTCGCACCTCTTTTAATTTTCCAAGGACAATTGATCTATAGTATTTTTTTATAGTTCCTTCTCGGAATTGCTTGGAAAGTCGAGAGGCAGCTTTTGAAGTTCGAGCAAACAGGACAACACCAGAGACATTTCTATCTAAACGGTGAACTAACCCTAAAAAAATATTATTAGGTTTTTGATATTTTTTTTTAATCCATTGACGCGTTTGATTAATTAGAGACTTGTCATTGTTAAAATCAGTTTGTGTTAAAAGTCCAGTTGGTTTAATAACGGCTATAATATGATTATCAATATAAATTACCTTGTCGACAGATTTGGTCATACCCTAGAAGTTGTAGTTAATTTTTCTATTTTTTCTGGTGACACAATTCCCCCTGATACCACGTATTTGAGACCTTCTTCGATTGTCATGTTTATTTCATTAAGTTCGCTGAAATGAGCTAAAACAATGAACCCTGAAGTTGGATTCGGTGTAGTGGGGACGAAAACTTTCATATGTTTGTTACTTGTAAGACGTAGCAGTTCTCCGCTGGTTTGCCCTGTAACAAAGCCTATTGCGTAAGCACCTTTTCGCGGGAACTCGATGAGTACTACTTTGGTAAATGCTGATGTATCCATTGTTGAAAGCGAAGATACAACTTGCTTTGTTCCTTTATAGATACGTCGAACAAAAGGAATTTTTTCAACAATTCCTTCCCACAGATAAAGCATTTTTTTTCCAAAGATATTAGTCGTCACTGCGCCAATAAGAAATACGATAAGCAATGTCATGGTCATTCCAAGAAAAGGAATACGATACCCTTGTGGAAGAGGAGCGCCCAGTAAGATTAACCAGTTAGTGAAAACAGGAGATAATGTGTCTAGGCTTTTGAAGAGAAAGTTGAGAATTAAGATGGTTAAAGTAATTGGAACCGTGATTAGCAAACCAGTTAGAAAAATATTTCGAAGGCGTCGGTTGAATTTTTTTATCACACTATATATCCATTTAAAATTTTAGAAAAAAATTATCTAATTAATTATTTAGTTGCAGAGCTGTAAAAAAAATTTTCTTTTATTATATAATTAAGTTCGTTTAAGGCAAGTAGCGCTGAAGAGTTGTTTTCTATTAAGGTTAGGTGACGATTTATAAGAATGTGGTTAATTTAATTTTCGTTAATTTTATGGATTGCCTCAGTTGAGTTTTGGCATATCTAGAGCTGGTATTGACTCCATGAGTTTTAGATGAAAATTCTATTACACTTTTGACATTTAATTCTGCTAGAATATGGCTGGTAAAATTTTAACTTAAAGAAATTCAATTAATTGGGGGCTGTGGCGCAGCTGGGAGCGCGCTTGCATGGCATGCAAGAGGTCACGGGTTCGATCCCCGTCAGCTCCACTTTTTAATACTTCCCGATAACCTCAGTGCTGGATTTTTTCTAAGTGCTGGCTGAAGATTACCCCCTCTACAGATTTAATCATAAACTGACCTAAAATACCTTGCTAAAAAATTATAAGTTCTTGAGTTCCTGAAAACATTGATCAAAACTAAAAATACTAACTTAAATAGTGGTATAACTTTAAGAGGTAGATAAATAAGCTTTGGCGTCTAAAAATAGACATACTAAGCTTCAATACTTTAAAAGCTAGTTATAAAATAATTTAAAGAAGTAACCGCTAATTATAATTATGAGCGCGAACATATGCATGAAAACTATTCTAGAGTAGAAGAAGTTAAGGTGTCTTCCGACCGATCTTTCGGGGTAGTGTTTCTTTTCATGTTCTTAGCTTTAGGGTTGTGGTTGGTATCAGGAGGTCATACTAAAGGGTGGATTTTTCTGGTACTTTCCATTGGTCTTTTTCTTGTTATCCTGAGGCGTCCTTCTGTTTTGAGCCCTCTTAATTTGGCTTGGTTTAGATTTGGACTTTTCCTTGGTAGATTGGTCAATCCCATTATCCTTGGAGTTATTTTTTTTCTGGTTATAACTCCCATAGCAGTTATTCGGAGACTCTTGGGCAAGGATTCACTTCATCTTAAATTTAAACCTAAACTTAAGAGTTATTGGATTGATCGTAATCCTATTGGGTCAAAACCTAGTTCTATGACCAGACAATTTTAATTTAAATTAAAAAAATATTATGTCATTTTTAAGTGAATTTTTAGAGTTCCTTCTTGAGCGCAAGAAGTTCTGGTTATTACCCATTATCTTTGTTCTCGTATTAATGGGAGGACTAATTGTATTGACTCAAGGTTCTGCCGTTGCTCCTTTCATCTATACATTATTTTGAGCCAACATATTCGCATTCTCGGTCTATCTGCTTATTATCATGATAGTGCTGCAGCACTCATTCAGGATGGTGAGATTCTTAGAGCAGTCCAAGAGGAGCGATTTACTCGGAAAAAGCATGATGACCGTTTTCCTATTAACGCCATTAAATATTGTTTGAAGAGTACAGGAATATCCTCTAAAGAAATCGACTATGTGGTTTTCTATGACAAACCTTTTTTAAAATTCGAACGTTTACTGGAAACCTACGTGTCTTTTGCTCCAAAAGGATTTAGCTCCTTCAAAAAAGCCATGCCTCTATGGCTCAAGGAGAAACTGTTTCAGAAAAAATTGATATGTGAAGAACTGCATAAATGTGGATTTGATGGTGATTTAGCAAGTAGACTTTTATTTTCCGAACATCATTTAAGCCATGCGGCGAGCGCGTTCTTCCCTTCCCCTTTTTCCAGCGCAGCTATTTTGACAATGGATGGTGTTGGCGAATGGGCGACTAGTTCATTTGCTTTAGGAAGTGAGAATAAGATACAGATTCACAAGGAAATTCATTTTCCCCACTCCCTTGGCCTCTTGTATTCAGCCTTTACTTATTATGCTGGTTTCAAGGTCAACTCCGGCGAGTATAAACTTATGGGACTCGCTCCGTATGGTGAGCCAAAGTATGCGCAGCGTATATTTGACTACCTAATTGATCTAAAAGCCGATGGGACGTTCCGACTTGATCTTTCTTATTTTAATTATTGTACAGGGCTGACTATGACCAATAATAGGTTTCATGATTTATTCGGTGCTCCTCCTCGATCTGAGGAATCCCGCTTAACTCAAAAACATATGGACATCGCTGCATCTATTCAACATGTCACCGAGGAGGTGATTCTTCGGCTTACTCGCTCAATCATCAAAGAAACAGGCGAAAAGAATCTTTGTCTTGCGGGTGGGGTAGCGCTGAACTGTGTTGCTAATGGGAAATTACTTCGTGAAGGAGAGCAGGACCATCTCTGGGTTCAGCCCGCAAGCGGTGATTCGGGAGGGGCACTTGGAGCTGCACTGATAGCGTATCACCATCACCTTGAAAAACCTAGGTCATTAAATGGATTAGTTGATTTGATGAAGGGGAGTTATCTTGGCCCAGCTTTTTCAAATGAAGAAATTACTAAATGCCTAGAAGGACTGAGGGCACACTTTGTCGTTCTTAAAGAGGGTGATTTGATTCGTTCTTGTGCTGAAATTCTTAAAGCAGGCGGAGCTGTTGGTTGGTTTCAAGGAAGGATGGAGTTTGGCCCTCGTGCACTTGGAGCGCGCTCTATACTCGGCGATGCTAGGTCGCCAAATATGCAGTCGATTCTCAATTTGAAGGTCAAGTTTCGTGAATCATTCAGGCCATTTGCTCCGTCAATCTTGAGGGAAGATGTTTCGGAATGGTTTGATCTTGATGCAGATAGCCCTTATATGTTGTTGGTAGCAGATATTGTAAAGAAATATCAATTACCCATGACAGACAAACATAAGCAGTTGTTTGGAATAGACAAATTAAATGTACCACGTTCTGATCTTCCAGCCATAACGCATGTGGACTATTCCTCTCGAATCCAAACAGTACATCGGGAAACCAATCCGCGCTATCATAAGTTACTATCAGTATTTAAATCGCTAACAGGTTGCCCAGTGCTGGTAAATACGAGTTTCAATGTGCGAGGAGAACCAATTGTCTGTACTCCTGCAGATGCCTTTCGTTGTTTCATGGGGACTGGCATTGAGGCTCTTGCTATAGGAAACTGTTTATTAAAAAAAGAAAATCAGGCAAGCAACTTGGCAGAAAACTATGCCGAAATGTTTGATTTGGATTGAATTAGAAGTCTCTAAAATCTATTTATTATGAAATTAACTGTAAAAAAAAATTATTAAATTATTTTACGGTATAAGAGTTAAAATAAATTGTTCTAAAACTAGTAATAAGGTGTAGGTTATTTTTAAAACTATGGTTTTTTCTGTGGAGTTTAAATATTACGAAGGCGTAATGGGAGAGAAAAAATTCGGAGTTAGTTATTAAGGTCTAAACCTTATTGTTCTTGGAAGGTTTCGAATTTTTAGCTTGGTTGAGTTAATAGTTCAAGAATATGAATTTTAATATATTGCACCAACAGGCTATACTTTCTTTATAATTAAAGAAACATGTTCTAAGCCAGACTAAACTTAGTAACTAATAGAATTTTTTAAAATGGATTTTACACATATTAAGTTAGGATTAGCTTTTGCCATGATAGCTATCTTGTTTGGAGGAATTATGGGGCTTGGATTTGGTTGTTGCGAAGAGGTCTTTAAAGATACCTTTAAGGAACATTCCCGCCGTGTTTTGGGAGAAAAATATAATGGCAGTCAAAATAAAGCAGATAAAGTGTCAGCTAAATCTTGGGTCTATATGAAAAGGGCCCACTTGCATTCTCAAACTATGGGAGTTATTAGTATTGCTCTATCTTTGATTGCTGCTGGGCTTTCATTTCCTCGATTTCTGCAGATTTCTATTTCTTTGATGAGTGGATTGGGTGCTATAGGTTACGGTTTATTCTGGCTTCTAGCAGGTTTTTTTGCTCCAAGTATGGGATCTACAGGAGCTGCTAAAGAAATAGTAGGTTTTTTGGCTCAAATATCAACCGGGTCGTTTCTTATTGCAACGCTTGGTTTGTTTCTTATGTTGGGATTTAAAGTGTTTATTCAAAAATCAAGTAGTCCCCTTAAATAACTCAACCGTTTGTAGTAGCTAACCTCAAATCTTTTAGCTTATCTTAGATAAGAACCATTGAAATTGTTTATAAAATAGAAGGAAAAAAATATGAAAAAATATCGTAAAAAATTGCTAGCATTTTTCATTGCAGCGGGGCTGATATTTTTATTTAATCAGGAGGTTATAGAGGCTCAAGAGGAGGCCGTAGAGGAAAAAAAAAATGAAGAAACAACGTCAGATAAAGAATTAAAACCTGTAAAGAAAGTAAAAAAGGATCTCATGTTTCACCTTGACCCATTTATTGTGAACCTAGCTAGAAGTGGAGGGAGCCGATTCTTGAAGCTGTCGGTTTCTTTGGAGATGAGTAGTCCTGAAGTTCGTCTTGAATTGAAAAAAAATATCCAAAAAATTACTGATTCAGTTCTTTTACTATTGAGTGTAAAAGTATTTGAAGATGTCTATTCTGTTCAAGGAAAGTTTACTCTTAAAGGAGAAATAACCTCGCGTGTAAATCAATTTTTAACAAAGGGACAGATAAAGGGAGCTTACTTTACTGAATTTATTATTCAGTAATAAAGTATAACTATTTATTAATTCGAAGCGCAACGAAAGCCATTACCCGCAGCTTGTAGTTGAAAATGAGATTCTCTGCGGTTGGCTGATCTCATTTCTGTAACGTTTTGATTCCAGGCGCCACCCCGATATATTTTATGAGTGATGGATGCGGCCCCGGCGCAGGTACCAGCGCAGGTTTCCAATTCAGGACGAGGTCCCGGCGGATCTTTTTTTGGACTTACCATGTAGTAGTTTTTTTCGTTATCCACCCAATCTTGAACCCACTCACTTACATTGCCAGACATGTCGTGTAGACCAAATGGATTAGGCGGGAACGTTCCTACTGGGGCAGTGTGTTTGAATCCATCCGATACCTGCGGTTCTCGAATATTCATTTCACACGTGCTATCGCAGAAATTCCCCTCTTTTCCAGTCACTGTATTGCCCCAATAAAATTCTGTTTGTTTCCCTCCGCGGGCTGCGAATTCCCATTCAGCTTCAAAGGGCAATCGAAATCCCAATTTTTTGCAATAATCTCGTGCATCCAACCAACTGACACTGTCAACTGGGTTATCAGCCCCGACATTTTCTGAAGGGTTTACTTTCATGACGGCTTGATAATTTTTTTGTCTCACCTCGTACTTACCCATCTTGAATGAAGATATACAGACCTTATGTACCGGCAGTTCATCTGGATCTCCTAACTTACTTCCCATTAGAAAACACCCAGCTTTTATTAAAACCATTTGTTCAATGGGTTTGATATTTTCTGAAGAGATAATTTTTTTCATAACCTGAGACTTTAAAGACATGATTTTTTCTCTTGTAGCAGCAGGAATCCCAGAGTATTGGATACGGTTCTTACTTTTGAGCAAAAGCTTCATTTTACCTGTTTTCTTAAAGTACACGCGGTAATGAGGAACGGGTTCAACTGTCTCATCTTTTAAAAATTTACTAAACTCATCATTCTCTTGCTTTGCTGAGCTATCAATGGCCATTACGGTTTCATCAACTAATTCTGCGCTAAGGGGGTTGGGTTCCCCGTTTACGTAGACGAAAATATCACGGCCTTTTGCAACTGGTAATTTGAGAAGATTATTTAGAAGAGATAATGCCTCCTTCAACTTGTTTAATTTTATTTTTACTTTAGCCAAGTCGCGAGTGGCTAAGTAACTACCAGGTTGAAGTTCAAGTGCTTTTATTAAAAATTTTTCAGCAATCTCATATTTGCCAGTTTCTAAAGCATTATTCCCCAATTGAGTTAGTTCAGAAGTTTCATTTGCTTGGCTTAAATTCAACAAATTTAAAAAAAATAAAAACAGGAATGTAAGGGAAATGGAGAATGGTTGGGGTGATTTTTTCATAGCGCTGGTTACGTTTATTAAAAGTATAAATATAGTAAAATATAGCTTAATTTAATTAAAATATATTGCTAGGAAGTATTGACCTACATTTCCAGTAGATAGAATATATTCTAATAGTTTGCATTGAGGAAGAAAAGTTACTTTATAACTTTAAATCACAGAAAAGGACATTATATTATTTTTAAATAACCCACTTTTAAAAATCATCAGGGAATAAAATTAATGACGGTGATTTTAATAAAATAACGAAGAATGAAATAACTGTAATATACTGAAAAATTAAGAGTATTTTGCCAGTTAGCTACGGGGGGCTGACCTTATATTAATAAATCTTAATACTGAATTAACGGTTTTTTAATTTTAAGTAGTTAAGATTGCAATCCTTATATTTCAAGAGGTTGGATTCACCCCATTTACACTAGAAATAAATTTGATTAATGTTGAGTAAGAATTTTTTTAGATTTTGATCAGTTAAGTAATTTTAAAAAATGAGGGATTAAAAAAATGATTCATCCAGTTAAAGTCTACGATCCATCTGGAAAGTTAAAAAAAGTTATTTCTCAAAAAATTTTAAATAGAAGGTCGGACCAAATTTGTCTTAACCCTACTTTATTTAGTAAACAGGTCAAAGGTAGGAAAAAAAAGATTGTGACAATTGTGTGAGATTTTAATTTCCACCCCCACCCTCCTTTTGCCTCTTTAAATTCGAACTTAGTAGGCTTTGTTTAGAAAGTAGAGCTTTCTAAAAATAATTTATTTAATCAAAATTAATTATTTTTTCATGATTATGTGATGAGAGCTCTTGAGGTTTTAATAATTTTAGAATAGATATTTTTTTAGTCAACTTCATTAGCCATTCGAATAGCTTTAATATGGGCAAATATATTATTCCCAGGTTTAAGGTTAAGGTTGATTAATGATTTTCGGGTAATAGATGCCAAAAGAGGGCAACCGATATCGAGTGTGACGTCAACCTTACAACCATCTTCGTAGCTGTCTCGCACATCAATTATTTGAGCAGGTAAAACATTAAGCACGCTAGTTAGTTCTTCCATTGGTTCGACGGCCAAGATTACATCATCAGCACGGATGTGAATGCGCAATTGTTTTCCAGGGGAAACACTTCGATGAGGAACATAAAGAGTATGATTGTTAAACTTTAGGACGGTTAATTGAAACTTTTCATCCTGCCGGACTACAGTAGTATCGAGAACAGTTCCAATTAATGTTTGCCCAAGGTATTTTCTTAGGTTGGGATGAATGAGTACTTCTTGGATTGGTCCTGAGGTAATTATTTTTCCTTGATCCATTAGAAGCATGGTATCAGCAAGTTGAAGTACTTCGCCTAAGGAATGCGAAACGTAAAAGACTGGGATGTTAAGCTCAGATTGCATACGTTGGAAGTAAGGTAGAATTTCTTGTTTACGCTTTGTGTCCAATGCTGCCAATGGTTCATCCATTAATAATAGGCGTGGGCGCGTCAAGAGTGATCGTGCTAGAGCTACTCGTTGCTTTTCTCCACCTGATAGATTTCCAGAATGTCGACTTAAGAGCGATTCTAAACCCATAATCTCAACCACTTGATTAAAAAGAGTATTGCTATTTAATCGAGTACGGCGCTTCAAACCGTAACGAAGATTTGCTTCAACATCCAAATTTGGAAATAGGCGCAATTCTTGAAAAACATAGCCAATAGATCTTTCATTGGTAGGAACAAAAATTCCACGGTCTTCATCCTGCCAAATTTTATCACCGATTCGAAAAAAACCTTCAGGTGCTCGTTCTAAGCCAGATATACAGCGTAAAAAAGACGTTTTTCCGCAACCGGATGGGCCAAATAGTACAGTGAATCCATGAACGGAGATCTCGAAATCAACATTAAATATAAAATCATCAAATTCAAGATTAAACCTGGCAGATAGGAGATTCATGACACGTTAATAGGAAATTTTCGGTTAATATAATACACGGTAAGTAAGACTAGAAAGGTAAACGCTAGTAAACCCCCGGATAATAAATGTGCATGGTTATAGTCTAGAGTTTCAACTTTATCGTAGATTTCAATAGAGAGTACTTTTGTTTTTCCCGGAATACTTCCACCAACCATAAGGACAACTCCAAACTCACCAAGAGTGTGAGCGAAGCCCATTACTATAGCTGTCATATATCCACGGAGAGCCATCGGACTGGCGACAGTCCAGAATGCATCCCATTTTGAAGCTCCCAAAGTCCATGCTGCTTCAAGTGGGTCTTTACCGATTGTTTCAAATGTGTTGTAAAGTGGTTGGACTACAAATGGTAAGGAATAAAAAGTAGAAGCAATTACAAGGCCCGTAAAGGTAAAAGAAAGGGTAGATCCAGACATGGCTTCAACAGGTTTTCCAATCCATCCATCGGGGCCCAGAAGAATTAATAAATAAAATCCTAGCACTGTAGGAGGAAGAACAAGGGGTAATGCAATGACCGCTTCAAAAAAAGGACGAAAGCGAGTTCGAGTATGAGCAAGCCACCAAGAAATTGGAATTCCAAAGATCATTAATACTACAACAGTTACACCAGCAAGTTGCAACGTGATAATGATAGGCTGAAAGTCAAAACTAAAAAGATTCATGTTCTTAATTTTTAAAAATAATAAAATGGTTGAAATAGATAGTTATTGTAAACCGTAACCATATTCTTTAATGATTCTCTTTGCTTGGGGACTCTTTAAAAACTGCCAAAGATCTAGGGCGCCGCTATTCTTTTCTCCCTTGCTTAAAACCACGACGTCTTGTTTTATCGGGTCATAATATTCAATAGGAATGTCCAAATATTTTCCTTTGGTTTTTTGTTGAGGATCCAAAACTTGTGATAAGGATACAAAACCTAACTCAGCATTCTGAGAAAATATAAAGTGGTATGTTTGCCCAATATTTTCGCCTCGTACTATAACTGATTTGAGCTTATCCCATTGGCCAATTTTTTTAAGTACTTGGTAAGCAGCTTTGCCATAGGGAGCTGTAATTGGGTTAGCTATAGCAAGATGTGAAAACGTTTGTTTAAGAAAGGTTAGCTTTAGGTTGTTGAGAATTAAATTCGAATCAGGACTCCAAAGAATAATTTTTCCAAATGCGTAGGTAAATTGTGTCCCAGAAATAGCTTTACCATTCTGTATTAAAAATTTTGGTCTAAGGCTATCTGCTGAAAGAAAAATATCAAAAGGTGCTCCATTCATTATCTGGGCATAAAGTTTTCCAGTTGAACCCGAAATGATATTAACTTCATGTCCAGAATATACTTCAAATTGTTTTACAATATCCATAAAAGGGTTATAAAAATTTGTTGCGACAGCAGCATTAATTTGATCCGCGGCGACTGGCGAAACTGGATAAGTAAAAGTTGTTAGATATAAAAAGGTGAAAACCTTTGCGATAAATTTGTTTTGAATAAATTTTTTCATAATAAATAATATTGATGAATGAGTTGATGTGAGATTACCGTTATATATAATAATATATAACGATATAGTCAAGCAATATATTTGAAGGTAGAAAATCTACACGAAAACAAAATTATGGTGATGTGATTAAAGCTATTAAGGAATAAAAAAAATATTTTAATATGTCGCTTCCAAATCCAATAAATTTTTAAGCTTTCCTGATGAAACATCATTATTAACTTTAATAATAGCTTTAGAGTCAAAGTCTTTAATTTGGAAGAGTTTTCCATTAGGTTGGATTTTATTATTTGCTGCTAAATTTAAAAAATTCTGATTTATAGTTTTAATTATAAGTTTAGTTCCTAGAATGATGGGTTTCGTCATTAAAGTAAATTCAGAGTCATATTTATTTAATTTAATTGAATCCTGAATTATTATGTCACCACCATCAATCCTCTGGTTTACATAATGAACTGTTGCACCTAAAAATTGCGGTTCTAAATTATAAATAGGCCAAAAATTACAGGAAGAACCTCGGTAGTATTGAGATAAACCGACATGAAGGTTTAAAATTTTGTTTGGAAATAAGTCAAGGTATTTGGAGCTTAATAAACTAGTCCCAAAAATAATTATTTTTGATGGATTCAACTTGCTGATAGTTTCTATGGTCTTATCCTCATTCAAAAATCCTTTTTCAATATTAAATATATTTGGATTATCTTGAATATTGTTATGTTCTGAAAATTTCAATAATTGTTTTTCTGTTTTTGAGCGATTTAAAAAAAAATCGTTCCATGCTTCGATTTCTTTGCTTGAATTAAAAAATGGGTTTGGATAGTGCGTTTTTTCAATAAAAACTGAAGATAGTTCAAAATTAAAACTCAATTGATTTAAAAAATAATTGTGAACTAATTGGTCACCCGTTATAGCGATAAGGTTTTGTTTAGCCATTATTTATATATTTTTAAGGAAGTACTGGGTAGTCGAGATACATAAAAAATATAATTAGCTATGCCATTTATATATAACTAATGTATTAAGAGCTTATGTACAACTATTTTAGTTTATCAGGAAAAGGGTTTATCTATTCTATAAAAAGTGGAAGAACCAACCTTGAATTTATTTATTTAGGAAAAGAATTTTATATGCGGCCAAGGCTTTGTAAACACCTCTCTTGACTGATCTAACCGACAAAGTAGCACCACTAATTGAGAGAATTTTTCGTGGGTCGTATGAAGAATCTGTTCCGTAGAACTGACGACGAAACGATTTATATTTAACTTCCCAGCCTTGGGGTTCCCTGTAGACCATAATCTCTACGTCACGAACGGTCCCATCGGTATTGATTACTGTCATAAAAGTTATGGGAAATGACTTTCCAATTATATTGTCAATTAACATGGAACCCATGGGTCTGCCATTTTTTATTCCTGTGTAGAATGTAAATCGTGTTTCATGAATTTTGTACATATAAATTTCTTCGATTGCACGAGTGGACTCTTTGTCTAGCCAAATTTTTTCTTTTTTAATTTCGTCGGCGCCAGGAAAGGCTATTTCAAAGGCCTGTTTTTTAGTCAGGAGTACGGAAAGTTGAAATTTTTTCTCTTCTTCGGCAAATGAAAATTTAGATAATAATAAAAAGGCTACTAGGCTAAAGAAAAATAGCACATTAAAATTATAGAATCGAAATGAAAAAAATAAATTTTTAAGTATATTAACCATTAAATTTATTATTAGCTTTAAGTTGAATGTGGTTAAATATTTATGTGCTAATTAATTTCTAATGTTTTGGTTTTGATAGTGTGCGTCGTTTCTTTAAAGTGTTGGGAAGTTTGCTTAACTAGGTGTTTTGTGACATTGTGGAAAAATCCTTTATTTGCTTTGCTATTCGTTGAATTTTTGTGTCAAGCATTGAAATATGTTTGTCGATCTTACTAGCGTCTTCTTTTTTCTTTGGACTTTTATATATATTTTTGCATTTTATAAGATGAGTATTTATATGATTAGCCATATCATAAATATCCTCATTGTCGAATGATTCCGACATCTCTTTAATGTGATCAATCTCTATTTCTTTATCTAGAGTTTTGTTTTTAGAAAGTCTGTTTTTTTTGATTTTTTTGCGATAAGAAATAATCATTAACCCAGTAATAGCTAAGCCGATAATTCCAATAGTAGCTATGTCTACTACCCAGTAAAAGTATGTTCCAAAAAATCTTCCTGTATGAATTTCAGTAACTAGCTTACCAAGGTCCATTTTGAAGTCTTTATTTTGTACTGTGTTGCCAGATTCGCCTAAGTTAATAAAATCCCAAAGAGCGCCATTGTTGTTTGAAATAAATACCCCTGCTTTAGATCCTGCGAGGAGAAGAGGATCCTGATTGTTTAACGCACCAGTAGTTAAAGTTATATTTATTGGGGTTATTTCTAATTGCCCTTTGTTCCTTAAGTTATTTTTGTTCGGCGTGATTTCAAGCCACTCATCACCACTATTATTTGAATAAAATAGACCTTTAGCTGAACTTAGGAAGATGCCAGAGTTGTTTTTTGTATCTTTAGCTAGAGAATAAATATTTTTTAAATTTTTATTTTCATCTTTTATCCACGTGATTCCTCCATTGAAGGACTTATAGAAACCTTTTTCAGTACCCGTGAAAATAAATTCTGGGTCAGTTTTAAAGGTTATGACACTTGAAATATTTTTAGGGAGATCAGACCATTTTCTTTCCCATAGTTTTCTGTCATCGGAGCTTCTAAAAATATTATTTGTTGTGATTAGGATGAGTTGCTCAGGGTGAGCGGCAGAAAATTGAATGGTTTGAATGCTTTCATTTTTCAGGCTCTCATTACCTGTTGGTTCCCAAATGTCTCCTCCTTCGTATGAAACGAATAGCCCACCTTGGGTTGCAGCGTAAATAATTTCGGTTTGGTTAGGATCGATTAGAAGATCGTTAATGAAGACATTTTTCAAACCACTAGCTTGGTCAAACCACTCAATCCAGTTTTCACCTTGATCTTCTGATTTAAAAATACCTTTAGGCGTACCCGCATATACTAGCTGGGGATTTTTGGGATCTACCGCTAGGGCTCTAATATCCTGATTGAATAATCCTTGCTTTGACTCTACCCAACTTTCTCCTGAATCCATAGATCGAAATAAGCCATGATCTGTGCCTGCAAAGATTACAGATTGTTTTGCATTGGGAATATAAGCAAGAGATTGAATGGACCGATTTATTCCAGTTAAATGAAAATACTTTTCGGGAAGAAACTTACCTCCTACCATTCGCTTGCTGAGTTCTAATGAATCTGTATGCATTAATAGGATGCCGGTGACCGATAGAACAATCACAAAAAGAAAACAGGCCAAACCCAACAACTTGTGGAGTGTCCTGGTTGGTTTGAAATAGCTACTTATCAAGAGGATTCGGGTCCTTTTTTCTTAGGCATAATAGCAAAGCCTAATCGCTCATAGCCATCGATTAGCTTTTCTTCTAGAGAGCGAACATGATCTGATAACTCGTGGACTTGCGTATCAATTTCTTTTAAGTGACCAGAAAGTTCTTTGAGGTCTTTATCTTTGGTATCTTTAAGAAACACTTCACAACGTTGTGCGTGTTCAGAAATATGTTCAGCTAGGTCATGAACAAAACCAATATCATTTTGGATATGATTAGTTTCCGCTAATAACCCTTTTGAGTCGACTTCTGGTTTGATAACGAAAGTGTAAAGAACCCCGGCTATAAATATAACCAAAAGAAAAGCTTGCCCGATAAATGTTTCCCATGTGGGGTACATTCCAAGCCAAGAAATCTCGGGAGCAAACTCCGCCGTTGTCAAGGATAGAGCTTCTCCCATTTGTAATTCATGGAGACCTTTACCCATAAAGGTAAATGCCATGAAATAAAGTAAGACACTGGTAAACCCAAAAAACCATTTTATCGGGACCTTGATACCTATCTTGTTAATTAAAAAAAACATTATGGCCAAGAAGACACAACCAACTAAAAAACCGGGAACGATACCGTTACTAACTTCTCCTGCATATAAATATAGAGCTTTATAAAATAAAACTGTTTCAAAACCTTCACGGTAGACTGCAAGAAAGGCAACCATACCTAGGGCAAAAACGTTTCCCGTTGTTATAGCTTGAGTCATTTTCCCTGTGATATAGCTTTGCCATTTTTGAGTTTCAATTTTCGTGAGGAGCCAATAACTGACCCAGAATAAGACGACCACAGATATAAGCATAACCCAACCCTCTAAGAGTTCTTGGTTGGCCATGCTTATATTAAGAACCTCATGGATAATATACGCGGTTATAAAACTTGCACCAATTCCTATTATCACTCCTTGATAAATTATTTTAACTTTTTCTTTATTTCTTGATTTAATAAGAAAAGCAATTAATGCTGCTATTATTAAAATTGCCTCGAAACCTTCACGAACAATTATAGAAAAAGACTGAAGGAACAAACCTGTAAATCCAACTTTTTGTTCGAGGGTCGTTTGAGCTTCTTTTAAATCATTTTGAATATTTTGGTTAATTTTTTCTATATGGTTTATATCAGCACTTCTTTTAATTTCAGCACGCAAACGCCCAAAAGAGGACTCTAAACGGAGCCCTAATTTTTTATTTTTTGTTACCAAGGCTGTCTCAATACCTTCATAATTTAGATAGGCGTCAAATGCCAGTTCAGCTGATTGCTCAACTTCACCTCCCTTAAAGGCCTTGATACTTTGATTTAAAACAAGGACCACATCAGCGACGGTCTGTTTTATGGAACCCGAGGTTTCAGATTTGTTTAATGTAGTTGTAACAATAGGAAGTTCCAAATTTTTATTTGAAAATGTTCTAATGTAATAGGTAACGTCCCATAAGTCTTCTTCTGGGAGAATTTCTGCCCAGGCCATCATCATAGTATTCGCTATCCCTACAGAGATTACCTGGAAATTATCGTATGCGATGGTTTGGGCATTACCTGTTACGCTAGGGTCAGAAAGAATTGCTGGTGCTGGTTCTATTTTAGAGGAAAGAGGCCCATCTCCACCTCCTGTAAAGCCATGGCATATAGCGCAATTAGCCTTAAATATTGTTTTGCCATTTTGGAGGTTGATTGCTTTTGAGGGTGATTTACTTATTTCAATGCCTAATTCTTTCAATACTTGAGAGCTGATTGCATTAGCAGATATCTTTATTTCACTTGGTTCTTTTTTATTTTCTATATCTGTCCGAAGGGCTGTGAATTTGGTTTTTATTGCCTCAGCATTTTTTATGTTGGGCATATAGCCAATGATTGTTTGATATCTCTCAAAAGATTGCTCCAGAAAGATTCGACTTTCTTCATATTCTGCAGCATTAGTAACCTTTCCATCTTTAATAGCGATTTCATATTCTTTTGGCAAAATGTCAAGCATCATGACAACCTTTTTGACTTTATTGACGACTACTTCGGGGGTCGTTTTGGCTGACGCTGAATAGGGCAGGGTAGTTATAAAGAATAGCAGTAAAAGAAAAAGCCTAAAGTTTTGTTTTGCTATATAAAACTTTATAAGGCTATTTTTTATTTTCATAATTATATTTTTTATAAGGTTATTATTTAAATAATATTTAGAAAAATAATAGGATGATTTTCTATGGAAATAAATTGTGTTTTATATAAGCTCTGATCAATCAAGCGTTGGATAACAAATTTTTCCAAAAGCTTCCTTTCTTATTTTTTGATTTTGATATTTTAGATTCAGGAATACTCTCCAGTAGTTTTTGGTGTTTATTTTGGTCAATGAACAATTGGATTAGCATATGACATGATCCACAATTTCCTCCAGCCTCACAAATTGAGGTCACACCTTCTACTTGGGCAATATTTTTTTTGGAAATATGAGATCGAATTGTACTTTCAGTTACTTGAAAGCACTTGCAGATAATCTCATCCTCTTTAATTTCAATGGATGGATCATTTTTCATTTAATTACTTAGCGAATGAGACATATATATTTAAAAGTGCATATTGATAATAGTACTCATTATCTAAATTATTGTCAATGAGTATCAATATCAACTGAATAAGTTTAAATATTGATAAATAAAGAATTAACTCATTAAAAACTGATTTTATTTACTATGATCAAGAAAAAATACTTGTTGTTTAGTTTTACTTAGATTGTGAGGTGTCTACAGCTTTGAAACATATATAAAACTATAAAGGACTTAATTGGGTTTAGGCGATGCATTTGGGGAGAGGTTATAGCTGGAAAGTTTAGTAGTTTTTAGTATAGGCAATATACTAAAGAGGGTCTATTTTTTGAGCATTTTAGACAGATCTTCCATTGAAGATATAGCGTCTTCTTTTTTTCTCCATACCCAGACTTTAAGAGTTGACCCTAGATAATAAGCTTGATCTAGAAGAGATTCACCTTCTACGGCCCCCCAACTACCATCTTCTCTTTCTGTTAGGTATTCGTATATCGGATTTTCTGCAGAGGTATAAAATAGTTCTATGTTATCTTTGCTGATTTCCTTATTTTTTAAAAAATCTATGGAAGCGTCTTCAATATCATGTTTTTCCTTAACTGATTGAAGAGCTTCTTCAAAAGGTTTTCCAGCTTTGACTTCTTTGGCGATGTTTTCTTCGATGGCTTTATTCCTTTTTGCAAAGGGATACTGAGAACCCTCCAAGTTTTTCCCTACATGAAAATCAAGGTCAGGAAAAAAAAGATGGACCCAATCATCAAAGTCAATCTCTATTCCGTTAGAGATTTTGAACTCATCAACTTTTTCTGGGTTTTTCTGGATTATTGTATTGTAAAAACTTATAAAAGATTTCATGCAATCATAAACCAAAGCATAGTAATAGGCGTTCATCCTATACCAATTATTAGATGAATTGTGCCCATTGATAAGCTTACGAAGCATAAAAATAACTGTGTCTGCACTTTTAATAGATAAATAGGAAATAGAGAAATTATTTTTTAGATAATCATCAATTTTTTCCTTTTTACCTTGAAACTTGGTCATGCTGTTTTGTAGTTCTATTTTTGAATAATCTAGAGCATGATAGATAAGTCGTTCGTGATCTAAGGCTCGCTGGTAGTTCATATATTCCTTCAATTCCGAATTTTTAGCTTCTTCGGGATGGTTTGGCTCCTTAATAGTGATATCTTTGGCAAAAGCTAACATTTTTTTTCCTTAAATATATGTTTGAATTACTCATTCTGACTCGAATGAAGCCTAATTTCAACCTTATTTATGGATATTAAATTTAAATAATCATGCAAAGTTCAGCCTTTTTTTACATTAGTTGACATGTTGTTCGCTAAATCCTTTATTATATGATTTGGCAAATTGATTAATAGTAAGTAAATTATTTTCTTGGATTAAAAGCAACTCTTTAGCTTACTTAATAATGGGTTATGGTTTTTTGTGAGGTACTATTAACTTTTTTAGGCCAAATAAAATATTTGAAAGATAAATGTAATGAACATTATTTTAAATAGTTATTGCAATTTAAAATGTAACTACTGCTTTGCCGATGAATACATGGAAGAGACAGTCAAAACTCCTGGGAAATCTATGGATTTTAATTTTTTCACAGAAGATGTTTTGCCAAGGGTTAAGACGGCATCTTTGATAAACTTTATGGGAGGTGAACCTACGCTGCACCCACGTTTCACCGACATACTTTCTAGTGCCCTTGAGAATATGCAGCCCTTTAGTTTTTTGGGAATTTTTACTAATGGGTTGATGCCTGATAAAGTTCTTGATCTCCTTTTAAAAACAGTTGGTAAGGATGGTTCGATTCAAAAACAAATTCAGTTTTCAGTTCTTCTGAACTGGCAAACCATGGAAAACATTTCAGAAAAAAATCATGAGCGTTGTAGAGAAGTTGCACAAGAACTACTGAGTAAGAATGGGTATGGTCTTATGTTTAGCCTTAATTTGTATTCTAAGGAGCAAGACTTGGCGACGCAATGCTGGGAGATTAATGAAATCTATCAAGACTTAGGTTTGCCAAAAAATCAGAAATATAAAATACGCGTTAGCCCAGCTTTTCCGATTGTTGGTGATCAGGAAAATATTACACTGCCGATACGGGATTACCCCAAGGTGGGGCGAATTATGATTGACTTGCTGAAGGAATATCCGCAATTGTGTTTTCGGTTTGATTGTTCTTTTCCACCATGTTTTTTAGATGAAATTCAAGAAGATGAATATCCGTTGGTAGAACGTATTTTTTATCACGGTAACCAGTCTGTACCTAATATTCAGGATTGGGAGTCATCAGATCTCTACCTCGGGTGCGCAGATGATAGTCCAATGGACATAGATCCGCAGGGCGACTGTTTTAATTGTTTTCCTTTCCATAATTTAAAATTAGGAAATATAACGGACTTTAAACAGATTAATGATCTTTCAATTAAAAAAATGCATACAAAATTTTTGGGTCATGCGTTTAGTGCCGAGCCAAATGAACCTTGTAAGAGTTGTCCACATTATATGGTTCGTTGTTCAAGTGGTTGCTTTGCCTACAACTTTGCCTAATAAAATAGGTTAATTAATATTTAAATATGGAGATACGCCATAATTATGAAGAAAGCAATTTTTGGAGCGGGTTGTTTCTGGGGTGTTGAGCTTACTTTTAGTAAATTAGATGGTGTGGAATCAACAGCAGTTGGTTATTGCGGAGGAGAGACTCCTGATCCAACTTATGAGATCGTGTGCACTGGGCAATCAGGTCACGCTGAGGTAGTTTTAGTAGAGTTCGACCCTGATAAAGTTTCTTTTGATGAATTGCTAGAAAAATTTTGGACTCTACACGACCCAACTACGCTTAATCGTCAAGGGCCCGACATTGGAACTCAATATCGGTCTGTTATATTCTTTCAAGATGAAGAACAAGCCACTTTATCAAATTCATCAAAGGAGAGACTTCAGTCATCGGGTAAATATAAAAACGATATTGTCACGGAGATTTCTCCTGCGCAACAGTTTTATCGAGCAGAGGAATATCATCAAAAGTACCTAGAGGTCCGAGGTTTGGGAAATTGTCATAGTTGATAGTTGTGGACTATCGAGGGCAAAGTTTTGGTCAGTTTTTTGGCATCCATCCAGACATTGCACAACGTTGAGCAGTAATAGGCAAGAAACTTGGTAGGTCATTAGAGATAACGGTCATAAATTCATTGGCTAATACTTGATCTTCAAAACATTCGTAAGCATCATCAAGAAATCCCCCTCTTAATAGAGGGTGATTAAGAAATTCTCGCCCTGAACTAGATTTAATCTCAAGAGGTCTTTCTGAAACCACTATCTTTTCCATTCCTAAATCTTCAAGCCATTCTTTAGCTTGGCTTGCAGATGGCCTTTCTTCGATATATTCAGCAAGGGCTTTTCGCTCTTTAATCAGTTCCCGAATTTTCATTTCGTAATCTATCCGCTGCCATAAAGAATCAAAAGTCCCAAGAGAAGGGAAAGTAAGAACGATTTGTCCACCCGGTTTAAGAAATTGCAGGAGTTGCTTTAAAGCTTCATACCTATTTGGGCGAAAAAACATAAAGGATAAGTTTCCGGTGATTCGGTCAAATTGAGATAGGGTAGGAGGTAAATTTTTCATATCACCCACTTCAAATTGTAGCCAAGGTAAATTCTTATTTAGAATTGACCTTGCCCGTAGTACCTGACCGTGGTGAATATCTACAGCAAGAACTTTACCCGTTGGGCCAACTTTTTCTGCTAAATTAAAAGCTGGGATTCCTCCACCTGAAGCAATGTCAAGTATTGTCGCTCCAGAAAAAATATCTAAATGTTCAAGCAAAACTTCTGCAAAGGGAGTAGACCAAGGGTCATTTTTTGGAAGAGGCCACGATAAGTTCATATTTTTTCTTTATTTGAAATATAGTTGGGTACTAGTGTATTTTTATCAGTGTAGGCAGACTTAATTTGATCTTTCGTAATATTCGTTTCTCTAAGGTCAGTCCCATGAAGGTACGCATTTTTAAAAATAGCCTTGTCTAAAATAGCGCCTTTAAGATTTGCCCACACTAAGTCAGATTTTTCTAAATTACAGTTTTGAAATTGCACTTTGGTCAAGCACGCGCCATGAAAGTTTGTGCCACTAAGATCAGAATTCATAAAGTTAGATTTGTTTAGGTTGCTCTCTTGAAAATTTGCTTCTACAAGAACAGAGTTTTTAAAATTTTCTTTCTCTAGGTTTTCTTTACTTAAGTCGGCGTAAATACCAGTACTTCCTTTTGTTTTAAACCGTTCTCGATGGTTTGATAGTATGGTTGTGAGAAATGGAATTAAACTGTCCATTAAGATTTTTTTAAGTCTTTTGACTTTAGTTTAAGACTATCTATTAAAAAAGGTAATATTAAGTCGACCCACTTGGAGTATTGTAGTGTAGAAGGATGTATCCCGTCATCAGAAAACATTCCGACTTGGGAACAAAGATTTTGAGACAGTGGATAGATATCGACTATATCTAGATTTCTTAGCGCAGCTTCAGTTTTTAAAATATTATTTAATCGAGTAATCCCATTGGTAGCACTTTTACCGTAGCCCCAATTTTTTTTTTGAGGAGAACAAGAAAAGTCAGGTATTGTAATCAATAAAAGTTTTCTTGGCGTGGGAAGATCACTTTGTATCGCATCGATTAAATTTTTAATTCTTATTTTAAATTTACTGCTATTCACACCTTCTCTAATCCAGTCGTTTACACCAATAAGTAGTGTTATGAACTCTGGTTTTAAATGTTTCAATAGAGGCATTACTTCACTTAGAGTTTGTTGCGAGGTTGCTCCTCTCATTCCAAGAACTTTTATAAGGCTAATTTTTATTCCGGCTGATTTTAATTTTTGAGTTAGCTGGTAAGGCCAAGATTTTTTTTCATCTATCCCCGTAGCTACTGTATAGGAGTCTCCAATGGCAACGTATCTTATTGGATTAGCATCGACTAATTGAGCTGTAAAAACTAAATATATTAGAGAAAATAGTGAGATTATCCGGCACAACATAGCGGGTCTTTCATTTTGAGAATCAATAGAATACTTAAAAAACTTTATGCTGAGCAACTAAGCTGCATTTCAATAGATGGTGGTGGAGTTTCAGCGGCGTAGTATTCAGCCTCTATTCCATACTGTGAGAATAGTTCAGGTCGATCTTTGTATGGATCCTCAAGAAGAATACGGAGCCTTTCTACCTCAGAAAAGTCAGATTCTTTCAATGCTTTTTCGGTTGCGTTTTGCAATAAATAATTTCTCAAAATAAACTTTGGGTTGATCAAGTCCATTTTTTCTTTTCTAGTATTAATATTTGGATCCTCGCGTTCAATTAAACGAACGTACATTGATATCCAACTATCAAGAGCTTGGGGATCTTTGAATTTTTGTTTTAGAGTTTTTGGAAAACTACTTGGCAGATCAGAAAGATGCCGAAAGAATATACTATAATCTATTGAATTATTATAAAGTAGTTGAAACAGTTTGTTAACCAATTCCTTAAACTCAGAATCAAGAATTTCAAGGCCCAGTTTCTGTCCTATAAGTTGCCGGTAATAGTCATTGTATATCGGTTGGTAGTTAGCTAATTCTTCTGCGATAAAATTTAATTCTACTAGGTGCCCGAGAGTCTCTGAAAATTTAGATAAATTCCAGTAGCCAATTTCAGGTTGCTTCCCATAAGCATAGCGACCATTTGGGTCCGAATGGTTTGGAGTAAAATTAGGATTAAAGTGATCCATGAACCCAAAAGGTCCATAATCAAATGTTGTCCCCGTAATTGTCATATTGTCTGTATTCATTACTCCATGAATGAAACCATTGGATTGCCAAAGTGCAATTAATTTTGCAGTTCGCCTTATAACATGACGTAAGAGAAGCCTGTATTTACCGGTATTATTCTGAATTGATGGATAATGACGATCGGTGATATAATCAAGTAGTAAAGTAACTTTTTCGGCTTTATTATTAAAGTGTAAGAACTGAAAACTCCCAAACCTGATATGTGAATCAGCCAGTCTAACTAATATAGCTCCTGGTTCAGGAATTTCTCGATGAACTAGTTCACCTGTTCCTATTACAGCAAGAGACCTTGTGGTTGGAATGCCTAGCCCATGGATAGCTTCACCTCCAAGGTATTCTCTTATAGAAGCTCGAAGAGTCGCACGCCCATCAAATCCCCGTGAGAAACGAGTAGGCCCACATCCCTTTAGATGTATATCCAAGGTATTATTATTTATATCTTGTACTTCACCTAATAATAATCCTCTCCCGTCTCCAAGCCTTGGGTTGTATGAACCAAATTGGTGACCCGAGTATGCCATTGCCAATGGTTTTGAATTAGGTAAAAGAAGGTTTCCTGAAAAATATTCTAAAAATTCTTTTCTTTTAACCTCAGTATGCTCCAATCCAATCAATGTGCTCGCAGACGGATTAGAGTCAATAAGGTAAGGATTGGATACTGGATCGGGTAATTTTTCTTGAAGAAAGTCAGCTCCTAACTTAGCGAAAGAATTTGATAAGTTTAAGTTTTCTAATTTTTTCATAAAGGCTAGTTTGTTATTCGATTATATTTATTTTTTTGATAACTTTAAAATGATTTTTTGAAGTAAATTTCCTAATGTTAGATCCAAATAAATAGGTAATTAATACTTTCCTCGAATATGCTGGGAAATTGTTTTGTTATAGAAGCTACTGAGTTTATTATGTAGCGATATAGGGAGACTTGGTAAATCTGTGGCAGATGCGTTGTCAGGAACCTGAAATGGAGATTTTGAACCGGGTATCACAACGGTTACTGCATCAAAGTCTAAGATCCATCTTAAGGACATTTGCGCAAGGGTCATTCCCTCTGGAGTCATTTTTTTTAGTTCTTCAACAATATCTAATCCTATATTAAATGGAATCCCTGCAAATGTTTCCCCAACATTAAAGCATTGACCATCACTGTTAAATAGTCGGTGATCATTCTCGGGGAATGAGGTGTTTGCATTTAGTTTGCCTCCAAGCAAACCTGAGGCTAGAGGCAATCTTATAATTAATGAGACCCCTTTGCTTTTAGCTTCATCAAATAGTTCAGTGATTGGTTTTTGGCGAAAAATATTAAATATGATTTGAAGAGAAGCTAATCCCTTTTGTTTAAGACAAGTTTTTGCTTCAGAAATAGATTCTACGCTAGCTCCGAATTGTTTGATTTTTCCTTGTTGTTTAAGTTCTCGAAGCCACTCAAAAACTTCTCCGGTTTCCATTAATTCTGTAGGAATACAATGCAGTTGTGTTAAATCTAGAACATCAATATTCAGGCGTTTTAAAGAATTTTCTGTAAAAAGGCGAAAATTTTCAAATGTATAATTTTTAGAGTTTCCTGGATCTGGGAATCGGCCAAGTTTTGTGGCTATATAAGCATTTGGAGCTATTGGTTTTAAATACTTGTGGAGAAGCTCCTCAGATCGACCTACACCATATACATCGGCAGTATCATAAAAATTAATTCCACTTTGCACAGCGGCTTCCAAAATTTTTTGAGCAGTGAAGTCATCAACGTCTCCCCAATCACCTCCTAATTGCCAACATCCAAGACCGATTTCTGATACTCTAGGTCCCGTTTTACTAAAATTTCTAAAATTCATTAAAGCTCTCCTGACAGCATGTTTTAGTTTAATTCTTAATAAAAATGAGTTGGTAGTAATTATTTTAAATCCGATTACAGCATATTCATACCAAAGAATGAGACAAGTTTTCAAAATGATAGTTTATTAAATGAGTGATCATAAAAATATATTTCAATACCATAATAACTCGAAACATCATTATCATTCATTTTCTCCTAGTCCAGGATATATGGATTGGGATTCTCAGCCAGACCCTTTTCGTAAATATGAAGGAGCAGATACTATCAGCTTGAAGAAAATTCCGCAGGCAGAAAGGCCATTTTTTTCTGAAGCGTTAAAGGGTTCTTTGCTTGACTCATCTCAGGTAAACTTTGATTCTATTTCACAGTTATTTTATGACAGTTTAGCTATTTCAGCCTGGAAGAGCTATCAGGGTACGAAATGGGCATTAAGAGTCAATCCATCAAGCGGGAACCTACATCCAACAGAATCTTATCTAATTTCGGGTCCTATAAAAGGTCTGACAAATTCTCCAATAATTTCTCACTACTCTCCCCTGAATCATAGCTTGGAAATTAGAGCTAGTTTTCCAGATGAACTATGGAAAAAAATTGTGAAGGGCGTGCCTGATAATACTCTATTTATAGGATTAAGCTCTATTTACTGGCGTGAATCTTGGAAATATGGACTGAGAGCGTTTCGTTATTGTCATCATGACATAGGCCATGCTATAGCAGCAATTAACTTTTCTTGTGCCTGTTTAGGTTGGAATACAAATTTGGTGAGTCATTTTTCGACTAAAGATTTGGAATGTATTCTCGGATTAGTTAATGCGAATGAGAATGAAGAGGAGGTTGCGGATTGCATAATAGCTATTATCCCTAATCAATGGCGATCAGAAATTAATATTAGTAATCAATTCATTGCCGATGATTTTTTAAAATTAACCTGGCATGGTTTGCCTAATATTTTAAGTAGTGATCATGTTAAGTGGGGAGGAATACAAGAGGTTTCTAAAAGTTGTGAGAAACCCCTTACTGGGAGTAACATAAACTTGGGAGGTGGGTTAAAGGGGCTATCTGATCTTCTTGATAACGATACTTATTCTCTGCAAAAAGCCATTCATCAAAGAAGAAGTGCTGTTTCAATGGATAAAAAAACACGAATCGATCGGAGTACACTTTATCAATTTTTAGTCAAAGTTAGTCCTCAGTTAAACCCGACTCCATTTCAATCCCTTCCTTGGGAACCACAAGTTCACTTAGGGTTATTTATTCACCGAGTGAATGATATGCCCGCTGGTTTATATTTTTTAGTAAGAAATAAAAATCATTTAGAGGAGTTGAGGAATAAATTTAAGAAGGAGTTTTTGTGGGAAAAACCAGACTTTTGTCCTGAAGATTTAGATTTATTTTTACTTAAAGGAGGAGACTATCAGGCAATATCTAAGTCTGTCTCATGTGGGCAAGATATAGCAGGAGATGGCTGTTTTAGCCTTGGTATGATAAGCGCATTTGAAAAACCTTTAATTCAATACGGTTCTTGGTTTTATCCGAGGTTGTTTTGGGAATGTGGCGCTATTGGACAAGTATTATATTTGCAGACAGAAGTGAGTGGTATTCGAAGTACCGGTATTGGATGCTTTTTTGATGATCCCGTTCATGATATTTTTGGAATCGAAGATATGAGTTATCAGAGTCTATATCACTTTACTATAGGTGGTCCGGTTGAAGATAAAAGGCTGACAACTCTCCCACCCTATTAGACTATAAAAAAATTAGATTTGCTGTAGTTTTTTTGTCTTATCTCTAAGAGTTATAAACGTTTAACTTATAGTTCTTTTTTAAAGAATTTCCCTTTAATCATTTCGTATGCAGGGCGGTTCCCGGGTTTATGTATCTTGGGTATTCCCAGTTTTTGCTTACATTGTGAACATTGAAGTGGAGAGATTTCTGATTTTAATTTTGAGTTCTTAAACTGTTTAAAAAAAATAGGTTCTAAAATTTGTTTAACATAAATACGGATGAGAGAACCAGAGCCCTCTTTTCGATAGGTTAAAATAAATCCACTGCATTGGGAGCAAAATATACTGAAAGACCGGCTTGACATAGAAAAAAATTTAGGTCGGAATAGAATAATTTTAGAGTCTAGGCTAAGATTTGAATCAAGGTAAAAATATCAAAGTGTTAGTGCTTGCTCTTTGGCTAAAATAATTTATCTATTATTCATTCGTCCGAATTATGACCCAATGCAAGATTGAACTCCCTTTTCCAACTTTTCTTTATCAAGGTTTCGGCCAATGAAAACCATCTTGTTTTCTTTAGGACTATTATTCCATGAACTTTCGAAACGACCTTCGAATAACATATAGACACTATGAAAAATATAACGTTTTTCAGAGTTTTTGACGTTTAGGATGCCCTTAGCTCGAAATACATCCATTCCATCGATTATTAGCAGCATTCTTAACCAATGATTAAATTTTTCAGGATCAATAGTTCCCATATAAATAATTGAGACTGAGGTTATGTCACTTTTATGTTCATGGAGATTATCATAAAGGCTGTGGTCAACAAATTCCTCGTCGCCTAGGTTAACGTTATTAAGATCAAAACCACCAATATCTAGTAAATTTTTTAGATTTATTTGTGCGCTTATAGTATTAAATAGTTTGGCAGTTGGATTAATGCCGCGAACATGATCTTCTAAGTTTTTTAGTTCTTCGGTGGATATTAAGTCAGATTTATTAAGGAGTAGGACATGAGAGAATGCTATCTGTTCCCATGCAACCTCCGCATCTTTGAGATGACTCCAGGCATTTCTAGAATCAATTAGAGTTATTATGCCATCTAAAAAAAGTGTTCGATTGATTTCATCTTCTAAGAGGAATGCTTGGGCTACTGGACCAGGAGAAGCAAGACCAGTTCCTTCGATAACTACGTAATCAAATTTATCTTGACGGCGCATTAAGCGATTTAAAGTTTCAATTAGATCACTTCTAACCGAACAACAGATACAACCATTTTTCATTTCAAATATTTCATCACTTTTCCCGATAATAAGGTTTGAGTCAATATTAATGTCTCCAAATTCATTTTCAATAACAGCAATTCGCTTCCCGTGCTTATTTTTAAGTATATGGTTGAGTAACGTAGTTTTCCCAGCGCCTAGGAAGCCAGTTAATAGTGTGACAGGAATACCTTTTTCTTTTAGTGGACTCATCATTGAGTATGTTTAGGAGAAAGAGTACTGCGTTGGTAAAATATATTTATAGAGTTATATGATCCTATAAAGTAGAGTGGAATTCAACTTGTGAGTTTTATGGTAGGTTACATAAAGAGTAATTTGTGTTTTGTATTTTTTTTTCAATAGATTTGGTGTAAATTTTTAATTATTTTTTTGGAGGTATTTAGTGGCTGATAAAAGATACTTGCTACAGTTTAAGGCAGCTACTGGATTTAAAGTAGTATTGGAATTTGGTGGGGAGGATGAATTGAATCAAAATATCGAGAGAGTTAAAGAGGCAGACCTGTCATGGGAAAAACTTTTAGACTTTAATTTAAACTTTGACCAAGCAGACTTATTTATGGATATGAGGAGCTCAGAGTGTATTGAACAGTTTGACTTGGAAGATTGGTTATGAAATTTCTTTTGAATAGAGTGTAGCAAGTTACATTTTGTAGATCATTAAAACAAACCCGAGAATCACACTGAAAGCAACCATCCAAGCCATAAATTTCAACATTATTTACTGTTTCTAATAAAAAATAGTTTTAATGTTAAGTAAAATTTCTCAAGAAATTTTAAATATTTTTTTATTTTTAAACTAAAGAATTGATTTAATTTAGGCTGAATAGAGGCCAAGAATCAGATTTTGTTATTTTGAGAATTTTTTTATTGTTGAACATAGAAAAACCTTCTTTGGGTAACTCGATTCCATTACGTAAGCGGAGTACCTCAGCTAAACTTAAAGGCCGTTTTCTTAATGGCCACTTTTGAGTAGGCGTCATAATATTTTTTTAAAAAAATTACTAGAATATTTGTGACAATATTATAAATTTTTTGCTTGGTAGATTCAAGTTCCCAAAAAATAAATTATAAAGAAATTATATTTTTGCACTCAAGAGAATTGGCCTTATTTTTTATAACCTTTAGCCTCAGAAAAATTAGTATCAGTAGTATCGGCCCCACTAAAATCAGCCCCAGTGAGAATGGTATTTGAGAAGTTTGAGTCGGCTAGTTTAGTTCCGGTTAGGTTAGCTTGCGATAGATTTGCTTTAGAGAAATCGGCATGCTCTAGATCTGCCCTATGGAGATTGGAAGTTTTTAGATTAGCTTGATGAAAGATTGCTTTTGTAAGTTTTGCTCCAGATAAGTCGCTTCCCTCAAGATTGACATTTTTTAAATTAGCATTGCTAATATCAGAACCTGTTAGAAATGAGTTTTTAATTTCTGCATTTTCTAGGATTGATTCTGTTAAATCAGCACGACTTAAATCAACTCCTGTTAATTTAGCTTCGGTGAAATCAGTTCCTCTCATGTTTCCTCCACTTAGATCGGCTCCTGAAAGATCAACACGTGTTAGCTTACCTTTGCTGATGTTTGCTTTAGTAAGTTTAGCTTCTTTTAATAATGCATCATTTAGCTTTATTCGACCAAGGTTTGCCCCGTCTAATTCTACCTTTTCCAACTTTGCACCTGTAAGGTCAGCTATATTGAGATCTGCTTCTTTAAGGTTTGAGTTTATTATGTGGGTGCGCCTTAAAATAGCGCCTCCTAGTTTTGCTCTCAAAAGATTTGTTCCTTTAAGCGTTGCATCTGAAAGATCTGCTCCCGTGAGGTCAGCGCGAGTTAAACAAGCATCAGTGAAGTCAGCCTTTACAAGTTTTGAACCTTTGATCTGGGCTCGATTAAGGTTGGTCCCTATGAATTTTGACTCAAAGAATACAGACATACTTAGCCGTGAATCAGTAAAATCTGCATTATTTAAATTTGTTCCACTTAGCTTTACGCGGTTAAAATCAGCCCCTATGGCCTTTGCATTGGTTAAGTCTGATCGACTAAAATCAGCTAGCCCACATGTAGTCTCATTAAGTTTCGCATTAGTAAGGTTTGATTCAATAAATGTACACTTTCTCAAATTTGCACGCTCTAAAGTGGCTCCACTTAAATTTGTTTTATTAAAAATGCTTTCTTCAAGGTTAGCGTCCTCTAAGCTAGCTTGGCTAAGGTTTGCATCAGAAAGATTAGCTTTTGACAAGTCTGTGTCATTTAAATTAGCATTGCTCATATTGGTTTTTTTTAGAGAAACATTAGATAGGTTAGCCCGATTAAGAATTGTTTTTGTAAGATTTGCGTTTTGAATGCTGATGCTAAGAAAGTCAAGGTCCGCTAAGTCCAGCTCTGAAAGGTCACAATTGTCAAGAGATGGGGTGTTAGAATTGTCTTTTTTATCTAGCAATTCTACTTCGCGCTGAGGGGTATTAATTTCTGCAGATATTGTCTCAGAACTTTTAACTTGTTCCTCCTGAGTCGAGTTTTGAGAGTCGTCTTTCTTTTCATTATCCAGGTTATCACCATCTACCTCTGAAAGAACTTCTTCTGTATCTTCATGAGCCTCTTTGACAGCTTTATGTGCAGCATATTCTTCCAGTCGCTCTTCAACTTCTTCGCGCGTCATTTTTTCCATTTTTGATTTCTCTTATCCAGTAAGTTTGAATATTACTGACTAAATTGAAGTCAGTAAATCTTAATAGAATAGGTTGTTTTGGGTTTTTAATTAAGGTGAAACAATAGCCTAGGTCTAGAAATAACGCAAGCCTTTAGCAATAAAATCTAGGTGATTAACAGCTAGATAGCAAATGGGCTTTATTTTCCCAAAATAATTAATATAGGATAAATATATAATAGTCTTATTTGATATTTTCTTGTACGATTTTAAGCTAGTACTCTCAATAATCTATGGCTTAAAATTTCAAATTATTTGTTTTAAATTTTGAAGGTTTAAGGAGTTTTTTGAATACGTCTAGGCCAACATTAATATACGATGGCGACTGTAGTTTTTGTGTTCGCTGCGTTGAACGGTTAAAGATAATAACAAAGGGTAAAGTAGAGTATTTGTCCTTCCAGTTATCCCGTGAAAGATTCCCAGAAATTTTAATTGGAGATTGCGAGCGTTCGGTTCATTGGGTCGATATTAATGGAAATATTTTTAAAGGTGCTGAGGCTATTTTTAGAACCCTAGCTTGTGTCCCTAATAAAAAATGGCCATTGTGGATATATCAAAATATTTTTGGTTTTGCTTTGGTAGCCGAGTATTTTTATAAAGTAGCTTCAAAAAACAGAAAGCTCTTAGGGTCTATTTGGTGATTGTTTTTTTAGTCCTAAAGAAAACTTTTTACAAATTCCAATCTGATTACCAGACAATTTTTATTAGCAAAACTTACTAGAGAGAAGTGATATGGAATTAGAGGATGAGTTAGGTGATATCTTGGAAAAGGGTCGAGATGGTAAAAGTTGGAGTCAGGCCGATCTTGCAGAATCAACAGGAATGACTTTGCAAGAAATTGTAAGGATTGAAAACTATGAGTGGACTCCGCAGAAAAAGGTCATTTTTAAAATAGCCGATGCTCTTAATTTACATGGGCCTTCCCTCGCTGCGATTGCTGCTGCTGAGTGGTCTCCAAAAAAGGAAATCCCTGTCTCTGGCAACTTTGATGTTATTTGCCTCAATGTGTTTATGGGAAATTATCCAGTAAAGTGCTACCTGTTAATTTGTCGGGAATCTCGCTCAACAGCTATCATAGACACAGGGGCTAACCCTGGAGAAATAATAAAAAAAACTCGTGAACTAGGTGTTGAGCCTGAGATGATATTGTTGACTCATACTCATCCGGACCATGCAGGAGGGTTGAGTAAATTGGATAGGGAGTTTGGGTGCCCCACATGGGTTGATAAATTGGAGCCAAGGCCATTTGGTAGTCGTAACATGCGTTTAATAGAAGAGGGCGATTCAATTATTTTAGGTAACTTGAAAATAGAGACTATTCCAACTCGCGGCCATACTTTGGGAGGAATTTCTTTCAAGGTAGACCAATCAGTTTTCTCAGGTGATTCTATTTTTTCTGGCTCAATGGGGCGTGCTAACTCTTCTTGGAAGGATTTGTTTAATTCTGTTTCTCAAAATTTGTTGACACTTCCCAAAAGCACACGATTGTATCCAGGACATGGCCCCTCCACCACTGTAGGTGAGGAAAAGCTCCATAATCCCTTCTTTTACGATAAATCTTAGTATTTAATATTGCTTTTACTACGAATAATCCCTTTAATAAGGTTTTCTTATACTCATGTCTTCCAAATAGCTTAAGATATTCGAAAAATTTTGGATTTTCTCTTTAGTTTGTTCCAATTTAATAGCTATGCTAATCTTAATAATCTAC
Source organism: Nitrospina sp. (assembly GCA_018697205.1). Lineage (GTDB taxonomy): Bacteria > Nitrospinota > Nitrospinia > Nitrospinales > VA-1 > Nitromaritima. The sequence goes on along the minus strand of JABHTG010000057.1, from coordinate 35,351 downwards.
TCGACCTTATAATGAGCGAACTCTCCAAATAATATTAAAGTGAAAAAAATTACTACATCCTTCTTTGTTGTTATTTTAACTTGGTCCGTTGCAGGTTGTCCAAATCCCGGTAAGATTCGAAAAAAAATGCCTCGCTTATTTACTACTAATTTTTCTATAGAAACAGGTGCAGAACCCTCTTTTATGATTACTGGGGACTTGAATAGGGATGGAGAGAAAGACTTAGTAGTTACTAATAGTGGTGATAATACTTTATCTTACTTTAAAGGTAAGGGAGATGGGACATTTAAAGATCAAATAATTATAAGAACCGGAGCAGATCCAATTTGTGTTGTCGCAGCAGATTTTAATAATAATGGGTACTTGGATCTTGCAGTATTGAACTACCGCGACCAAACGATTAATATTTTTTTTAATTCACGATTTGGAAACTTCAAGAAGACAAGAATAACTTTAAGGCCAGGTAAGATTCCCATTAATATGGTATCAGGAGACTTCAATAGAGATGGAATTAATGATCTTGCCGTTACCATGCGTTACCATAAGGTAATGATTCTTTTGGGAAAGGGTAATGGGCGTTTTAGGAATCCGGTACCAATAGAAGTTAAGGGACAGCCAACAGCTATTGTTACAGGTGACTACGATAAGAATAAGGTTTTAGATATTGCTGTAGCATTAGCCGGGTCTGGTAGAACGGGATTGCAGATTTTGTGGGGTATAGGTGACGGTACTTTTCACTCCTCAAAAATTATTAAAGGAGGTGGGCAGCCTCTGACAATTGCTAATATAGATGTCGATAATGATGGTTATAATGACCTGGTTACATCAAGTAATGTTCTCCACTCGATGACTTTAATTCGAAACAATGGGGATAAGTCGTTTACTACTCTCAAGGATTTTGCTTCCGGTTCATTCCCAAAGTTTGTAGCGGTTGCTGATTTTACAGGGGATGGTAAGTCTGATTTGGCGGTATCCAATTCAACAGATGATTTAATAACTGTTTCCCTTGGGAGAGGCGACGGAACCTTTATGTGGCCTCCCATTGCTCATGTTGTGGATGAACATCCACAGGGAATCGTTGTGGGTGATTTTGATCATGATGGGTTGCTCGATCTGGCTATTACATGCAGAGATAAGAACTTAGTAAATATTCTTTTAAAAAGAAATATTGTTAATCCTAAGCCTGACAATCCAAAACCTACCGCCTCTTTAAAAAAAAATGATCAGGCTGAATAATTTTTTTAAATCTAATCGATAAAGTTTACATTAAAACATTTGTACTTTTCCTCTGTTCAATTATCTGCGTGTTTCCCTCTGGGTAGACTCCTAAAATAAATTTAGGTTCAATTAATCGAGCAACTTCTGTAACGTTTTGATAACCTTCTAAATGATTGTTGGCCATGGGTAGAAGAATAAAATCGTATGCTTTGTTGTTGAGTTGGCTGATAAGATAGGAGTTAATAGTTTCGGGAGAGAAAAAACCATCGCCATAGCTATAAGCATTCTTAACTCCCGTGTTAGATTTGAATTCTTCAATCACAGTGTTCTGTCCCAGTAAATCCACAGGAATACCCCTGTATTTATTCATCGCTTCAATAATACTTTGTATCATCCATAGCCTTGCACTTCTTAACACAAGAACATTTGAATTTTTGTAGATTAAGTTAAGTGATTTTTTTGCATTAGCCATAAATGAAGATTTATTAGTCTTTGCTTTTCCAAGATCAAAAGCAGATAAAGCTTCACGTTGTTTTTCTTGAATTTGTTTTGCACTATAATTGGGATATTCAACAACTACATGACCATTGCCGTCAAAACTTTCATTGGTTGTTCGGGTATTTAATAAACCTTTTTCAATGCAACTGTTATAAAAATCTGTTCCCGGTTGGGGGGTGTTAATTGATACTTGAATTTCATGAATTAAATTTTTACTTGCTAATTCGTATACAAGATCAACTGTTTTTTGGTCTTCTTCTGGAGAAGACCCAAGTCCTCCAACACTTATAGTTGCATAAAACCTCATACCAATGCCTTGTCCAAACTTTAGGATGGATCGAAGCTTTTTAAGGTCATGTTTTTTTCCAAGAGTCATTTGTTCTGCGACTTGATTGCTTCCCGTTTCAATACCGAAACGAATTTTATAATATCCAGCAGATTTCATCTCGATAAGAGCTTCTTCGTCAAGCGAAACATATTCACACATCGCTTCATACTTTAAGTTGTTTAGCCCAGCTTTTTTAATCTCTTGTGCTAGTTCAATATTAAATTTTTTGTTAATATTATGAGTTTCTTCATCAAAAAAAATGCCTTCCATTTCTGGGTACTTTTTTTTTAATACTTTGAGTTCTTCGATAATGCTAATAACCTTCCGCGGTCGCCAGTTCAATTGATCGTAGTACAATGTCGCTGCTGCACAGAAATTACAACGCCTAGGGCATCCCCGTGAGCCATACATCTGTATTTGCTTATAACGACAGTTCGGTTCGTGGTAATCGATTCTTCGAATATCATCGTCTTCTGGAAATGGTAGAAGGTTAATGTTGACGAGTTCTCCTCTTGGATTGGGGTATACTCCAGGAATAGTTTTTGGGTCTTTGCCGAGGATAAGATCAAGTACTGCAAATTCATATTCACCAACACAAATAAAATCGGCCACCTTTAGAACTTCTTCAGGGTGGGCCATGGGGTGTTGGCCAGTCATGATTATTTTTGTTTTGAATTCATTTTTAGCAGTTTTTGCTAGCCGTAGATCTTCACTGATTGTTCGAGTTGAACTTTCCATTATTAACCAATCAGGCTTTTCTTCCCGTAGCCGTTTTAGGTAGCTATCAAAATCCCAAGCGTTTAAAACTCCATCAAGAAACTTAATATCATAATCAGTATCACGTTTTAATAACGAAGATGTATAAGCTAACTCCCAAGGGTAGTAGCCACAATTAGTAAAATTTTTTACGCCAAGGGACCACCGCGAGGGAACGTGCACCATGTGAAAACCACTGGAGTCTACACCGACGGAATTAGCAATGACAATTTTCATTTTCAGGCTTCCTCTTGGTGGAGCTAAATTTTTTATGAACCTTAGTAGTAATGCTATGAATGTTTGAAAGTTCTATGTTCTGCGGAAGCGGTTATCGTTTCCTGTTTTAGTGTACGCATCTTTTTGTTGGTAAAAATTGTAAATACTTTACGGATACACCATTCCAATAAAAGACCTAATGTGATAAATGCAAATAAAGTAATAGTAGTAAATGCATTTATAATAACCCAGGTGAAAGAGGTTTTTTCGAGAATGTACTTTTTAAGTATTCCGAAACCACTAAGTTCAACAAATGTTCCTCGCACATTGTATCCGCGAATAGTCTTTGCACCGGAAATCCAAGCCAAAAAATCAATATTTGAATACCCTATCCCATGATCAATATTGTAGAGAGCTACTGCAAGGTCAAATTGGTCACAACGCATTTTTTGAAGGGTGCTTTTTTTAACACTAAATATACTCATTCGGTTTACGGGACCGGCAGAGATTATAGCATCTATATCTGGATAATTTTTAAGACTTTCTCGAGTTGACTCAGGAGAAAAGATGGTTATTTTTGAGTTTGGGAATTCGTTTTTTAAAGATTTTATAGTTGAGTTTAGCGTGTTGGCAGCAGATCTGATTATGAGAATATTGTGATGTGTGATTTTATCGTTCACGAGTTATAGCTTAATTTTAATTTATTGAAAAAAAATACCCCGAAGCGGAGCTTTAACTCCGCTTCGTTCGTTACCGAAGGTGAGATCGTCCCTGATCACCCGGGTTTTCTAAATCAAATACTGTTCCTTCTATATTAACTGCAACCATTTTTTTGATTCCAATTCGTTTGGCGATAGCTTTTACATCAGCGTATCCATTGCCAGACATATTATGATAAGGAATGACTCCTAAGGAATATTTTCGAGCAGATAAATCTTTCAATAGTGGCTGTGGAAACAACTCACTATTAAAGTGTCCATCACCATATAGAAAAATATCGTCTATAAAATTATTAGATTTAAGTTCATTGGTTACGGCATTTTGCCCTAACACTGATATGCGGCTATCTTGATATTGATCATGAAGAGACCCTAGAATATCATTTACTTGCTTCATCCGCGCGGTACGAAACAAAAGAATTTCTCTTGTAGAGTTGATTTCAATGGACTTGAAATTATCTTTTGCTGTAGATGTATAGCGGTTATTAAATCCTTTTTCATATAACTTTTCAGCTTCTCGAAAATTTTTCATAACCATTTCGGCTGGGTATTGCGGGTTATCAACAACACAATGATTGCCACCGTCAAAATGTTTCCAATCAACATTACGTAGAAAACCTTTTTGTTTCATACGATTATAGAAGGGGGTGCCTGGTTGGGGAGTGCTTATGGAAAGCTGAAATCGCCATAGTAATTGTCGATCAAGTAGGTCATTCATTAATGCTAGAGTTTTCTTATCGCAATCATCAGTTGAGCCCTCACCGCCAAACGTAAATGTTCCATAAAATTTAAGTCCAATATTTGTACCGTGTTCCATTAGTTGCTTAAGGCGTGGGACATTAAATTTCTTCATTAAATCCATTCCTTGTGCGGCCTTTTCTCCAGCAGTTTCAATTCCGAGTCTTATCATGTAATATCCAGCACTTTTCATCGCATCTAGTACTTCTTCATCCATTGGCCATTGGCCACACATAACGTCATACTTTAAATCATCAAGTCCATTTTGCCGGATAGCTTTTGTTAGTTCGAGCATATATTTTTTGCTACCATTGTGGACTTCTTCATCAAAGAAAATACCTTCCAGTTGTGGATACTTTTCTCTAAGAGTTTGTAATTCATAGACTACATTTTGTGGATCTCTTGACCGCCAGTTAGGATGTGCATAAGAAATATTGCCACATACACAGAAACTGCACGATAGAGGGCATCCGCGTGAAGCATATGCTTGAATTTCCAAATATTCGCTAGAAGGTTCGCCGGGTATCCCATAAGCCAGTCGAGAAACGTCGTCGTCTTCCGGTAATGGTAGCTTGTTAACGTCCAAAGGCATGCGCAAAGCATTAGGGTATAATCCGAGAATATCGCTTGGGTTTTTACCCTGAAGAATTTCAAGAACAGTTAGTTCGTATTCTCGGAGGACAACATAGTCAGCATATTCACTTACCTCTTCAGGAAATGTTGTGGCATGTGGCCCACAGATAATAAACTTTGTCCCAAATCTTTTTTTTAGTTCTTTTGCGAATCTGCTGTCAGCATTGATAGTTCGGGTTGCGCAGTCCATGACCAAATAATCAGGACTGAAATCAGACACTTTTTCAACAAAAGCGTCATGGTTTAGTTTATCTAAGCATCCATCATAAAATCTTATCTCGTGATCAGTATCACGCTTGAGTATCGATGAACAATAAGCGAGTTCCCATGGATAGTAAGTGAAAATATTTAAATCTTTTGTACTGTTGGTCCAACGACTGGGGGAGTGGATCATTGCATATCCGTCGGCATCAATGCCAACAGAATTACAGATAGCAACCTTCATCAAAACCTCGCTTTGTATGAGTTAATGTTTTTGAGCTGGGGTTTCTCCTAACTCTTTTGGAGTTACTCCCTATAGCAACTCAGGGTATTCCTTTTAAAAGGGGCCTCGCACAAGCTTTGTGCTGGTAGGGAGTAAGCAAAAAACCGTCTCCGCTTGGGCCTATAGAGTCTATGTCTCATAGCGGTTAAAATCAAATAAAACTTAACCGCCTTATTTAAGAATATGAATTCTAAAGCTTTATTTTGTTTATGCTTATGGTAGTTTGCTATAGAAACTTTGAGAAAGATTGGCATGTTAAGAAAAATGTGAATTAAGGAAAAATGATTTAGGCTTGACATCATTTTAAGGGGTTGCCAGTATATCGAGTTATTTTAAATAGGTTGTACACTAAGTTTACTAGTTTTAAAGCATCAGGATGACAAATTATGAGTGCTAATGAAAAAGATATAATTCAAAAAAGTGATAAAAGTAGGTTTTTGTTTCGTCTTAAGTTAGGGCTCAAAAAAACTCGCGATAGCTTTTCAACTGGTTTAATTAGAGTAGTGAGTGGTTCCACGGAGTTAGGGCCTGAGTTATGGCAGGAGCTCGAAGAGGTCCTCTTAACTGCTGATATGGGTATGCCGACCATAACCTGGATTATGGAAGAGCTAAAAAAAGGGGTGAAAGGATCATCAGTTTTAAATAAAGAAGAAATTATAAAGCACCTAAAAAAAATTCTTCTAAATACTTTAGAAAAAGCTCAGGTTGAAAGACTATATCCATTAGAGGGCCCTAGCGTTGTTATGATGATTGGGGTTAATGGATCTGGGAAAACAACTACTATCGGTAAATTGGCTGCTAGGTATAAAGGGAGAGGGGAGAAAGTTATTTTAGTGGCTGGCGATACCTTTCGTGCAGCGGCAACTGAGCAATTGCAGGTTTGGGCCCAACGCATAGATGCTCCTTGTATATTTCAAAAAAACGGCACTGATCCTTCAGCTGTAGCATATGATGCCGTCCAATCTGCTGTTGTTAAAAAAATGGATAGAGTTTTTGTTGATACAGCTGGGCGTTTGCAAACGAATAAAAACCTAATGGAAGAATTGAAAAAAATTAAACGTGTTGTTAAAAAAGTTATCTATGAAGCCCCTCATGAAATTCTTCTGGTTCTTGACGCTTCTATAGGGCAGAACAGCTTGTCTCAGGCAAGGTTATTCAATGAAGCGCTGGGTGTTGACGGAATTGTGATGACTAAGTTAGATGGTTCATCCAAAGGTGGTGTGTTGTTTAGTATTGCTCGAGAACTCAAGCTACCAGTTCGGTTTATAGGTGTAGGTGAACAGGTTGATGACCTGCAGCCCTTTGACCCACAATCTTTCGTAGATGCTTTATTTGATTAGTATTATGAAGGTCGTGCTGTATATATACCCGTCAGTTATACAAAACAAAAAAGCATAAATACATTAATTAAACTTATTGATAGTTCCATTTTTTATACCTTCTTCAAAGGATTTAGTTTCTTGAGACAGTAATTTCCCAAGTAGCAAAAGACCTATCAAGTTTGGAATAGCCATCAGCACATTCATTGCGTCAGAAAAGTTCCAAACCACCTCTAGTTCGAAAAGTGCACCTAGAAAAACAAAAAACACCCATGCATACCTATACAGATGAACCCATTTTTCTTGAAAAAGATATTCAAAGCATTTTTCACCATAATACTCCCAAGCTAGAATGGTAGAAAAACCAAAAATGATAGCGCTTAAGGTGATAATAATGTTCCCCCAGTTTCCAGGCAAGCCAGTTGAAAAAGACTGGATAGTTAGAGCAACTCCTGTTTCTCCTGAAACCCAAGCACCCGATGAGCTTAAAGCTAATGCAGTCAGAGAGCAAATGATCAGCGTATCTAAAAAAGTCCCTGTCATGGAAACGAGTGCCTGTTTTCCTGGATGGTTAGTCTTTGCAGCAGCGGCAACAATAGGAGCACTTCCCATACCTGATTCATTAGAAAAGAGACCGCGAGCTACACCAAAGCGTATGGTTTGGGCTAGGGTGGCTCCAGCAAACCCACCCGTCGCAGCTGTCCCAGAGAAAGCATGCTCAAAAATCAATACTATTCCAGAGCTTAGATGGGATAAATTACTAAGTATTACGATGGTGGCTCCAATAAAATAAACTAAAATCATGAGGGGTACAAAATAACTTGCGACGTCAGCAATCCTTTTAATTCCTCCTATTACCACCATTCCAGTAAGTAATGCTAAAACAATTCCAATCAAAAAATTATTAGTCCCTAGTGTCTGGGATAGGGAAATAGCTATTGTATTTGCTTGAATCATATTGCCAATACCAAATGCGGCTGAAGCTCCGAATATAGCAAAGCAAGTACCAAGCCACTTATGCCCTAATCCATACTCAAGGTAATACATTGGCCCACCAGAGATTTCTCCATGTTTATTAATACGTCTAAATTTAACAGCTAAAAAACCTTCAGAATATTTGGTTGCCATTCCTAATAATCCAGTTATCCACATCCAAAAAATTGCTCCTGGTCCCCCTAGTGCAACCGCTGTGCTAACTCCTGCAATATTACCAGTTCCAACTGTAGCTGCTAAAGCGGTCATTAAAGATCCAAAGTGTGAAATATCTCCATCGCCTCCCCGTTCCTTCGAGAAGGTTAATCTAAATGCGTAAAATAGTTTTCTAACTTGAATTCCACTTAGAGAAATAGAAAGCCAAAGCCCAGTTCCCAATAGAAGGACAAGAAGCCAGGGCCCCCACATCAGATCTGCAAACCCAGCAAATAATGAATTCATATAAATGCAGTTAGATAACGTCTTGACTAAAATAAAGATACGTTGAGAAAAATAGAGGCACCGGGCGGACTCGAACCGCCGATAAAGGTTTTGCAGACCTCTGCCTTACCACTTGGCCACGGTGCCTGAAATATGAACCTAAAATAAAAGAGAGGAGAAGTGGAGCGGGAGAAGGGGTTCGAACCCTCGACTTCAACCTTGGCAAGGTTGCACTCTACCACTGAGTTACTCCCGCGAATATCTTATTAATTAAGTGCTTATAGGATGTCCCATTATATTTTCCTCTATGAGTTTGTCAAATTCTATTTTTAAAGAAAATGTGGTTCTGTTCCTGCAAAAATTCGGCGAATATTTTTATTATGTTTGGAAACTATAAGGAATACGATTCCTAAGGACATGTATTTATATGGGAGAGGTATTTCAAAAAATATAGTAAAAAATGATAAAGCTAATGCAGCGATAATGGAACTGAGTGAGACATACTTTGAAATCCATAAAACAAAAATGAATATTATGACAGCTGCTAATGTTGCTATAGGCATTATATAAATATGAATACCTAGTCCCGTAGCAACACCTTTGCCTCCTTTAAATTTTAAAAAAACTGAAAATAGATGGCCAAGAAAAACCATGGTCCCTGCCACGGCTATTATAAAAAAATCGTTGGAGAACCATGAGGCAACTGCTACCCCAACCCATCCTTTCAAAGTATCTCCTAATAAGGTTAAGGCTCCTGCTTTTTTACCTAGTATTCTAGAGACATTGGTTGCGCCAATATTTTTACTGCCATGTTTTTTTAGATCAATATTTTGAGTATGGGCGAGCAAAACTCCACAGGGAATAGAACCAAGGATGTAGGCAAAAAACCATATAGAAATACTTGCTATCATTTTAAGTATGATTTTGAACGTAAAGATCGAAGTCTTTTTTTTGCTTTAATAGTGAATTGGCTTCTAGGGTATTCTTTTATAAATTTCTTATAAAGTAATAGTGCCTCTTTAAAGCTTTGTTCATGATAATACGATTCCGCTAAAAGAAATGTGGCCTCATCAAAGAATTTTTGTTTTGAGTGGTCCTTTTTAAGGGTTTTGAATCTAGTAATAGCTGAAAGATAAGATCCTGTACGGTAATAGAATTTCCCAACTTCAAAAATATTTTTCGCTATCATTAAATCACATTTAATTAGGTTTTGCTTCGCCAGTTTCAAGTAAGGACTCTTTGGAAATTCATCAATAAGCTGTTGGAATCCTTCTTGAGCTTCTTTTGTTGCTGTCTGATCTCTCGAAGCAATATCTATCCTTTGATAATCTGACATAGCTTTAAAAAAGTAGGCCCGATCAGCATTTTTATGCGCCGGGTATAAGTCAATAAATTTTTGAAAATGGAACTTTGCTTCTTCATATTGCTCAAAAGAGTAATGCGATCGCGCTATAAGCAGCATTGCGTCCTTTCGTTCTTTACTATCAGGAAAATCTTCCACGAGTTGTTCGAATAGAGCTTGTGATCGAAGCGGCTGATCTAACTTAAGGGCTCTTATCCCTTCTTTAAGGAGGGTGCTTGGTGAATCGGGGACGATTTCCTCAGTGAGGAGTGAGCAGGAGTAAATTGTTAACAAACTAGTAAAAATGCTTATAGTGATAGGTATTCGAAAGTTCATTACAAAAGAAATTTATGTTGGCTTATTAGATTAATTATATAGGAGTTAGGGTAGATTGTTTATGCGACAATATACACTAAAGTCTATTAATATTGGGTGTTTTTTGTCTTGGTCTTGCTATCAAGATTTTAATCATGCTATAAGGATTAGCTAGCTATTTCCTTTTTAAATTAAAATAGCAGGCGTGGCATACATAAAAGATTATATAAGGTATATATTTTGACTTTAAAAATAAAAATTAAATTTTTTATAGTGGCTTTCGTTGTAGGTTTTTCTTCTAACTTGTATGCTGCTGGGGCAGTCAACTCTGATTCAGGTTTAGGAATTCTACCTTTTGTAGAAAAGGGAGGGTTTATGATGTATCCCATAATTTTTTGCTCTATACTTGTGGCTGGAATCGGACTAGAAAGAACCTATAGTTTGCGACGTAAGAACATTATTGACGCTGACTTTCTTGATAGATTCCGGTCACATTGGAACTGGGAGGATATTCAACTAGGATTGCAGCTATGTGCTTCTCATGACACTTCTTTAGCGCGTATTCTTAAAAGTGGTTTATTGAGGTTTGGAGAGAAGGTTGATGAAATAGAGCGCGCAATCGAGGGTGCAGGTCAGCATGAAGCATCTTTACTAAATTCTAATTTACGGGCTTTAGGCGCTATCGCAAATATAACTCCTATGATGGGATTATTAGGTACTGTCTTTGGAATGATTAAAGCTTTTAATGTTATTTCACAAAGTGGGACAGGAAATCCCGGATTGGTTGCCAGCGGTATTTCAGAGGCATTGGTTACCACGGCAGCCGGTATGATGGTCGGCATTCCAGCTTTAGTTTTATACCATTTCTTTCGTGCAAAAATTGATCGTTATGTGTTTGAAATGGAGGAAATTTCCTTTCAGCTTGTTGAAGAACTTTCCTTCAATGCCATGCGTCAGAAAAAAGAGTCGGAACAGAAGGGCAAACCCAGAAGGTCAAAAGTGAGCAATCAAAAAACTTAGTACTTTCCTTAGTTGAGGTAGCTTTAGTGAAATTCCGAAGCGAAAGTGAAGAAAATTTTTCGTTAGACCTGACACCACTTGTCGATGTGGTGTTTCTCTTGCTTATATTTTTCATGGTGTCGACAGTATTTGTTGACTTTAGACGAAAGATGGATATTTCTCTTCCCACCTCAAAGTCTTCAAGCCCAAGTGAGACTTTAGAGTCGGTTAAGGTTGAACTGACTGTTGATAAACAGATTTTTTTAAATGGGGAAAAGGTAAAACTAGAAGAATTTGAATCGGCTCTTTCTAAAATTTCAGGAACAAAAAGAAATGGAGCAATTATAAGAGCAGACAAGAACCTCCCTTATGGAAATGTTATTAAAATAATGGGCCTTCTTCAAAATGCAAAAATTTTAGATATTGGCGTTGCGGTTAAATAAATATTTGCTAGCCTATTTTTGTTTTAAAACCCTAGGCCTTTTCCGATCGGCTATCCACCTATTTAGCATTAGTAGCTCATCGAACCTTATCAAATTAATAAGTGTGTCTGGGTTCCCATGGTCCTCATCGTTGATCACAACGCCGCAATAGTTTCTTTCAACATAGGTTGCTACATGCGCTTTGAACTGAGGAAACTTGGAGAATAACTCAGAGAAAATTTCTTTTTGGTACTCAGGGTCCGTATCTTTTGGCCTGTATTTAGAAAGTTTTGGTGTTAGTTTGGTTTGAAAATCTACCTTTATGAGTATTCCCATAATTGATCTCTTCATTCTAGGAGTTTGGCTAAGTAAGATTCACGCTTTAATGCTAAAACAAATCAATATTGAATTCAATTTTAGATTAAATTATATAGAAATTAAATTAGAAAAGATTTCGTGATTTTGGTAGCTTCAAATGAAATAAGGTATATTCAGCGCTTATTTATAGATTTTATTGCTATTTAGTCTCTTCAAGATGTGTCCAAAGTCTTTTTTTTAATCGTTTTAACATTCAAAATAATGAAAAAAAAAATTCTAGATAGAAGCAAATCTTTAATTGAATTTATTGACAAATCCCCAACGCCTTTCCATGTGGTTAAATCATTTACAGAGGAGTTACAAAAGGCAGGATATATTGAATTATATGAGCAAGATAAATGGGACTTATTTTCAGGTGGCAAGTATTTTGTGACTCGTAACGAGTCGTCATTAGTTGCATTTAATATTGGCTCAAAAGCACCAGAAGAGTCTGGGTTTAAAATTATTGGCGCTCATACAGATAGTCCAAATCTACGTTTAAAACCTAATCCTGTGTATCTTAAAAATGGTTATGTTCAATTAGGTGTAGAAGTTTATGGTGGGGCTTTATTGACAACCTGGACAGATAGAGATTTGTCATTAGCAGGAAGAGTAATACTAAAATCATCACTTACTAAAAAGGCATCGAAGGAACGCCATTCTAGAAAAAAATACCCAATATATCAAGGTGTTATATCAAGACTAATCGCATTTGATCGACCTTTATTGCGTATTCCTCAACTTGCCATACACTTAAACCGGTCAGTAAACGAAAAAGGGTTGGTGCTTAATCCTCAGAACCATCTACCTCCTATTTTTGCTTTGGTTGACACAAAAACAAAGTCTAAAACGTTGTTAATTGATTTAGTAGCCAAAGAGCTAAAATGCAAAACTGAAGACATTATTAGTTTGGAAATGCAATTATATGATATGCAAAAGGGAACACTTGCCGGAGCTAATGGTGAGTTTATATTTGCTTCTAGATTAGATAACCTTGCTTCTTGCCATGCTGCTATGACGGCTATGCTGGAATCACCTCAACAAGATTTAGCTACACAAGTTTTAGTATTTTACGACAATGAGGAAATAGGAAGTGACACAGCTCAAGGCGGAAGCTCACCATTTCTTAAGGATATTTTAGAGCGCATCTCAACAACTGAGAAAAAAACAAGAGAGGCGCTGATGAGGGGAATTGCAAGGTCGTTGTTTATATCTGCAGATATGGCACACGCAGTTCATCCGAACTATGTGGAAATGCATGATGGGAATCATATGCCGATGATAAATGCTGGTCCAGTGATAAAAAGTCATTCTGGTCAAAAATATGCCACGGAAGGCGCATCTTCTTCACAATTTGAACAGTTGTGTAAAAAGTCGAAAGTACCTGTTCAGAAGTTTTCTATTAGGTCAGACTTGCGATGTGGTAGTACGATCGGACCTATTACGGCGACCATCCTTGGTATTCGCACGGTTGATATTGGGAGTCCTATGTTATCCATGCATTCAATTAGAGAAATGGCTGGATCAGAAGATCAAGAAAACCTCATTCGAGTTTTTAAAGAATTTTTTAAGCCAGGATAGTTTTTGAGAAATACTAATTTTTGCCATTTAAATTAAACTTCACTAAAGCATCTTCTAAAACTTTCTGAGTAGAGATTGCAGCCTCAACTTGATTTTTTGATTCAAATAACTGCACCGCTTTTCTTAAATTGATAATCACAAGATGCTTGAACGGTGGGCCTTTTTTAAAATTGTAGTATGCCCACCCAAGGTTACCGTGCGCATCAGCATCATCTTGCCGACGATGAACGACCACATTTAATTGAGCAATGGCGTCTTCCCAACGTTCAAGGTGATTATAGGTATTTCCCAGACTAGAGCGAGCATCTAGATACCCAGGCTCTATAGCGACGGCCTTTTCTAGGGCCACGGCGGCCTCTTCTGGCATATTTAGCTTTTTATATGCTAACGAAAGATTAAAATATGAGACGGTCGCACTTGGGTTATGGTCAATAGATTTTTTGTAAGCATCAACTGCTTCTTCAAAGTGGCCTTTGCTACTTAGCAAGTTTCCTTTTAAAAACCAATCCTCGGCTTTTTCTTGTTGTGCCCAAGTGTTAGGAGTAAGGATAAATTGAAGTATCCATATAGTTGTTAAGAGTAAAAAAAAATTACTTCGACTCATTATGGACCTCGATATTGATAACCATTGGATGACATAAATTGTACATTATTTTTTTAGATTTTGGCAAGTTATAGGCTGACAATTCAGGTCAAGCGTTTTATAGGGTTGTGTTTTTTTAAAGTCGACTTTCTGTAACCCAGTAACGGCCTGATGTTTTTTTCAATTTTAAATGGCAACCAAAAGCCTTGGATAGTTGATGTCCAGTAAGCATTTTACTTTTTGTTCCTTTGGAAAAAATAGTCCCATTCTTGAGAAACAGAACATGAGTTGTAAGGGGAAGAATTTCATCAATATGGTGAGTGACATAAATTAGTTGAGTTTTCGTTTTAGCAAGCTTATCAAGGGTTTGTAAAAATAGTTCTTTTGTTGGGATATCTAGTCCTGAACAGGGCTCATCTAAAATTAATAAGTCGGGGAGGTTGATTAAGGCTCTTGCTAGAAGAATTCTCCTTGCTTCTCCGTAGGATATTTTGCCAATAGATTTATTCTCTAAACTTTGTATTCCCAGGAACTCCATCCAATAGGAGGCTATTTCCTTTTGTTTTTTATTGGCTTTTTTATAGAGTCCAATTGAAGAAAAAAAACCGGATATAACTACATTTTTACAAAGAGTTGTTGGAGCATAGTTTTCTTGAAAGTCTGCTGATACGAAGCCTATGCGTTTTCTAGCATCGTTAAGTGGGCCGTGTTTTTCATTTCCAAACCAACGAACTCCGCCACCGTGTATTGGGATTAGCTCGCCAAAAATAAGCCTCATAAATGAGGTTTTGCCTGCTCCGTTAACACCAACGACTGCCCAGTTTTCGTTTTTTTTCATGGTCCAATCGATAGCTTTGAGGACTTGATTGCCATTCAAAAAAACATCTGCATTATAAATACGAACAAGCCAACTCATAAAAAAGCCTTTCTACTGAATAGAAATTTTTTTATCAAGCGAATTAGGGGGGACGATATTTCTATGGTTTCCTCCCATCAGGTCAACGACTGGGTCGCCACCCTTGTAAAACTGAATGATATTCACCGAAGTATAAGGTTGGTTGATACGAAAAAGATTTTTAACGGAGATTTCTAGTATATAAGCCAAAATAGTTCTTATAACACCACCGTGGCAAAGTATAACAATGCTATCAGAAGGGTGGCTTGCTAAAATACTCTTAAATTTTGGGATTACCCTGTCTTTGAGTTGAAAAAATGATTCACCTCCCTTAACATGAAAAAGTTCTATATTTTTTAGCCTTTCTTTCAATTTATCAGGGTACCTTCGATTGACCTCGCTTATACTTAGTCCCTCCCAGTCACCGAACGCTAGCTCACGTAATTCCTTGTAGGGGATGTGCGAAAGATTTAATTCATTTGCAATAAACTTAGCACCTATTTGGGCTCTTTGAAGGTCGCTACTATAAACAGCTTTAATAGGGAGTTTTTTTATAGCTTTCGCGATAAGGATGCTTTGCTTTATCCCTTCTTCTGAAAGGTCGACATCATAATGTCCATTAAAACATACCTCTTTGGCATTGGCTGTTTCACCATGCCTTATGAGATAAACACGAGATGTTGCTTTGCCATTCATAAATTATCGATTGTGAGCACAGATTTCCAGTAACAAAAAAAAATGGCAAGCTCGTAAGAGCTTGCCATTTTAATTAAAACTATTTTTTCTGAAATCAGTGACCGGCCGCTGGACCAGCTCCTGAGGACCAAAGGTAGAAAAAATCTAGACCCTGAACCTTCATGAGACCCCAGTTAATGAAGAAGTAATAGAAAAACATTGCTACAAACGCAATTATGAACCACGTAATTGATTTTCCGGTTATGAATTTTTTTTGTTCAAAGTCCACAATTTCCCCCTTTTAGTATTTGCCAAACCAAATTTTATTCTAGCTGTCTTCGCTCATCTCCAAACTGAAGCGAACCAGTAAAAAAACCACAAACAAAATACAACGGTTGCCATGTAAATCCATGGGCCAGCTTTTTCCTTAAGCTTTTCTATGTCCATTGAAAACGCCCCTAAAAAAATAAGTGTTTAATTTATAAAAAAATACTCTTGACAGTTATAAATTTTGAATGTTAGCTTACCCTTAAAATTAATTCCCTTAATTACGAGGAAAATAAGTGGCTGGCAAAGACGGCAAAATTTTCGATAATATAGTTTATATAGGTCTCGGAGTTAATGCTCTTACAGCCCTTTATCTACTACTCATGTACTTCGAGATCATTTAATCCGCGAACTGTACCACAGGATTTCAAAAAGTGTCAAGAGGAAAACCGCATTATCACTGGTATGGTTAGCAGGCGGTTCACATCACCTCTTTAGCATTAAGAACTATTGCTACAAACTCTACGCAATAGAATTCTATTTAGCTATATTTTTGGATAAATTACATATAGCATTAAATAAACAAGGGTACTAGTTACTAAAATTAAGGAAAAAATTATCATAGTGGCTCGGCCTAGAAGCTTATGACGTCGAGCTCCATCAGGAATCGATTTTTCGATAAATTTTTCAAGGTAAACTACCAATGCTATAATACCAAAAATAATCGCCCACGCTAGACTAGCAGCAAAAGATTTGTCTCTTATAAATGTGATAACTAACTGATTTCCTGCCCAAATCCCTCCAATGATGATCATGGTCGATTTAAAAATTTTTGGGTCTGCAATGAGTTCACGTCTTTGGAGAATATAATTACCTTCGATTTTATCGCACGCACGAAAACCCTGAAAAATCATATATATAGATAAAATTAGCCCAAGACAGACTAAGATTAAGTGTGTTGTTAGAGTTGGTATGAAAATGTTGTCATAAATATCCTGTGGGCCACCAAAGCCTTCTTTTCCTTCAAGAGTTAATACGCCTAACTGTCTAGCATAATAGTAACCAATAAAATAAATTAGCATTGAGACCATAGATAAAAAAATCAAATTATGGTGTTGGGTTCCCAGGCCTTTTTTCGCTAATACCCACGCAATAAGAAACATGACTGTAAAAACTACAGCCAATAGATAGCTAAGGTCGGCACCAAATGTGCCAGAAGGGGCTAAAAAACCAGGTTGCTCTAGTAACTCTTTCATATATTGTTTGATATCTGAAAAAAAATCTGATTAGTTGCCAATCCATAAGGAGATATAAGGAGCTTGGTTTGATTTTTTACTAAGTTTCTTTTTTTCCAAGAAGCCAGGTTCCACCGTAAAACTCAATTATCCCTAATATTGATAGATAGAGAAGAGGTTCCATTTTCCACCTGCCAAAAAAAAGTATAACTACCGAGGTTATAGTAGCAAGTCCTAACAGTTGTAATGCTCTTCCTAAATAATAAGCTAAACGACCCATGAATATTTAACCTGTTATCTTGATCCTTACCTGCTTATTGGCACTAATCAGGTCCTCAATATTTTGGCGAGCAAAATTTTGGGTGGTTTCTTGTACTAGTTGAAGCGCTACATTACCTTGTTCTGTCAAGGCACCCCTTGCATTCAACTTAGACTTATTTTGAAGCATTTTTTCGGTTTTTTCTAACATTCCCTTATCACTGTATAGGTCATTCAATGGATAGCGGTAAAGAAGCTTTACGTAATCTCTCTCTTTTTCTGTATTTCTATTTGTGTCTAGAACAATATTTTCCATTTCTATGGAAACAGGTTTATTTGTGAACTTTGTTGCAAGTTTTTTAATTTCTGCGAAATAACTTTTCATGTCCTTATCATTCTTGACTTCATCTTGAGGGATCTTCGAGCTGACCTCAAACTGCATACTTTCATCAACGACGCCACCTCGACTAATCTCATAGGTAATATTATCATGGTTAAACCGCCGGCCTTTTTTTTTGCTATATTTTTTTTGCATCTCTTCCACTGCAGAGCCGAGCCCGACTCCAGCGTATTTACCGAAAAGTATTTCTTTAAACGATGACATAACTTCCTCCAAAAAAATTAACCTATACTGAAAATCAAACCCTTCATAAATTGTGTAGAACAAAATAGCATGTTCATTACATCTTGAACATACCCTGTTTGCTTTTTATTAAATGCGGAAATAATTTTGTTAGCGCGTGGGATCTAACCAGAAGCCGATTTAGTAAATTGATTTGTGCCATTATCTTGATAGACATACTGCATTTTGATGCAGCCAGTTTCTTTATTAGAGCAGTAAAAATCAAGAAATTTAACTTTCACATATTTATGGTTGGCTGTTTTTACAGCATAGGTATTGGACTTAGCTGAAAGTTTATGAGTTAGGTAGTTATAGGAGTACCATTTCAAAAGGATAGGATTTTCTGTTTCTGTTTTTGTGGCTGTATCTTGGGTATAATTGTCGAGTGGCACATCTACCACTTGATCAAAGTTTAGCGAGCCTAAATTGATCAATCCTGCCTTCCCAAACTTATTGGTTGCGCCTCCGTTCGAGATAACCTTACTTCTCCGAAATGCTAAATCCCATTCGAGAGATGTTTTATCATGAATGTCTACCACTTTCCCGCTTGAAAAATCGAAGTAAACCCAGTCATTTTCTGACGATGCATTTATTACTGTAAGTTTAGTTTCGAGGAGGTTTGATGCTATAGAACCTTTTACAGTTTGGGTAGGGCTGGTGCTGCTAATGGGGACAACACCTTCTTTAGGAAGGTTTACGCTTGGCGAATCTACAAAACTTTCTAGTTGAACCATTTTTACAGGAACCCAATAAAGCCCTATTAACAAAAGAGTTATGCAGAGATTTAAAAAAAATAAATTTCTCCAAATTTTCTTTTTTTTTAAGATCTGCTGCTCCGTTAAGCTCGGGTTTTGTGATACTGAGTCATATGGATTGGTCTTTGCCATAGTTTTAATATGCTGAATATTTTTATTTCAAA
Organism: Nitrospina sp.; assembly: GCA_018697205.1. Taxonomy (GTDB): domain Bacteria; phylum Nitrospinota; class Nitrospinia; order Nitrospinales; family VA-1; genus Nitromaritima. The sequence goes on along the minus strand of JABHTG010000057.1, from coordinate 16,559 downwards.
TTATTTTTATTTTGACGAAATGCTTTTAACACCTTTTTAATTGCTCTTTGGGATAGTTGCTTCTTACTGAGCCATTTTGAACCAGAGCTTACAAGACCAATAGGTTGTGCCCCAATAAAACGGGATCCCCAAATCACCTGCCCTGACCGGGTGCTAACCAAAAATGATCCAAACTCAACTTTACTGGAAAAACTTTTTTTTATTTTTCCATTTCGGTTTCGATAGGAACCTATGTATTTAGTGACAGCCCCAATCATTACTGCATCAACTTTATTATTTGAGTTGGGCATAACTGGGACAGCTGGTTTGTTCTCAAAGTGGGACGAACTAATTTGACTTGTCTTATTATCGGGGACTTGTGTTGCTATTCTGATTCGCGCATCTTCATTTAATTTAACAGGCGGAATGATAAAATAGTCCTCCATAGATTGGAGTTCTCTAGAAACCTGCTCTGCTATTATACGGCCGGCTTCTTTATCTTTGAATGGATCGGCAGTTTGGTTTTCAAAGCCTAAAACACCTATTTTCTGGACTGAACGAAAAGCTTGCTCGTCAAAAATCTTACTTTGAACCTGATCGATCGGATCGACCTCGAGCAATTGTTGATAATAGGTCGAGTAAGGCTTATTCTTAGAAATCTTTTTTATATAATCAGGAATAGGGTGTGCTTCATTAAATTTATCGTTTGAACCTGGGTTCAGGGATGGATGAAATACAGGAGGGACTTCGTTTCTAGGTTGAAAGTTTTCGGATGTTTGGAACTCAGCTTGACCAGTTTCGTAAGCATCGCCGACTGGAATTGCGCTGGCATTGGAAGTTAGTAGAATGGCAATACTACCTAAAAGTCCTTTTAAAAAGGTCCACTGAGTTCCGCGATAAAAAAGTGTCACTAAGATCAAAGGCCTCCATCAAAATACTAGTTGTCTCAGTAAAAGCTCAAGAGTGTCTAAAAAAATAATTCTAAGTTGTTATTTAGTCACCGTTATAATAGTCCGCCAAAAATACAATATCTCTAACAATATAGCACAACCAAAGCTTAATTTAGAGAGTAATTCTTGAAAAATCAAAGAACTAGTTTCTAGTATCTGCTTTGGGTATGATGGTTTAATTATGTAGGCTTATTGTTTCTAAATTGTATCTTTAATGAATTATTGAAGATAATAGGTTTTAAATGAACGCTTCTCAAAACCGCGCATTTGAATGGGTTTCTCAGGACTTACAGCCTTTTATTTTAGGTTTTCTTGTAATACTGGCGGCTACACGTTTTTTTTTCGTTTTGTGGCCTAAGTATAAAGTCTTACTGCAAGCTGCCTCTGAGAATAGATTTAATAAGCCTATAACAAGACTTTGGAATACAGTTCGAATTGCTATTTTCCAAACAAAAATTCTTAAGGAAGCTAAATCAGGTTGGATGCATGCATTTATTTTCTGGGGATTTCTTGTACTACTATTGAGGGCAATATGGTTTTTTATAATCGGTTTTTCCCCATCAGTGGAGTTTAGTTTAGGGTGGGTAGAAGCGCCTTATTATTTATTAAAAGATCTATTTGTTGTTCTGGTAAGTTTAGCAGCGAGCTATGCTTTGTATAGGAGGTTAGTAAAAAAACCTAAAAGACTCACCTTGTCTGCTGAAGGTATTGTTATACTTTCTTTAATTATTTTAATAATGGTTAGTGATGCATTTTTTGACGCGGGATGGCAGGCCAGAAATCATCAATTAGAGCTTAGTGGAATTTGGATAGGTAGGTCAATTGCACCTATACTAAATATTTACGGTTCTGATTTTGTAGTGAATATTCATAACCTAGCTTATTGGACCCACGTTGTTTGTGTTCTATATTTTTTGACTTTGCTTCCTAATTCGAAACATTTACATATTGTTACTTCAATTCCAAACGTATTTTTTTCTCGAATTCCGGAAAAGGGTAACGGACTTCACCGTATTGATTTTGAGAATGAGGAACAGGGAATTTTTGGAGTCTCAAAGATTGATGAGTTTTCGTGGAAAAAACTGCTTGATCTCCATAGTTGCACCGAATGCGGACGATGCGATGTTGTTTGTCCTGCTTTAGCAAGTGATAAACCTCTTTCTCCAAAACAGTTGACAGTTGACTTACGCGATCATCTTAACGATGAAGCCCAATCTTTGCTTGGTAAAGGCCAAGAAAAACGGAATATTTCAGTTTTGTTAGGTGGGGTGATTAACGATGAAACACTTTGGTCGTGTACCACTTGCGGTGCTTGTGAAGAGGAGTGTCCAGTCATGATTGAGTACGTTAACAAGATAGTTGATTTAAGGCGAGGGCTTGTGCTCATGGAAAATCGTTATCCCAGTGAGTTTATCAATGTATTCAAGTCTTTAGAAACGCAATCAAATCCATGGGGGTTTGGTCGCAATACCCGCTCCGACTGGGCAAAAGAATTAGATGTTAAGATTTGGGACAAAAATAATCCTACGGAATATCTCTATTTTGTTGGTTGTAACGGTGCATTTGATGATAGAGGAAAAAAGATTGCTGAGTCAGTGGTTCATTCTTTAAGATCTGCCGGAGTTGATTTCTCTATTCTTGGAAATGATGAAGGCTGTACAGGTGATCCAGCTAGGCGCGCAGGGAACGAATACCTTTTTGACCTGCTTGCATCAAGAAATGCTGAACTATTTAAAGAAAAATCTATTATTAAAATTGTTACACATTGTCCACATTGTTTTAATTCACTTAAGAATGAGTACTCTGAGTTTGGTGTTGATCTCGATGTTATACACCACTCTGAATTGCTAGAATACCTTATAAAAGAAGGTAATGACATTGGTAAGAGAAGAGAGTCAGGTAATGTGGTTTACCACGACTCTTGCTATCTTGGTCGTCATAATAAAATATATGATGAACCGCGTAAAATAATAGCTCATAGCTCAGAGTCTGGAGAAGTGATGGAAGTTGATGCCAGTCGAGAAAATGGCTCTTGCTGCGGAGCAGGTGGCGGACGATTTTTATTAGAAGAAAAAACTAGTAAACGCATGAGTCACCAGCGTATTGATCAACTTATGGAAGCTAATCCAGATACCATTGCAGTTTCCTGCCCATTCTGTGTTCTGATGCTCGAGGATGCCCTCAAGGCCAAAAACCTTCAAGACAAAGTAAAGGTTAAGGATATATCAGAGCTTGCAAATGAAGCGTAGTATTTGGTTTTTCTGATTATGATAGAATGCCTTTCCTTTTTTAATCTAGATTTTGAAAATAACTGTCAATGAATAAACAAAACAATACTGACTTAAATCATTCCAATTTTATTCGAGAAATTGTTAAAGAAGGTATAAAAACGAATAAGTGGAAAGGCCGTATTTGTACGCGCTTTCCACCTGAACCAAATGGGTTTCTCCACATTGGTCATGCTAAATCTATTTGTCTCAACTTTGGTCTTGCTATTGAGTTTGGAGGAACATGCAACCTACGTTTTGATGATACTAACCCTCTCAAAGAGGAAAATGTCTACGTTAAATCTATTATTGAAGATGTCAAATGGCTAGGTTTTAGTTGGGCAGATAAAATACGTTATACCTCTGAGTACTTTGATCAATTATATGACTGGGCAATATGTTTAATAAAAAAAGAAGTGGCATATGTAGATGATTTGGATGCTGATGAAATAAGGAAGTATCGTGGGACACTAACGGAGGCTGGGCAAAACAGTCCGTTTCGTAACCGCTCCATGGAAGAGAACCTAGATCTTTTTAAGCGAATGAAAAATGGTGAGTTCCTTGATGGGGCTAAAGTTCTTCGTGCTAAGATTGATATGACTTCAGGTAATCTCAATATGCGTGACCCAGTAATCTACCGCATTCTTAGGGCTAAGCATCATCGCACGGGTGATACGTGGTGTATATATCCAATGTATGATTTTGCACATGGTCAGTCAGATTCTATTGAAAAAATTACGCATTCGATCTGTACCTTAGAATTTAAAGATCATCGCCCGCTCTATGACTGGATTATTGAAAAACTCAATATTTATCACCCGCAGCAAATAGAATTCGCGCGTCTCAATCTAGGTTTTACTTTATTGAGTAAACGTAAACTTTTAAAATTGGTAAACGAAAAGCATGTGTCTGGTTGGGATGATCCGCGTATGCCTACTATTTCAGGGATGAGACGTCGCGGATATACGCCTGAAGCGATACGTGATTTTTGTGAGCGAATAGGAGTTGCTAAAGCCAATAGTACAGTCGAAATGGCATTGTTAGAGCATTGCTTACGAGAAGATCTTAATAAGAGGGCTACACGAGTGATGGCAGTTTTGCGACCTTTAAAATTAACTATTACAAATTATCCTGAAGGACAAATAGAAGAGCTTTATGCTGAAAATAACCCTGAAGATCCACAATCTGGTACTAGAATGGTGCCATTTTCAAGAGAACTTTATATTGAGCAAGAAGACTTTATGGAAGACCCGCCAAAAAAATTTTTTCGTCTTGCGCCAGGAAAAGAAGTACGGCTAAAACATGCTTACATTGTTAAATGTGAAGAAGTTATAAAAGATAGAAACGGGGCTATTACTGAATTAAAGTGTACTTATGATCCAGATTCAAAAACAGGTGGTCCTACAGCAGGAAGAAAAATTAAGGGGACGCTTCATTGGGTATCGGTAAAGCAAGCAAGAAAAGCAGAGGTTAGAATATACAATCATCTATTCATAGATGAAAATCCTGCAAATGAGCAAGAGTGGGTTGATGGGAAGTTTGCACTCAATGCAGAGTCTATGGAAATTTTGCAAGACTGTAAAATCGAACCTGCTTTAGCTAGTGCAAAGCCAGGGGCCCAGTTTCAATTTTTACGGATGGGTTACTTTTGTGCTGATTTAAAAGATTTTACTCCTGATAGCCCAGTATTTAACCGCGCTGTAACACTACGAGATACTTGGGCAAAAATCACAAAGCAAAATAAGTAGATATTAAAATTAAAAAAAGAAAAGTGATTTTTCTAAAGTGAAAAACTTTAGGTCATCTTTCATTTGACAACTTGAAGCTTGTCGATAAATTTTTGGAGCCGTAATGCAAAAACAACTAAGAATTTTCACTGAGTCAAAAAAATTTCAAATATTTTTCATAGGAGTAATTCTTTTGTCGGGCATTGTAGTGGGTTTGGACTCCTACCCTGAAATTTCTAATGAATATGGAACGATATTGCATTTGCTAGACAGTATTATTTTAGGACTGTTTGTTCTTGAAATCTGCCTCAAACTAATTTCATTTGGACCAAGGATTCACGAGTTTTTTAAGGATGGGTGGAACATATTTGATTTTATTATAGTCAGTGCTTGTTTTCTACCATTTGATGGTCAGTCTGTTATTGTATTAAGGCTTCTCAGGGTATTGCGAATTGTAAGGTTAGTAGGCACTATCCAAGAGCTAAAGTTGATAGTGAATACGCTTTTAAAAAGCATCCCATCTCTAGGGTACATAGGTGTCTTATTATTTATTTTATTTTATATTTATGCGTGTTTGGGAACTTTTCTGTTTCGTGAAAATGATCCTATTCACTTTGAAAGTCTTCACATATCGCTATTGAGTCTTTTTCGAGTAGCTACTCTAGAGGATTGGACTGATATAATGTATACAGCCATATATGGTTGCCAAAACTATGGCTATTCTGGGATGGAGGAGTTGTGTGAAAAATCAATGGCGTTTCCTTTTTTAGGGTGGTTTTATTTTGTGAGCTTTGTTTTACTTGCGACTTTTATTTTTTTTAATCTGTTTATAGGTGTGATCATTAGCAATATGGAGGATATAAAGGAAAGGGAGAGACTTAAACTTGACCCGGATCTGGCAAAGCTGGGGAAATCTGAGTCTGATATTAAGATATTACTCAGCAAAATTAAAAAAGATATGGTTATGCTTGAGTCGCATATTTCCTTTCTGGAAAACGTAGAGAAAATTAGATTTAAAGATAATAGCTAAGCACCTTGAAAGTTGGTGTAAAGAGCCAACCTATTTTTTTCAGCTACTTAGGGATCACTAAAAAGTAAAAAAATTCACCAAGTTGCGGGTTACCGAAAAGGGTAACAAAGTTGTAGAAAATTAATCGAACCCTAAAAAGTCAGGTTTATAGTTTTTTGGGAATTTTCCTACTCCTTCTATTTCTTGCCATTCCCACTCGGTAGTTTTTATTTTAAACGGTAAGTCATCAACCTCTGCATGCATGGTAGAAGGTAACCCTTTCGCTATATGTGCTTTAAGTTCTGAGATGTTTAGTTGTTCCGATGTATCCTGTACCTTGGGGGACTGTTGGTTTGCATCGATATCGGCTCCGGTTGAATTTAAAAACTCAATGTATTTCGGGGTAGCCATAGGCTCTCCTTTATCATTGTTTATAAAAAGGTGTGCTGCAAAAAACTTTAATTATTTATGCGGGGAATTTTCCTATTCCTGTAACTTCTTTCCATGCTCCTTCTTGGGCATTATCCTTTATGCGAAGATTTTTAGGAGGCTTTGTGTTTTTTTTTGTTAAAGCCTCTACCTGAGATTCTAGAATGTTGCACCTTGTGAGTAGTTGAGATTCTACAGAGTTTCTCTCGGTATGCATTAGGTCTCCCTTATTAGTGAATGACGGTTGTCTTCAATAAAGAAGTGGCAAAGTAGGCTAGATATTGCTATATCTAGTGTCGTTAGACAAAATATATACAATATAGTGTATTGTCAAACAAAAATAATGGTCTAGTATGTATATATTTTTGAGTGTCTTATATTAAATTGTCTAATGGAACAGAAATTTTGAACCTTTTCGGCTCTTAATCTTCAAGTTTTAGCTATCTTGTGGATAATCAGGAGGAATTAGCTTTTAACTTTATTTTTCAATAAAATGAATTGCTTCTTTTAGTCGCTGAAGGGTAGTAGTTTTACCGAGCAACAAGATAACGTCATAGATTCCTGGGCTGACGGTACCTCCTGTGAGTGCTACACGTACAGGTTGAGCTAGTTTCCCGAGTTTGAGTTCAGACTCTTCCGCAATTTTTTTGAATAAATTTTCCAGAGAATCGTGTTCTAAAAATTCTATCTTACTGATAGCGATAATAAGTTTTTCAATGTGAACTTTGATATCGTTATTTAGGAATTTCTCTCGCGCTTTCTCATCAAATGTAAGTTCTTTTTTAAAATAGAAGGTTGATTTTTGTGCCATTTCAATGAGAGTTTGAGCTCTTTGATTGAGAGATGGGATTGGTTTAGCAATATCTTCTTTACTAAGAATATGGTCTTTTTCTAAAAGACCTTGATTAATGAGAAAAGGTTCAAGTTTGGTGGCAAGTTTTATGGGGTTAGCATTTTGAATATATTTTTGGTTTAGCCACTGAAGCTTTTCCGAATTGAAGACTGCGGCGGAGGTAGTAATATTTTCCAGCGAGAAATTATGGATCATTTCTTCTTGAGTGAAAACTTCTTGGTCTCCATGAGACCAACCGAGCCTAGCAAGATAATTGATTAGCGCGTCAGGAAGATAGCCCATATCTCGATAGGCAAGAACCGAGGTTGCGCCATGGCGTTTGCTGAGTCGAGTTTTATCTGCTCCTAGAATCATTGAAATGTGAGCAAACTTGGGGCAAGGCAACCCAAGGCCGTCGTAAAGCAACACTTGCCTAGGTGTGTTTGACAGGTGGTCATCGCCTCGAATAACGTGAGTAATGCCCATGTCGCCATCATCGACCACAACAACAAAATTGTATGTGGGTGTACCGTCAGACCGCAGAATGATCAGGTCGTCGAGTTCTGCATTTTGGAAAGCTATGTTGCCACGGAGTGTGTCTTTTACGGTGACGGAACCCTCTTTTGGTACTTTAAAGCGGATAACGAATGGAATCCCTTCCGGATTGTCTGACCGGTTGAGGCAGGTGCCATCATATTTTGGTTTCAGGCCTTTTGCTTGTGCTTGTTTTCTCTTCAGGTCCAACGCCTCTGCTGTACAAAAACAAGGGTAGGCTTTTTTCTCGCTTATAAGCTGATCTATTTTTTTTTTATATATGGACTGGCGCTCAGTTTGACGAAATGGACCTTCGTCCCAATCTAAGCCCAGCCATTTCATCGATTCAATAATTTCGTCAATCGAGTCCTCAGTGGAGCGGGACGCATCAGTATCTTCGATTCGTAATATAAATTTTCCTTTATGATGACGAGCAAACAACCAATTGAATAGGGCTGTACGAACACCGCCGATATGCAGGTATCCTGTTGGGCTTGGTGCAAATCGAACTCGAACTTGGGTAGTCATAATTTAGTTTTCAAAGTAGCGTAAATGAGCTGCCAGATTTTATACTTCAGGCAAAAACGTGAAAATATATTCTGTTAATAAATAGAAAAGTACAGAAAATTTTAAGCCTATTCTGTTTTTCTCGTGATGAGGCTCAGTTTGAAATTTTTATCAATTTAATAGAAAAAGTTAGGGCTTTACCTGCCAAGAGGTGGTTCATATCTATGACAATATGTTTTTTTGTGACTTCTGTGATCATCGCTCTTCTCGGTTTTCCTCTCGGCCCTCCACCCATCATGAGCCCCATTCCTGGCTTAGGTTCTGGTTCAGGAGGAAGCTCGGAGCGCAGGACTTTATGGATGAGTTTTAGGTTTTTCTCACCATAAGCTTCTGCAGGCTGAAGAGTAAATTTTTTTTCTTCCATAAGTTTCATCCCAACCACGGCTTTATCAAATCCAGGAATCACCTGGCCTGAGCCGACAATAAACTGAAATGGTTTGTTATGACTCTTAGAGTTGTCAAACACTGTCCCATCGTTAAGGGAGCCTTCATATTCAATAGATATTTTGTCACCTTTTTTAACAACTTGGTCAGCGAAAGTGAGAGGTATATTATCTAAAAATATTAAACAAAAAGATGAAATAACAAAACAAAATAAGCGAATAAAGATAAAGTATTTCAAGCTAGATTCCTTTGTTATATTTGAGTTGTTGGTCACTCTAACATATTGGGAATCAAAAATTAAGGACATGAGATGTTGTTAGAGAAACTAACTGGGGGAAATACAAAAAAACAACCAACTTCTCAAAGAAGCTGGCTGCTTTCAGGGGTAAGAACTAAACTTTTTAAAAACTATTTTTTATCGGTTTAAACTAACCACATGTAACTGTAACTGGATTAGAACCGCTATTTGTGATTTTAACTAGGCCACTGATGTCACCAATAGAGTCACCACGGCTAAACTCCGGTTGGGAAGTCAGTACAACTTTATTTTTTCCTGGGATATTACCGTAAAAATGTTCGCCAACGCCAGCAGAAATGTTGTCTATAGCTCCAGGAACACACTGTGTTGTATCTTTACATTTAAATTTTGTTAATTTGCCCTGTCCACGTTGAGCAGCATTATTGTCGCCTTTTGCGCCAAGTGAAATGGGAACAGTGGTGAAATTGGAAGACTTCCATACTACTACGTTTGCGCTTCCACGATCGTTTGATGTGAAACCATTTGCATCATTATTCTCGAAAGGAATGTTTGCTACTTCGAGAGTGATAGACTTTGCATTTGTACAAGATGCCGTTTGATTACTGTTAATTGTTCCTGCTGTTGCATTTAAAGCTGTGCATGTTAGAAATGTTGCTGTTAGTGCGAAAATCTTTTTCATCCCATTCCTCCTCTTATTTATATTATAAAGTTTTGGATCAAAAATTTACTACACGTTACATTACTTAAATTAAACAACTTTGAAATTATGTTTCAGCGTTATATAGACTGAAATCCGTCCACATCAATTTGTAAACAGGTCCTCTTGCCCAATCCCTTCGCACTTTCCTTTGAGTAACATGCTATGTAAGTTCCAGCACGGGCAAAGGCTAGGTTATAAAGAAGCACTTGGTTTTATATTCTCTATGGACACCATTCTTTTCCCAGAATGAATTTGAATTACTGTGAAATTATGAAATGTTGTTTCAGAATCATTACTTAATTCAACTTTCGCACCTGTGGAAATAAAAATTTTTTCTAACTGACTCCCTGAGGAGTTTAAATATATTATCTTGCTTGTAGATGAGGACTTACCTTTAAAAACTATTAAAAAAAACAGTAATAAAAAGCAGTAGTCACAAAGGGCGCTTTGCCTGAATAATGCTTGCCATGATTATTTTTTATTGTAAGGGCTTCTTTAAATTGCTTTAACTTATGCGCTTTTGCTTATAAATAATTTGTCAGGTTGCCTGAATTCAAAAACATAAAAATAATATTTATCCAAACCAAATATAAGCATTGAGTAGTAATAAAAAAAATATTTGGAATGTTTTATTTTTCCACATAGCTAAATCCTAACGATATTTCTTTAGGTAAATTTAAAAATTGTTGGATCAATATGTTTTTCTAAAATACGTGGTAAGTCTAGAGGATTGACCAACTTATGGGTATCAGTGGATTGCTGAAAAAAAAATAAGCATTAAGCTGATTGTTTGTAGGTGTTTTCTTAGTTTTTTATAGAAGGCAGGGAAAATTTTTTTATTTATATGCAAGATGAAAGCTTTTTAGATGGTAGGGGAAGGGAGCTTTTTATTTTAGAATAGTAATATAAGTGGTGCTATATTTTTAAAGAAGGCTTCGAGTGATTGCATAATGAATGAGCTCTGCATTTTTTTTCATCTTCATTTTTTCGAGGATACGAGTTCTATGCGTGCTGATTGTTTTTACACTTAGAGAAAGTTCAGTCCCAATCTCTGTGAGGGATTTGCCAATAGCAATCATTCCAAATACCTGATATTCACGATCAGATAATGTTTCATGAGGTGGTTTTTCAGAGTTAGAAAAGTCAAATGCAAGTTTTTCTATGATTTCAGTACTAGCATATTTACCTCCACCAGCTATTTTCCGAATTGCTTCAGCTAATTTTTCAGCGGCACTCTCTTTGGTAAGGTAGCCTGATGCTCCTGCCTTAAGAAATCTAACTGCATATTGTTCTTCAGGATAAACGCTGAGAATTAGCACAGGAAGTTTTGGGTGGTCATTTTTCAGCTGTTTTAATAAATCGAGACCGCTCTTTCCTGGCATAGCTATATCTAATAGAATTATACAGGGTTTTAAATTTTTGATAAGGCCAATCAGATCATCCCCGTTACTGGATTCACCAATTACTTCGATATCGTTGGTTTCCTCTAAGGCATGCTTTAGTCCACGTCTAAATAGGGGGTGGTCATCTGCTATAATTATTTTTATTGTTTTACTTTCGGTTGCATTCATAACTTTAATTTCGTTGAATATTTATAGTTACAGTTGTCCCTTGATTTTGCGCTCCCTGTATTTGCACATCACCTTTCCAAGCGCCAGCTCTTTCCCTCATGCCAAGCAGTCCTAATGACTTGCTGTCAGAAACTTGATCTAGGGTGATCCCAATACCGTCATCTTGAATTTCTACGGTAACCATACCATTTTTTTCTTGCATGCGAACATTAATATTTTTGGCTTTAGCATGTCGCAGTATATTCGTTAAAGTTTCTTGAAAAATTCTAAAAATGGCAGTAGACCGCTCCATATCCAACTCTACATTACCAAAGGAAATTTCAAATTCGAAGTGAATGCCTGTGCGTTTTTCAAATTCATGTCCCTGCCACTCAATAGCTTCATGGAGACCTAGATCATCGAGTATTGGTGGTCGTAAGTCCATGGCGATCCTTTTTACTGTTTGGATCGTGTTATTTATAAGTGCTAGCATCATTTGTGTGTCATTTCGAAAGGATGCTTTATCGCCGACCATTTTTTTATCAAGTAGAGAAAGTTCTAGTTTGAGTGTGCTCAAAATTTGTGCTAATTCATCGTGCACTTCCCGTGCAATACGCGTACGCTCCTCTTCTCGAATCATTTCTAGTCTTTGGTATAGTTTACGTAGCCGTTCGTTGGAATTATGAATGTCATCTTCTGCCCACTGCCGTTCGACAGCTCGACCGAGCTGGATTCCGACCTCCGCCATAACTTTCATCAAGTCTCTATTTGGTTCGGCAACTTCAGCAGAAAAAAACTCCATAACTCCTACTACTTGTTTGCCTATTAATAAGGGAAATGCGAACCCCGCTTTGACTCCTATGTTTTCTGCTTGTTTTGCTCTTGGAAAGTTGGTGTCTTGTGTGACATCTATAATCCACTCAGGTTTTTTACTTAGGAGGACACGGCCAGGAAGACCCATGCCTGGCCCGAATAGAGTTGTTTCGGAAATTTTTTGAAAAGTATCAAAACGGCCAGGGTTTTCTACAAACCATACCTTCGCAGTCTCTAGCCAGTTTGAGGTTTGACTTTGAAGTAAATACACGTGACCAATGGGCCAGTTTGCATGAGCGCAGATTTTTTCAAGACATATTTTTAGAGTATCTTTCAGCCCTATAGTTTCATTTGCTGCAATAGCGACATCTTTATGAAGTTGGACATAGGCTGATTCTCTTTCCAACTCGGCTTTTGATTTATTAAGATCTGCTGTTCGCTGCTGGACACTTTTTTCAAGGTTATTGCGAACCTCTTCCATTTTTTCAGAATGACCGCATTGCGAAAGGCAAAGTATAGCAATCACCCAGATAGCTAATACTGTAAGGGATCGGTTTGCGATAACATGCCAAAGTTCGCCTCCAGGTGGAGATATAAAAAAGCCAGCAATCGTTAGCAACGTTCCTGTTGCAGCGCTGACGTATATAAAATTTTTATTTTTTGTAAAAAAAGCTATCAGAACTAGGGCTATATAAAGGATGCCATCGGCAACTCCAAGAGGAACAGAGATATCCAATAATAATAGTCCTGAAGCTACTGCTAATGCGAATAAGAAGAATATAAAATTTTTATTTTTTCTGGGATAGGTCATATTTCTTCTTAGCTATTAGTTGTAAATATTCTTGCATATATTTATGCCTGACAGACTTGCTAATCTAAAAAAAATGTATATTTAAATACTTAGATATTACTCTAAAGTGAAGATCTTAACCTTTGCGCTCTTACTGTAAATATTTTATTTGCTTAAAATCCAGAAAAAGCTCTAATCATTAAAGCTTTAAATGTTTATTTGAAATATTGACAATGGTAGCAAAATTTCTATGAAGGAGGTCAAGATACCCTTTTAACTTAAATGAGTCTGATATATCTTTTGCTGAAGGTCTTTAAAAAATTTTTTTAGAAATTGAACAAAAAGAGTTTGATGGTCTGTTCCCCTACAACGGTGGGCTACAAACTATACCAAGACTTCAAGATGTTATTGGTATTATAAACCGAATTAGATTTTGAAATTAGAAAACGTCATGGTTTACGCCACATAGATCCATTTAACCTTATCCAAACAAAACGATTTTTTGCCTAATTACCTTGAAACTACAAGGACGACCGTATTATTTTGTTGGTAAATATTGAATATTTTGTTAAATATTTACATGACCACAGCTAAAAAAACTGATAATAAAACTTTAAAAAAACCTCAAGAGAGCATTAGGCAGGTCATTTTGGATAAGGCTTTTTTGCGCTTTGGTCGGTACGGGTATGGCAAAACCACTATGGCTGAAATAGCCAAGGATTGTGAAATGTCATCGGGAAATCTTTACCGTTGCTTTAAAAGCAAGAAGGATATCTGCGCTGATTGCGGCAGTCGAATTTTGAAGCAGAGACTTGAATTAGTTCAAAAAACTATTAATAACAAAAAATTGAACCCCAATGAAAAACTAAAAGTAGCAGTTTTGGAAGTGCTCAACTACATGCACTATAATTTTTCAGAACAACCTGCACTGATGGAATTAGTAGATTTTATTTCCCGTGAACGTTGGGCTATTGTAAAGGAATATATGGAACAGGAAAAATTACTAATATCGGAAATCCTCTTCCAGGGAAAATATTCTGGCGATTTCAATATTTCAGATGTGCTCGAAACGTCAATATGGATTCAAACTGCTTTAACAAAATTTTTCTCCCCAAGGTATATGGAAGCTAGTAAATTAGAAGAATTGAGGAGAGAAGCAGATGGCGTAGTCAATATATTGATTAGAGGCCTGAAATAAGAAAGTTTTTAAAACGAAAAAATTTAAAATCATTACTTTTTAAAAGCGATTGTTAATTTAAGGAATAAAGAATATGCCATATGAAAATAACCCTAACTTTGTAGATGAAACCCCAGGAAAAAAATTTTACTGTGTTTGTGGGGAGTCTTCTAAAAAACCTTACTGTGATGGCTCTCATGAAAAACATAATACGGGCAAATTTCCTAAAGAATTTGAAGTCACTGAGGCTAAAAGAATGGCTATTTGTGATTGTAGCCAATCCAGTAAACTTCCTTTTTGTGATGGTGCTCACACAAAACTATGAGCACAGATTTTAAAAATGAATTTGGCGGTTGGGTGATTCGATTTCGTTGGTGGATCATCCTATTTACATTAGGGCTTATGTTTGTTGCAACATCAGGGGTGCGTTTTTTAGGTTTTTCTACAGACTATCGTGTGTTTTTTAGTAAGGATAATCCTCAACTTGTTGCCTTCGAAACATTACAGAATACCTACACCAAGAATGATAATGTAATGTTCGCTATTGAGCCTAAAGATGGCAATATTTTTTCACGTGAGACGTTGTCTGTTATAGAAGAAATCACTCAGGCATCATGGAAAATCCCCTATTCAATTAGAGTCGATTCGGTAACCAACTTTCAATATACATGGGCTGATGGAGATGATTTGGTTGTTCAAGATCTTGTAGAAAATGCAGGATCATTCACAGACGAACAGTTAGAAAAAGTTAAGGGAGTTGCTCTTACAGAGCCGCTCCTGCTAAACCGACTTATAACTCACAAATCAAATATCACTGGTGTCAACATCACAATTAACCGTCCGCAAAAGACCGTTACCGAAACACCGGAGGTGGTTGCATTTGCTCGTGAAATACGAGACCGATTCGAGAAAAAATATCCAAAAATTAATATTTACTTAACAGGCGTTTTGTTAATGGACAATGCTTTTACCGAAGCGGGTGAAGGAGATATGAAATCACTCATTCCGGTTATGTACGGAATTGTTTTGTTCATTATAGCTTTCAGCCTACAAACATTTTGGGGGACCTTAACCACTACTCTGATCATGGGATTTTCTATTCTAACCGGGATGGGTCTTGCTGGCTGGTCGGGAATTTTATTGACTCCAATTTCAGCCAATGCACCTACTATCATTCTCACTCTTGCGGTAGCAGATAGTGTTCATATTTTGGTAACCCTGTTTAATGAAATGCAACATGGAAAACCAAAATACGCGGCAATACGAGAGTCGTTGCGTGTGAATCACCAACCAGTTTTTATAACCAGTGTCACAACCGCCATTGGCTTTCTCAGTCTTAATTTTAGTGATTCTCCTCCCTTTCGCGACCTGGGAAACATTGTAGCAATGGGCGTGATGTCAGCCTACATTTACTCCGTATTTTTCTTGCCAGCAATAATGGCAGTTTTACCTCTCAGTGTGAAAGTCGTTTTCTCTTCAAACAATGGCTTAATTGACAAATTGAGTGACTGGGTTATTAATAACCGCAATAGCCTTTTTTGGAGCATGATGATAATCATCATTGTTCTCTCAGCAAAAATTCCTCAAATTCAGATTGATGAAAAGTTTAACGAATACTTCGATACTCGATATCAGTTCCGTGGTGACAACGATTACGTCATAGAGCACCTAACGGGATTCGAGTCGATTGAATACTCATTAAACGCAGGTGATTCAGGAGGGGTTAGTAATCCTGCGTATCTCAAAAAAGTCGATGAGTTTGCACAATGGTACAGAAAACAACCGGGTGTTATGTACGTCGGTACTTTGACTGATACCATGAAACGGCTGAACAAGAATATGCACGGGGACGATGATGCTTATTACCGTTTGCCTGAAGAACGAGATCTGTCGGCCCAATATTTGTTGTTATATGAATTATCTCTACCCTTTGGCTTAGACCTGAACAACCAAATTAATATAGATAAATCGTCTACCCGTTTCACCGCTATTCTTGAAAGTGTTTCAACGCAGCATGCTCTTGCTTTAGAAAAAAGGGCGCAAAAGTGGTTAAGAGAAAATGCACCTCCAGAAATGGCTTCACATGGTGCTAGTCCTCTAATTATGTTCTCGCACATAGCCAAGAGAAATATTGATAGTATGATGATTGGCAATACGCTAGCCTTGCTTTTGATTTCCGCTATTCTTATAGCGGTACTGCGCAGTTTTAAACTTGGGTTAATCAGTACGGTTCCTAATCTGGTTCCGATGTTTATGACTTTTGGATTGTGGGGATGGGTAGTAGGAGAAATTGGGTTGGCAGTTTCAGTTGTAGCTCCAGTAGCCCTTGGTATTATTGTGGATGATACTGTTCATTTTTTAAGTAAATTTCGTAGAGCACGGGTAGAACTTGGAAAGACAACCGAAGAATCAATACGCTATTCATTTCACACGGTAGGCCCCGCATTATTTCTGACGTCGATAATTTTGGTGTGTGGGTTTCTAGTGTTGACTTTCTCAGGATTTCGCATGAATGTTCAACTAGGATACATGACTACCATTTCTATTATCTTTGCCCTATTAGCGGATTTTCTATTTCTTCCAACCCTGATA
>JABHTG010000102.1 GCA_018697205.1 Nitrospina sp. | reverse complement strand
GGCAGCATCGCCAGATTATCAGCCTATTGTTTTTGAAGTCTTGCAGAGTTGGGGTATCCAAGGAAACTCTGAACGAAGAGGTGTTTTTAAATGATACAGAATCCCGTAAACCCTTCCCTAAAGGTCGAGGATTTCATCCGCCTAGTTCGGAAAGTTGGAAGTATAGTTTTGCTGGATTTACAATTCTTGAAGTAAAATTTCATCGTCGAATACCTGCGTGGTTTCATCGAATAATTCAGGTTCATAATTTAAGGCGCGTATCATTTTCTAAGTTTTGCAAAGGTATGGAAGCCACGGGTCAAGTTGTTGACCTGTCTTAAAGTATAGTGATTATTTTTTTATCTGACTAGAAATGATGGAACTAGAGAAAAAAACCATACGAGATTATTCCTAAAATTTTAAGGTTTGCGAGAGTAATTACAGGATTATTCTTAGTATTATCAATTCAATTACTAATCTATGTCTTTTATCGTTCGGAGGTTGTATTTCATGGATGGTTTAGTGATGTATACTTATAGTTATTTATTAATATAACCCAGATTGCGACCTTTTGTTCACTAAATAAGTTTCATTTAAATAGGGTTATAAGTGTTATATAGAAAAATATTAAAACAAGTTCCGGAGTCCTTGCGTAGATTTTTTTAAAAAAACCAGTCTCTGATAAATCGTGGTTTTAAAACCGACCTTCCAAATAAAATTAAGATCGAGATATAGTAAAATAAATTCTTCTGATTAAAAAAGTTCTATCAATAAAAAAATCTGAGAGTTTTAGGCTATGAATTTGCCGATTTTTTTTTGGATTAACTTTTAATGCCTATGAATAGCCGGCAGAAGGTGGCTAGATAATTATATCTATTGTTATCTCAGGAATTTTTGAATATTAATCCCCTAATATTTAACTTGACTAACAAAACAAATATTTCTTTGACAAACCAATCAATAGCACCTCGTTTTTTTTCTAGTGTTGTGATTAATTGTTTACGAGGTGGGTTAGCTTTTATTACGACCTTGGTGATTGCTCGTGATCTTGGCCCTGAGGAATACGGGACCTATGCGTTTCTTGTTGCAATTTCTGCGTCTATAACAGTATTTCTAGATTTGGGGACTTCAAATGCTTTTCAGACATTCATTTGTCAAAAAGAACGTGGAAAGACATTTTTATTTAGCTATGCATGTTGGCAATTATTTCAGTTTCTCCTAATGCTATTAGTTGTTGGTATAGTTTTCCCGGAAGCCCTGCTAAATAAGATTTTTCTTGGAGAAAATAAAGATTTAGTTCTGTTGGCCCTTGCAGCAGTTTTTATGCAACAGCAGGCGTGGACAACCATGGTTAAAGTTGGAGAGTCGAAGCGCCTAACTCAAAAAGTTCAGCTTCTCACTTTGTCTATAGCGGTCGTTCATTTTTTGCTTATTATAGGACTCTGGGTTGGAGAAGCTCTTTCAGTTCATTTACTTCTTTGGTTAGTTTTTATTGAGCATTTAATTTTTTTGCCAGTAGCTTGGAAAGCTTTACTTGTGGCTGAAACGGAAGATGGAGTGTTTGATGGCCGCTCAGTCTTGCAGGAATATATTACATATTGTTTCCCCCTTGTTTTTTACTCGTTTTTAGGAGGCGGTTTTAATTTTATAGATCGTTGGCTACTCCAAAACTACGGCGGTTCAACTCAGCAGGGTATTTATGAAGTCGGTCTTCGTATTGGTGTGGTTAGTCTCCTTGTGACAATGTCTATCCTAAATATTTTTTGGAAAGAAATTTCAGAGGCTAAAGAAAATGGGAATCTTGAACAAATGCGAATTTTATATTTCAAATGTTCTCGATTTCTTTTTACAGTGGGTGCTTTGTCTGCTGGATTTCTTATTCCTTGGAGTGAAGAAATAATAGGATTGCTGCTCGGTCCTTCTTATATAGAAAGTTCTCCTGTTTTGGTAGCGATCTTAATTTACTCTGCTTTTAGATCGCTGGGTATTCTCAATGTTTCCATGATGCTTGCCACAAGTAAGACTAAAGCAAATGTTATTTTCGGTAGTATTTTAGGGACAGTAAGTATTCCTTGCACTTATTTTGTTTTGGCACCAAAAAATGTTTATATTTCTGGACTTGAATTGGGTTCATTAGGTTTGTCTATCAAAATGCTTGTTTTTTCAATTATATATTCTAGTTGTGTTTCTTGGTGGATATGTCAAGACTATGGATGGAAATTTAGCTGGATATATCAATTAGCCGCACTGGGTGGTTCATTAAGTTGTGGTTGGTTTTCTTTTGAACTTGTAGACGCTATTAATAGTTTGATTAGTATTAATTTGTTTTTTAAAGGAGTCTTAGCAATATTTTTGTTCTGTGGGTCTGCTGGTGCTATGCTGTGGTATATGCCTTCAGTTGCAGGGATTTCTCAGCAAGAGATTAAGATTTTTTGTTCTAAATTTACTAAGTTGTCATGAACTTAAGCCAACCTATTATTGCTACTCTTAAATCTACCCAGGTTTATTAACTTTATTATGTTTAAGGTGGGCAAAAGGTAGGGCCATGATAAAATAGAGAAGCATTACAACTTCCGAATCATAAAAATTTGTTTCAAAGAGCCCCCCTGCAAGAAACGCAACTCCACTCGCGGCACTTCCATAAATAATCCACCGGTTTTCTGAATTGTCTTCCAAAAATTTATTACGTAAATACAATAATCTAAAAAAAGAGAACCATATTCCTGACCAAGCTATTACCCCGATAACTCCTGTGTCTACCGCAAGTTGAATGATATTATTGTGCATTCCTCGAAGGTTTTTCATATGACCCGTTGGGTCTGGATATTTTGTGTGAATTAGATCCACGCATTTAAAGCCACACCCAGTTAAAGGATTGTCCTTGAAAATTTCCCAACCACCTTTCCAAAGCGAAACTCTAGTAAAAAAGGTTCTATCTTTTCCACTAAGCATGGAGTTGACTCTAAATTTTAGATGTTTTATGAAAGAAAAATGACCTCTATAATCGCTCGTCATATTCAAAGCTTGAGATTGTATGTTACTTCCGTAAGTTAACAAGATGATAAGGAATAAACCAGATGCGATCGACGTTATTTTTCTTTTCCAGACAAAAACTAGAAAAAGAAATCCCATTAAAAACCCGAACCACGCTTGGCGAGTAAAGGTAAATAGAAGGCAGACTAAAAAAATTCCTATAACTGGCAGGAGCCAGATTTCTCTTGGTTGGCGAAAGAGCGCTCTTCCTAATGAAAATACTCCCGCTAACATTATAAGACCAGCGAACGTCATATAGACGCTCATTGTACCTTCTACTCGTTTGTCAATAGTAACCCCATCCACGGACCCTTGATAAAAACCATATAGGCTAGCAATTGTTGCCGAAATAATAATAACCATTATTAATGATTTTCTTATTTGATTGCTTTTGGTGCAATTAATTACCCAGAAAAAAATTAGCATTTCCAAGAGTTTTCTTAGTTCTGTGTAGCTATAACTCGGGTCAAACGCATCTATTACAGCTATTAGGCAAGCGATTATAAATAATACAAATGGAATTCCGAGAGGCCATTGTTGCTCTTGCCAAACTCTATTAATATGTGTCTGAAATAGCCAAGCCATTCCTCCAACTCCAGCAGCTACTTGAGTGATACTTATAGAAAACATAGAGAATGCTGCGCAAGTAAATAAGGACACAAGAATTATTTTATTAAGGATTGGGGTGTTTTTTTCTGAGTACGAGTTCATATTTCACATCTCCCGTGTTCATGGAAAACGGAATTTGGAAAAATGTGAAGAAGTTTTTCTCTGAGTGCAGAAGACTTTCCGAAGGAAATTGAGGTAACGGTTACTTTTTGATCTTTAAGATTCATAATTAAGCGCTATTTAATAAATATGATTGTGGTTAAGGATAGATGGTTTTTTTTAATGCAAAAATATAAAGAGAAAAATATTATTCCAATTTAAGCGAGATTGTTCTACAAACTACATTCCTTGATTAAGCTTGTTAATAGCTTTTTCATTGTCGCTACCAAAAATAGATAATATAATTTTTAGCTTTTGTGAACTTTAAATAGAGATGTTATAAATACTCTTTCAAAAGATCATCTAACCACGAGTCTATTGACATCGGTTTCGGTAGAAGGTATTCGGGAAGTTGGCCAATAATACCGAAGTTACAGTGGCAATAGTCGATATTACTGTTCACAGAAAAAACTAAATCGTTCAGCATGTCTCCAAAATAAATTATTTTTTGTTCTTGATTTAATCCAAGTTTATTTTTTATTTGCTCCATAGGGTATGGCGATGGCTTTGTTCCAATTAGTTTGTCATCACCGCATAATAGAATATCAATATCAATATCAAACTTAGAAAGCAAACTCTCTGAATTTTGCCTTGGTTTTGAAGTGATAATTGAGGTTGAAACTTTTAAAAGTTTTACTCTTTCCAAAAAGTCTAAAAAATTTGGGAATATTTTTACCTGAGAAGACATTCTCTCAGTCTGTTCAAAATAAAATTTTTGTATTAATTGATCCTCATCGGAAATTCCTAGGTTTTTCATGACTACCTCGAATGGCAATCCGATTTCTCTCTTATACTCTGAGAAATCGTGCCAGAGATGAAACTTCTGAACCGTTAGCTCCCAAGCAATTCTCATGATCTCGAGTGTGTCAAGGATGGTGCCATCCAAGTCGAATGAATAATGACTATACGGCGTTTTCAACTAATAGCCTCCTTGGAAAACAGGGCAATTTCTTAGCGCACGGTCAGCTCTTGCTAGGTCCTCTGGAATATCGATAGAAAAAGAATCAGCATCTACTCCGAAGGTAAGTATTCGCATTCCACCCTCTAGTGCCCTTAATAATTCAATACCCTCGGTAGATTCGAGCTCGCCAACTGGGAGGGTGCCAAAGGTTTCGAGGCTTTTTCCTGTGAATCCTATTATGCTTAAGTGTTTTTTCAACGGAGAATCTCTATTGAAAGGATATGGAACATCAGCTCTGGTCAAACACAAAACTTTATTCCCAGATGAGATAACCTTAACGACGTTTTTATTCTGGGCAGGACATAAGTTAATATGAGGCAAAATAATGTCTGTCTTTTTAATATTCTCAATCAAGTAGGCTGTAACTTTGTCAATTGATTTGGGATCTACTAAAGGTTCATCGCCCTGAATATCAATTATTAAATCATCAGATGGGATTTTTAGACGTCTCTTCGCAGATAATATTCTTTCTGTACCATTTTTGCAGTAAGCTGGAGTTATACATACTTTTACACTATATTTAAAGCAAGCTTGCGCTATTTTGGCGCTATCAGTACAAACAACAACCTCATCAAGAAGCTTAGAAAGCGCGGAGCGCTTCGCGACATGGATAATCATAGGCAATCCATGTAACACACTTAATGCTTTTCTTGGTAGTCGGCTAGATTCAAGTCTCGCAGGGATAAGTCCCCATACTTTCATACTCATAATGACCTTCTATCCGATTATCCTTAATAACCACATAAAATCTATTTTTCATAATAAATAAAACCAGAAGGTTTTTTCATCAATAGATCAAGAGTTCTCGGAACTTCATTCTCGTCTAAGGGGGGAAAGAATTGAAATGCCTTGATAAATTAGAAAAGTATTATACTTTATGTCAACGAATTACTTCAAGTGACCAATAAATAAAATTCAAAATGAATATTAACATTCATGTAGTTGAATTATTTTTTCACAAATTGAAGTTATTATGACTCGATGAATATGCCGGATCAAAACTTTACATTGGTTTTATTAGATGAAGGAGCTAGATGGGAAGGTAGCGCGAAAATTGTTGCCCACTGGACAGGGTATGAAGCGCCGTCGCCTCAGGTATCAATTCCTTTGTTAATGGAGGACAAGGCTCTTCAAATCAAAAAAGAGTATTTAGCGTGGATTCATGATTTAGGTAGGACTAAGATCCAAGGTCAAACCGTTACAAATATTTTAAAAATATTTGATAATCTTTCTTATTGGTGGCTGACTACTTTAGCTGTTAAATCTCCCTACGATAGCGATTCCATCTATTCTGTTTTTAAGTTAAGGACGCTTGAATCTGTTTATTTTGATAACGAATGTTCGGGGCTCATTTATTGTGGTAATAACGCGCTTTTAGATAAGACCTTAAAAGAATGGTGCGAAAAACTAGGTCATTGTTATCAGCGTTATAATGTAAGTGAAAAGTATAAACGACCTATTAAAAAGGGAGTTCGGTGGTGGCTAAGAAAGTTTCCTGGATGGGTTCAGGCATTAGCCCATTTAATCAAAAATTGGTACTTGCGCTATCGTTATATTAATTCGATTAAGACTAATGACGTAGGGCCACTAGGAAAAGAGAATGCTGTTACAATTGTCAATTATTTTCCTAACTTTGACCAAGAAAAATCAAAAGGTAATCAGTTTTATTCAAATTACTGGCAAAGCCTGCATTCTGTTTTTGATGAAATTCCAGTTAAGATAAATTGGGTCTTTTTTTATTTTGATACCGCTGGGTTTTCATTTCAAAATGCGACCCACTTTTTAAAAGGTTTTAATGATAACTCATCAAAAAAACATCAATATTTTATTCTTGAAGAATTTCTTACATTCCCTGTTTTAGTAAAAGCAATAAAGCTTTATTTTCGCATTTATTCTAAGGGAAAGCGCTTAGGTGAACTTAGAAAGGAATTTTGCTTTTCTGATTCTCAAATGAATTTTTTCCCCTTTATGGAGAAGGAGTGGAAGGTTTCCTTATTTGGAAACCTGGCCATGAACAATGCTATAAAAATATCTATGTTTGACGCTATGGCTAAGACTCTATCGGCTTCGCCATGGGGGTTGTTTATCTGGGAAAATCAGCCTTGGGATATGGCATTGATTTCAGCATGGAAAAGGCACCAAAAAAACACAAAAGTATTTGCTTCACAGCACAGTTTTTTTCGTCCATTTGACCTGCGTTTTGTCTCAGACTCAAGAGATTTTTTTGAAACTGGAGGCGAAGCCATGCCTTTGCCAGATAAGTTATGTATCAACAATGTTCAAGGGTTGTCCTTGATTCGAGAAGCGGGCTATCCAGAAGACAGAATAGCAAAAGTCGAGGCGGTACGTTATTTCAATCTAGAGGGGAAATATATGACCAAAAAACAAACTCCGGAAAGGGAGCGTACCCTATTGGTTATTATGGGAGTAGCAGACCAAGAAAATAGATTTTTGTTTCGATTATTAGAAGATGCTTCAAGTCGAGGCGGTTTGGACAAGTATAAACAAGTTTTTATCAAACCTCACCCTAGTCTGTCGTCAGAAGGCTTGGGTCTCGTTTATGAATCCAAATTCAGCTATTCTATAAAACAGCAATCTTTGAGTGAGCTATGGGAATTAGTGGATGTAGTTTTTGGAGTTCATAGCACGGGTGCTGCATGGGAAGCATCTTGGAATGGGATTCCTGCAATCGTGACTTGTGCCATTGATTCGCTAAACTTAAGCCCGTTATCAGGTCTGTCAGGAGTCCAATTTGTAGCGAATGTAGATGATTTACTAGAACAACTTAATCAACCTTCCAACGCACAAATCCCTCAAGACTACTTTTATTTAGGGGATAATCATAATATGTGGAAGGCGTTACTTAATGTATAAAGTTCAGCCGACTAGGTCTTATTTTTTAGCTTTTCTATGCATAATAGTATGATTTAATTGAACGATCTTGATTGTTTGAAGCTTTAGATACCCTAGATTATTAGCACCTTCTCTGATAGTATTTACCCTAGCCTATTGAGGTAAGTAAGTTGTAATTTTTTTTGTACGTGATTTGATTAAAATTGGAGCTATAGAAATAGGGTCCATTTAGCCAAATGTTTTTTTTCGAGGAATAGGGAGCACTAAATGTCTCTAAAAGTTTTATTTTTATATCCAAACTACTATGGCATGAATATGTTGCCCCCTGCGATAGCACTATTATCTGCCGTATTGAAACAGGATAACCATGATATAAGGTTGTTTGATACCACATATTACTCATCTGACTTTGGTAGTGATTCAGACGGGACAAAAGTGGATAGGCTGAATGTAATTCCCTTTAACAACGCTGGTTCTTATATCCCAGAGATGCATAAAACTAGTTGGAAAGACGATATAAAAGATCTCGTCGAATCATATCAACCTGATTTAATAGCAATGTCATGCACAGAGGATATGTGGGAACTAGGATTGGCCATTATCGAGAAAGTAGAAGATTATATTATTAAGCGGCAAACGCATGTATTAGTGGGTGGGGTTTTTGCTACCTTTGCGCCCGAAATAGCTATTAGACATCGCTTAATAAATTCTGTTTGTGTTGGAGAAGGAGAAAATGCGATTCGGACACTATGTAAAAGAATCGAAAGTGGAGAGTCCTATAACGATGTTACTAATTTATGGGTAAAGGGAAAAGATGGAGCAGTTTCAAAAAATTCTATGTCCGATCCAGTCGATGTCAATGCTATGCCGATGATGGATATCGATATTTTTGAGAAACAGCGTTTGTATAGGCCCATGGCTGGAAGATGGTACAAAATGTTTCCTGTGGAAACGATACGTGGATGCCCATACAAATGTACCTTTTGTAATTCTCCTAGTCAGATTAAAATATATGATGCTAAGACAGATGAAAGTTATTTTCGAAAGAGAAGAATGGATCTTGTATATGATGAATTGAAGCATTTTAAGGAGCGCTTTGGGGTCGAGTACAATTATTTTTGGGCGGATACATTTCTTGCTATAACTGAGAAGGAGTTTGATGAGTTCTGCGAGATGTATTCTGATATCAAGACTCCCTTTTGGATGCAGACACGAGCTGAAACCTTGACTGATTATAAGGTCAGGAAGCTTTCTGAAGTGGGGTTACATAGGTTTTCTGTTGGAATAGAACATGGAAATGAAGCATTTCGTGAAAAAATTTTGGATCGTCGTTGGAAGAACGAATCTATTATCGAGGCTCTAAAAATTCCTCACCGTTACGGTGTTCAGTTTACTTGTAATAACATAGTTGGTTTCCCGACCGAGACAAGAGAACTGGCTATGGAAACTATCGAACTAAATCGACATATACAAGCTGATAGTCAGAACCTTAATGGGTTTGTTCCTTTTCATGGGACTCCGCTAAGGAAGATGGCAGAAAACTTGGGTTTGATCGACCCAGATACGATAACGAAATGCCTTACTGACGACGCAATGTTAGATATGCCTCAATTCACGTCAAAAGAAATTTCAGGACTAATTAAATGCTTTGTCTTATATGTGAAGTTTCCTAAAAATCGTTGGAAAGATATTCGTAAAGCAGAAGAAGATACGCCTGAGGGGAAGAAAATCTTAGAAGAACTTAAGGACGAGTATCGAGAAAAATATATGCCAAAGAAAACCAATGGTAATTCCGAAGAAATTCCAGCTGCAGCTGACTTGGAATATGGTGTAGACCTGCACTGATTTAAGGCTTCAAACACTTCTTTCCCTGCGCCCCACCTACTGCTTATGTTAAGAAAATTGAATAGATAGTCGCTATACTAATATAGTATGCATTGTTTTGAATTAATAAATAACCCTCCATAGTTACTATTATGAGCGCTAAGTTTTTTTCATTAGAGAAAAAACTTTCTAGTCAGTTAGCAAAGCTAAAAAAGGAGTTTGGATTATTTGCAGTTAAAGCCGAGTTCGAGGCCGAGGGTTCTTCTTTCCGAGATCTGCTTTGGCTAAGAAGGCTAACCGCAAAGGAAAATATTCCTTTATTTCTTAAGATAGGTGGAGTTGAAGCTCTTCGTGATATAAAGGATGCTTTGGATCTAGGTGTTGATGGATTGATCTCTCCCATGGTAGAAAGTCCTTTTGGAGTAGTGAAATTTATTGGTGCTATTGAGTCAGTTTATGGTCGCCAGAAAATTTTTAAGTCGATTAATATCGAAAGCTGCGAAGCTGTTCGGCAGGTTGATGAAATACTCAAAGTAGCCCGAGGAAAAATTGATAATGTTACGATAGGGCGCACGGATCTTAGTCAGTCCTATTTTAATTCTAAGATAGAACCTGATAGTTCCTTCATTCTTGAGCTTATAGAGGAATTAAGCTATAAAATCACCTCAAATAGCTTGGGCTTGACTTTGGGAGGGAGCGTCACTTCTAAAAGTATTCGCTTATTTACTAAGTATCATAAGATGATAAAAGCTCGAATTTCGAGTATTGAAACTCGAAAAATTGTTCTTGCTTCCGAAAAAATGTTGAGTAAAAAAAATACCCTTAAGGAAGCTCTTCGATTTGAAGAGTATTACCTTAATTTTAAGTTAGAACGGGAAGCATGGCTTTCAAAACCGGAACGAGAACGTTTAGCTAAACTTAAAGAAAGACTTTGACTGAGTCTTTTATGCAGCATAATTTTCTAGCTTATCATAAGAGGTTTGTGAAGATTGTGCGTTTGTATATTAGTCTAAATATTTTGGTAAAAGAAAAGCGCATTGTTTGAAAAAGAAATCTAAGGAGACCGATTAAAAAGCTATAAACATCCCGTCTACTTAGTAGTTCAATACCCCTGAAAAAATCATAATAAAAGGATGTTTGTGTTTAATGAAATTCTATATTTAAGTTGCCTTACGTGCGGTCTGATTATTAAAAAATGAAACTAAATGCTCTATGGCAAAATGTCCCATGTCTTCTATTGCTTCTTTAGAGTTTCCGCCGATGTGAGGGCTAACCATCAGGTTGGGTAGGGAAAGAAAATCTGTATCCGTGGGTGGTTCTTCAGCAAAGACATCTAAAGCAGCTCCAGCAATAATTTTTTTTTGAAGAGCTTCCTTTAGTGCTTTTTGTTTTACTACATTCCCTCGGCAGGTATTCACTAAAAAAGCAGTCGGCTTCATTTTTTTTAAAAATTTTTCGTCCACCATATGATAGGTCAGCTTTGTTAATGGGACATGAAGGCTAATTATATCAGACTTGCTAAGTAATTTTTCTAGAGTTACCTCTGAAGCTCCTTCTTCTTTACAAAAGGTAGATTTATCTGCAATATCTCGTACAAGAATATTACACTTAAAGGGAGATACAAGGGTTACTACATCAGAGCCTATTTCCCCACAACCTATTATGCCAATAGTTTTTTTTGAGAGTTGATACCCCCCATGTTTTTCCCATTTTGACTGCTTTAACTGGAAACCTGAATTAAATATATTTCGGCAAAGCCCCAACATGAAACACAGAGTCAATTCAGAAACTGACCGTCGGTTAACTCCACCTATCCAGCCAAGAGATATATCCCTCTGCTTGAGTGCTTTCTGATCGATGCTATCAAGACCAACACCATACTTAGAGATTATTTTAAGGTTAGGAGTATGTTCAAGTAAGTAATTGTCAATAGCCTCTACTCCAACTATAGCTGCATCCGCATCGCTAATAAATTTGATCAGCGATTCACCTTGTAATTTCTCTCCATGTTCATGGAAAACGGAATTTGGGAAAATGTGAAGAAGTTTTTCTCTGAGTGTAGAAGACTTTCCGAAGGAAATTGAAGTAACGGCTACTTTTTGATCTTTAAGGTTCATAATTAAGCGCTATTTAATAAATAAGATTATGGTTAAGAATAGATGGTTTTTTTTAATGCAAAAATATAAAGAGAAAAATATTATTTCAATTTAAGCGAGGTAGTTCTACAAACTTCATACCTTGATTAAGCTTATTAGTAGGTTTTTTATTGATTAGCCAATTTGTTGGACCCTGTGTTATGTGGTAACATGAACTTTTAACTAAAATTATAATCAGTTGATAAACTTTAGGATTATTATTAGTGAGTTTGGTTTCCTAGTTTATTTTTAGTTCATATTTTTATTGTAGATATAGTAAATCATTTAATGAACTGTACAATGAAAATCCCCATTTTGTATGTGTCCGCTATGGCAACGCTATATGGAATAGGTCTATTTTAAAATAGAATTTTAGGAAGATCGTGAGTTTTTCAGCAACCTGCTAGTCATTAACTATAATGTTCACAATATTAAGGATATTTTGCCATGAGTTTTGCTAAGCGTTACGCTCTTTTTTGGTTCGCGTTTTTCACTTTGGTTTGGAGTGAAGAGGCGCATGCATATCTGGACCCGGGTTCTGGAAGCATTATTGTCCAATCTATAGTGGCGGCCATCGCCGGGGGATTGTTTATGATCAAGGTGTTTTGGCAAAAAATCACGAACCTGTTCTCCCGAAAGAAAGGTACCCAACCTGACCCGAAAAGCGAACAGAATAATAAATAGTAAAAACGCAACTCCACAACCGACCTTGCCTAGTGCCAATTATTTTTCATTTATTATGAATTTCCCGACGATTATGATGATTTAAGAAACACATCGCCACTTGTCTTTTTAAGAGGAAAATCAATCAAACACAGGACTATCTATGATGTTCGACAATTTACGCTCTAACTGGCGATACTTTCTCTTGGGACCGTTGGCCCTGACGGCGCCTTTAACCGTATTCCTCAGATATTATGAAATACCCCTCTTGTCCCTAGAAGGGTTTTTGTCGTATATGGTTTTGATTCTAATTGGTCTTGTAGTGGGATTGGTCATGGCCCTCGGGGGTACTCTGATGCAAGCGCTGATAAGCTCTGTAATCATTGTCCTAATAGTTTTTAGTGAGATTGACCGTTCGGTTCCGCTTTCTCATGGCCTGCGTTACGGGCGTGTCGCGTTGTTATGTGTATTTCTCCTGTGCGCAGTTTTTTTTGTAATTCGTGAGCACCTCGATCAATTTTTATTGATTGTATTTGGAGTATTTTGGTTGGGGGTATTTTTTAACACGAATCTTCCACTCCTAAGTACCGTAGTAGCGAAATCGCACCCACAGCCAGAAACATCCCTTCCACCATATATTCATATAATTCTTGACGCCCATATTGGGATCGAAGGAATTCCTCCCCACATTGATAAAAATAATCAACTCAGTAATGCACTCAAAAATAAATATATTGATCAGGGTTTTCGTGTGTTTGGGCGAGGTTATAGCAGATACGCCAATACAAAAGATTCAACCTCCAGCTTTTTAAATTTACAACCTATTAATGATCCCCATAGTATTCAGTTGGTAACAAAAAAAGAGGGAGAGAAAATATTAACAGTGAGGGCGAATGCTTTGTTTGATTTTCTGTCAAACCAGGGATATGTAATAAATGTATTAGAAAGCGACGCTTTGTCATACTGCGATGAAGGAGCAGGCTATCGGTTTGGGAAATGTATCAGGTATCGGTTAAAAAGGTTAGTCACCAATGACCCAATAACTATTCTTTCTACTTTGATGCAAAGAATGGGGATTGTAAAAAAGTATAACGAAGTAGTAGAAACAATTGGCTGGCCAAAAATTCCCATGAGGGGGCGGTCGCCTGTTCCAAGCGTTATCGCCTTTAATGAAT
>JABHTG010000124.1 GCA_018697205.1 Nitrospina sp. | reverse complement strand
TTTAGCTCGGCCTCTTTTTTTATTGCACAACCTTATCCTGGTGCTGAACTTTATGAGGTGGAACTCGCTAAGGGAAATATAAAAGAAGAAGATGGGTTGCGAGCAGTTAAAGCAAAAAGCTTCATAAAGAATTTGGGTATTAGTGGTGAATTTTTGGAAGAGACAGTGGGTTCTTTTAAAAAAGATTATGAAAAGATTATTAAGAAACGTGAAGGAGATGGATGGAGAAACAGGTATGAGAAGCATTTTAAAAGATTAACTAATCCAGATTTGCAATTAATGGTAAATACGCGTGGAGAAATTAATTTTAATGGTCCTGACGGTGTGTTAATTCAACTAGACAAGCTAGAAGTTGATTAATGATTTTTACCTGGATTACCAAGTATATTCTGCATTAAATAATTACCGCCTTGACTTGCTCGTACGATTTACCCGATACCTTCTTATATCCACCAACAAAAATAAAAGTATATTATGAATCTCCAATGGTTGGAGAGGCTTTAAGGTTATGGTAGATATTTTTAAATTAAATAAAGAACTTTCAAGCCAACTAGTCCGTTTAAGAGAGGACTTTAGTTTGTGTGCAGTAAAGGCCGAGTTTGAAGCTGAAGGAGCTTCTTTCAGGGATCTTGTCAGACTTAGAAGAATTACAATTCAACAAGGTATACCTCTTTATTTAAAAATTGGTGGTGCTGAGGCTATCCGTGACATTAAGGATGCATTTGAATTGGGGGTTGACGGACTTATTGCTCCTATGATCGAAAGCCCTTTCGCACTAGAAAAATTTTTAAGTGCCTGTAAGTCTATTTATAGAGGTCAAAAAATTTTTAAATCAATCAATGTGGAAACTTCTCAAGCAGCTGAAAATATAGAGGGTCTCTTGAGAATGGCTGCAAATTCTATAGACAATATAACCATAGGCCGGACGGATCTGAGTCAATCTTATTTTGATGAAAAAATTCAGCCAGACAGTGAATTTGTGCTGGACCTGATTGAATCTTTGGGTAGAAAAATAGTTGACGCAGGACTAACTTTGACGATTGGAGGAAGCCTCACTAAAACCAGTATTGAGCGTTTTCGAGGTAGATCAAAAGAGTGGGCGGGGCGGGTTACTAATCTGGAGACCCGGAAGATTATTTTACCTGTAGATATTATGCTGGGAAAAGACGAGGCTCTTGGAGAGTCTATTAAATTTGAGGAGCTTTATCTTCGTTCTAAACTAGAAACTGAAAAAATACTTACGGAATCGGATAGAGAGCGTCTCTCTAAATTGAAGAACAGATTGTAGGTAAATGGTTTTTTCTGGGAATTTTTTAATTTTAAAATTTTTGATGCACAGGTAAATGACTGCTTTTCGCGTCTTTCTTGATTCAGAATCAATGGCTGAAGAAATATCCACTAGTTGGCGTGGCCAAATTCAACATGCGGAAAAGACTGATGATGTGTTTTCAGTTGTTCTTTCAGGAGGCACCACTGCGTCCTTAGTTTATCGTAATCTTGCCAACTTAAAACCACTTGAATCTAAATATTGGGAGAGGGTCCATATTTTCTGGGCTGATGAGCGCTGTGTGCCTCCCGAGCATGAGGAAAGCAATTATCTCAATATCCAGCGCACCTTTTTAAGTGATATTCAGGTCCCAGAGAAAAACATACATCGCATTCGAGGTGAGAAAGATCCTTCTAGTGAATCTTTGCGCTATGAAAAAGAAATCATCAATCATTTAGCACTTAGAAAAGATGAACAGAATTTATTTGACTGGGTACTCTTAGGGATAGGTTTCGATGGGCATACAGCCTCACTTTTTCCAGGTCAGAAATCTCTATTGGATGTTCAGAATCTTTGCGCGGTTGTAGAGCATCCGGTTACCGGTCAAAATCGTATTACACTAACTCCTAGCGCTCTTAACCGATCGCGACGTATTACCTATCATGTTATCGGATCAGATAAGGCCGCTATAGTGTCCAATTTGGTTTCAAAAAAAACAGATAATCAAGGATTTCCTACAGGTTATATCGAGGGAGAGTGGTTTCTGGATACTGCCGCCGCATCAAAAATAAATTCGTCACTGCATTGAATTAGGTGATGGCTAAATTACATCAACTTTTTAAGTTAACTTTCCAAGGCTAGATTAAAAGAGTTTTCACTATATAAGGTCAATAGCTCATCGTATTTTGCAAGACCTTCCTTCGTTTCCAGTTCAGCCAACTTGATTTCTTTCCAGTAGCTTCGTGGTAGGCGTGCATAAAAAACGAAAGTCTTCATGAGTCCTCGAATTTCAGGCTTGGATAGGGTAGGCATCGTTAGCATGGAATCGTGAGTATAAATATGAGCCAGAGCATCGGGATCTATATAATTTTTATCCTCACATAATAGTCTTAAGCTGGTTCCGTGGTAAGGGGCAAAAGTAAATGCATTTAAATCATCGCATTTAAGTTTTCTGGCTAATTCGATAGTGTCAAAAACTAGCTCCCGTGTTTCATCTGGGTAGCCGACAATACTGTTGGCTACCGTTGAGATGCCAGCATCAAACATCAAGTTAAAAGCTTTAATCGCGAACTCATTTTTATAATTTCTGCCTACTACATCTGCGCGAAATTTTTGATTACCATGTTCTACACCTATATTCACTCTTGAACAATTTACCTCTTTAAGTTTTTTTGCCCTATATGTTGTTATGGTTTCTGGTCGGGTATTCATGAAGAAAGGAAGCTTGAATTCTGAATACATTTCGCAAAACTCATCAAATTCATTGTCAGACATAGCTAAGAATGTGTCTGTAACAAAAAATATATATTCTATTCGGTACTTTTCGACCAATTCCTTAAGTTCTATATAAACGTTTTTTATTGTTCTTTTTCTGAAAAAATCTCCTGCATTTTGATCATCGTAAAGAACATTTTTTTCCGGAGAATTACAGAAGGTGCAAGCGTAAGGGCAACCACGTTGGGTTTCAACAGGTGCCATTCGATAAATTTTACCCATCATAGGTCGATGAAGAGTAACATCTTCAAAAATTGAAAGGTCTTGTACCGGGAGACTATTAACATCTAGAGCACTACGAATTGGGTTTTTAGCTACGATAGTTCCATTTTTCTTTACCCATAGATTAGGAATGTTCGATGGATCCTTGTCTTCTTCCAAAGCATTAGACAGGTCTAGAATTGCCCCTTCACCTTCTCCGATACAAATAAAGTCAACGTAATTGAGTCGTGCGATTATCTCAGGAGCTGACGTAGGGAAAACACCTCCAGCAAGCACCATAATTTTTCTATTCTCAATGGGCTTCATAAATTCTTTGAAGATCGGGAAGGTGTCTTCAACAATAGAGGCATAAATCACATCAGGTTTAAATTCTTCGATTTTTTGAAAAAAATCTTGAAACATGTCTGTCTGTTTTAGTTTTATACCTCTCTCATCAAAATTGAACGGCTGAACTTGACCACTCTTTACTCGGTCCTCATCTTTGCTGTCTTCTTTGGTGTCATAGAATGTTGTGTCAAATAAGTCTATATTTTTAAAACCATCAGCTTTTAATACAGCGGAAAGAATCGATATGGCATTAGGCACCAAGGTGCTCATGTTAA
Organism: Nitrospina sp.; assembly: GCA_018697205.1. Classification (GTDB taxonomy): domain Bacteria; phylum Nitrospinota; class Nitrospinia; order Nitrospinales; family VA-1; genus Nitromaritima. The sequence goes on along the minus strand of JABHTG010000124.1, from coordinate 24,589 downwards.
GGTTTGGATATAAAAATAATATTTTTAATTTCTTTTCTACTTTATTAGATTTAGTCATAGTTGAAAAAGCTTTAGCGTTAAGTCGTCAATTTTTATTTGGCTACTACCTGTAGCATTTATTAGTAAACTTGAATGAATATAGTACCTTATAAATAAAATGGTAGCGGAATCATATGAGCTAAAAGTATTTTTATTAGGGATGCTAAGTTTATATTAAATGAGGCAACTCTCTTAAGAAGATATTAAAAAATGAAAGAATAATCAAAGAAAAAGGGTGAGTAGCATTGGGCTGGAGAGTTTTGGCTCATATGTTTAGAGTGAGAATGCTGCTTAGCATTTATTTAGCTAGTGCAGGCCTTCTTTGTTTTGAATCTACTTTTAGTAAGCGGGTTTCCCCGAATGGCTAGTGAAAAATGAAATAAGATGATCTATGGCTGATTGGCCCATGGCTTCGACTGCTTCTCTTGCATTTCCGCCAATGTGAGGTGTGACCATGAGGTTGGGTAACGAAAGAAATTCCACATCTGTAGGTGGTTCCTCGATAAACACATCTAGTGCGGCACCACCTATCGCATTCTTTATTAGAGCTAACTTAAGCGATTCCTGATTAACCACTTCACCTCGACAAGTGTTAACTAGAAAAGCAGTTGATTTCATTCGTTGCAGAAAGCTTTGATTGACCATATAACGGGTTAGTTCAGTCAACGGGACGTGAAGACTGATAATGTCCGATTTTTCTATAACTTCTTCCTGGCTAACGATAGAGGCTCGGTGCTCTCGACAGAAATCAGATTTATCAAGAATGTCTCTCACTAGAAGGTTACAGCCAAATGGTGATAAAAGGCGTACCATATCTGAACCGATTTGGCCGCAACCTATGATGCCAACTGTTTTTCCTGAAAGTTGGTGTCCCCCTTCTTTTTCCCATTCAGACTGCTTAAGTTTAAAGCTTGAGCTAAATACGTTTCGACAAAGACCTAGCATAAAACATAATGCCAACTCGGATACGGACCGTTTGTTGGTGCCTCCTGTCCACCCTAAAAAAACACCTCTACTTTTTAATGATTCCTGATCGATATTATCAAGGCCGACACCGTACTTCGAAATTATTTTAAGCTGAGGGGTGTAGTTCAATACAGAGTCGTCAATAGGTTCAATCCCGACAATGGCCGCATCGGTGTCGCTCAGAAATTCAACTAATTTTTTGCCGGATAATCGTAGGCCTTTTTCGTTAAAAATAGAATTTGGGAAAGCTTTTAGGAGCCTTTCCCTGAGAAAAGGAGACTTTCCGAATGAGGTAGATGTGACAACAACCTTCGGGCTGGAGTCGTGGTTGTTCGGGTTTATGGTAGTCATATTTAAATGAGAAAGGGGTTTAATAGATAAGTCAGACCATGCCAACCGAAGTGTGATAATTTTCTTTTTGCTGGTCTGATCGCATTTTTAATTGAGGAAGGTTATTGTTTCCAAAGTGCTCTATGTAAAGGTAGACATATTCTCGAACGCAAGTGCGTAAGTCCCATTTTGGGTCATGGTTAAGCTCAAACTCTTCAAAGACATCTAGTGCCTCTTGTATGTTCAACCCCTTTTCCAATGTAAAATAATAATCCATGGCGAGATCCCATTCTGGGTTTTTATAATAACTCACGCCATATTTCTCAGGTTCAAATGCAACAGGCGAATATTTTCCAAGGACATAAGTCATAAAGCCTAAGGAGTGGACGTGTTTCCGATTGCGAAGAACGAAACGCTTACTATCTTCGGCTTCTTCCCGTGTTTCCCCAGGAAATCCGAAGAAGCCCATTATGTGATTCCATATTCCTGCTTCAGAAGACATGCGTAAATTGGTTTCGATAGCATCAAGCTTAGTTGCTTTGTCCATAAGTTTTAATACTCTTTGGTTTCCAGATTCAAAACCGAAATGCAAATAACGGCACCCCGATTCATGGGCATCTTTCCAAACTTTTTCATCTAGTAAAGTTTCTTCGAAGCGCATGTGGGTAGTCCAAACAATATCTAGTTTTTCTTCCACTATCCGCTGAGATAATTTACGAAATAAGGCTGGAGGATAGGACTCATCAGTAAAATGAAAATAACGTGTATTATATTTATTCTGTAGAAATCTGATTTCATCAATGATTTGATCGACCTGCATGGTCCGGAAGCCTTCCGCGTATCCCTGAAAATGATCACAGAAGGTACACCTTCCCCAATAACAACCTCGCGTGGCAAGAAAGGGTAAAATTAGTTTTGGGACAAAATATTTTTCTAAAGCTAGTCCATCAAAGTCTGGTGGAGGAAGCTTTGAAAGGTCTTCTGAACATACATCTTTGTTGCTGTGAATTCCAGACTCGTCTCGGTATATAAGATTAGGTAGTCCTGACAAAGGCTTAGAGTTTTCTACCGCATTGACCAATTGTAAATAAGCATTTTCTCCTTCATATAACACTGCGGAGTCAATATATCCGAATAATTTGTCCTGTGTTTTTAATTCGTCTCTGATTCGTGTGACTATATTTCCGCCGACGGTGATATGCACGTCTGGGTACTCTTCCTTGATCATCTTGGAAAAGGTGAATGTGGGGATAATTTGCTTTTGTTGAACAATTGAGATTCCGACCATCCCAGGTTTTTCTTTTTCCATTAAAGGAGCAATTAACTGGCGATAAACATCGCGATAGACATTGATTTGATCATCATCAAGAGCTTCTAGGATTTCGCTAGACATAAAAGGCTTGTACACGAGATCTGTTTCGATGGGCGGAAAACAAATTTGTGCAGGATAGTATCCCAATGAAATGCAAGCCATTGTTTGGTGAAGGATGTTTGTACCCCATTCTAATTTGTCAATGTCGTAAAAACTTTCTCCTCGGAGAATTGTTTTAGCTTCCTCCGCATCAGAAGCTAGCTGGTTAAGAAATTCCGGAGTACTTTGAAGAAGTTGATTTTTTAAGGTGGACTCTTCTTCATCAAGAGCGCGTTGCTTTTCAACGTGGATAAGGTGGTTAAGTTCACCAGTAATGCGTTCAGATACTTGTTCGAGGAAAGGACGACTGAAAAACATATCGTACATCTCAACATTTATATCTTTTTGTATCACACCGTGACCAGCAGGGCGTAAGACGGACGTAAGCGCTGGAAGACTTAAATATGGTTCGGATGGCAACCAGTCAGGTGGAAATAAAAGTAATATTTTCATAATGGCTTAAGCATCATTAATTTATTGGTCTAGAAACTCTCAAATCCCAGGACTTCTTAATCAATGGATATTAATAATAGAATACCATTCTTATCTCAGACCTTGCACAATAACTCGTCTTCTTTTAGTTCTGGAGGCTCACTTCCACTGAGTCCTTCTTTTCCATACCGATCAAGATAGAGTAAAAAGTGCTCTCTCGGTAAGGTCCCCCATATTTGAAGCGAAGGGAATTTTTCTTCTGCCATACTAATGCACTTACTATTCATTTCTACAGCTTCTTCGCGCGACATCCCAGAAGAGGCCTCAAAATCTAGATTCATAGCCATGTTTGACTCAGAGTTTTGTATGATCTTTGTAATAGAAAATTTTTCCGGATACTGGTAACAGCTCGAATCTCTATTAAGAAGAAACACCCCTGGTCCAAATGAATGGATGCTATGTAAGTTTTTTTCTAGAAAATTTATGGTGTCCTGTGCTTCATCACGAGTTTCTGTAGGAAATCCAAAAAACATGAATGAATGGTTCCAGATACCAGCTTTATGACTTTTTTCAAGTACTTCGCGCTCGGTTTTCTGATCGGTCCCTTTATCGATTAGTGAAAGAACTCTATCGTTAGCACTTTCCAAGCCATACATGAGAAAGATGAACCCTGCCTGCTTCATTTTCTTAAACAATTCCTGGTCCATTACTTTTTCAAACTTTAGAAGCGCAAGTGACTTAATATCCAAACCACGTTTGATAATTTCTTCAGAGACGTCATTTAAGGAGTGAGGAGATACTGCTTCATCCGAAAAGGTGAAGTATTTTGTTTTATATTTTTTAGCTAAATTTTCCAGTTCGTCGACCATTTGCTCGGTACGTTGTTTGCCATATCGGTGTCCGTAAATAAAGCTGTGCGTGCAGAATGTACATTTTCCCCAATAACATCCTCTGCTTTGAAGCACTGGCAAAATTGGATACGGTGAAAGATAAAGATCCATGGGTAAGCCGTCAAAAGTTGGAGGAGGCATTTCCTCGAAGCGTAGTTCAACTCTTTCTTCATTAGTCTCAACTACCCCATTTTCATAAAAAAGTAGATTAGGAACTTCCTTAAGCGTTGATCCATTCTTGAGAGTCGTCAATAGACGGTGGAGCGGTTCTTCCCCTTCGAATGTGACGATACTGTCACAGAACTCCTGAAAGAACTCCGGGTGTCCCAGAAGTTGCTTGGAGTTAACACTAAAAATTGGTCCACCTAGCGTGATATGTAAATGAGAATATTTTTCCTTAAGCAATCGAGCCAAGGTCAACCCTGGTAGAATTTGAGAGATCCCAACAATGGAAATTCCAACTAAACTATAGTTTTCCCATGGCTCCGAAGGCAGTAATACTTCATCATAAAGGTCGATAAAAGGATTAATGTTTTTATTGCGAGCGAATTCGGTAGAACGTTGAGTTGACTCTTCAGCACGGGTTCCACTTTCAAAGGTAGATAGCGTGAGGATGGATGGAGAATATGCATCCGATACTAGTTTTAAAGCAGATTTGATAATCATATCCGCTTGTTTGTAAGTATTAAAATCAAAAAAAAGCTCGGGGGTTCGCATTACTTTCTTTGCATCGTTCACTCCAGAAATAATAGTAGGTGCGAACTTAACTCCTGTGGCCATAACGTCCATCAGAGATTTTTCTTTAAAAGAGAAAGATTTCTGGCTTTTGAGTTCAGTAAGACGACTTTCTATTTTTGAGACTATTTTTTCAAGTACAGTTGGTGATAAAAAATGGTCGTAGGATTCGATGTTAAAATCCCTTTGCGTTACATCCCAGCTTTTTTCCTTTAGGTATGAGCAAAGGTAGGGTGTACTCAGGTATGGCTGAGTGGGATACCACTGAGCTGGGAAAACAAGTAGTGATTTCATTGTGTACCATGATATCACTACCGTTCGCTTCAATCAAAATAGATAATCCTATAAATATGCAAACGTTTTTACGGTCAGGAGAGGATTTCATTGAGGTAGACGAAATTAGAAAGTTGTAAAAAATCCATTTGACATCAAATTCGCTCAAAGTATAATTAACTGATTACACTCCAAAATAGTCATAAATCATTGCTTTATCTGATGTCTAAAGTTTTTTTTGTCGAGTTCCTTGCATTATAATATGATCACCTGGAAATAAACTCTTTAGTCTTATGTTAGAGGTCTTTCATGCTAATTAGTAAAATTTTAAAGGTTAATTTAGTTTTATTTACGTTATGTCTTTATCTTTTTGCGGTGCCAGTTAATGCTAAAGCTGGTTTGCAAAAGGCAACTGAAACGGAAATTTCACTTGTGGATGGTATTACGCTAGATAAAAAGGGAAATATCTATATCACGATGCGTGAGCACAATGTGATTAGCAAGATTGACAACAACGGCATGATGTCTCGTTTTGCTGGTTCAGGTCAATCTGGTTTTTCAGGGGATGGGGGACCTGCTATTAAAGCAAGTTTTAAGACCCCTGCGGGTTTAGTCTTCGATTTTAAAGGAAACCTTTATATTGCCGATCGTGAGAACCACCGAGTGCGCAAAATAGATACTCACGGTAATATTTCTACTTTTGCGGGTAACGGTGAAGCTGGGTTTTCGGGTGATGCTGGTCCAGCAAAAAAGGCAAGGCTCAATCTTCCGTCTGGGTTGGCAGCAGATCAAAAAGGAAATTTATATATATCGGACCGGTCCAACGATCGGATCCGCGTGGTCGATAAAAAAGGAGTGATCCGTACATATGCAGGTAACGGTGTTGCAGGTTTTCAGGGTGATGCCGGTCCAGCACTTAAGGCCCAATTAGACAAGCCCTTCGGTATCGCTCTCGATGAAGAAAGAAACTTGTATATTGCTGACCGTAATAACAACCGTGTTAGAAAAGTTTCACCCGAAGGTATTATTACAACTGTAGCCGGAGATGGGGGTTTTTTCTTTATGGGTGATAATGGCCCTGCTTATCGAGCAAGTGTTGCGGCTCCAACTGGAGTGGCTGTAGATAAAAAAGGAAATCTTTATATAGCAGATAGAAACAATAATCGTGTTCGCGTGGTTGATAAGCTGGGGATGATAAGATCGATTGCAGGAACGGGGCAGCAAGATTATAACGGTGACTCAGAATCTGCACGCGAGACAAATCTTTATCTTCCTTTTGGGCTCACCATCGAATCAAATGGGAATCTTTTAGTTATCGATCGGTCGCATTATCGTATTAGGCGTATTGACCCTAAGAGCGGCCAGGTGGAGACAGTTGCTGGGAATGGTATAAAACTTTTTGCCGGTGATGGTGGTCCTGCTACTGGCGCGACATTGAGCTTCCCGCATGGTATGAGTGTAGATAAAAAGGATAATCTGATTTTTTCAGATAAGGGGCACTATCGAATCCGTAAAATCACACCGGAGGGGGTCATTTATACTATCGGAGGTAATGGGATACGGGGAAATGTGGGGAATAATATTCCAGCTATTGAGGCTAACTTTTACAATGTTACAACTATTGTCCATGACCCTAAGGGGAACATGTTTATGTCTAGCCCCAGTGGGTTCGTGAGTCTTATCAGGAAACTAGACTCAAAGGGAATCATACATGACTTCATAGATACGGCCACTCCGAAGTATCGTGAGGCGATCAGCAAATCAAAATATAAGGGTTTGGTTCAGAAAGGGTCGCTTGCGACTATCACTCAGTTTTCTGATATTGTATTCGATCCTAAAGGTAATTTGTTTATAAGCGACCGTATGAATCACCAGATAAGAAAAATTGACCTTAAGGGAAATATCTCAACTATTGCCGGGGTAGGAGACTCTGATTATTTTGGCGACGGAGGGCCTGCTCTGGATGCAGCATTTCGTGACCCTAATTCTTTAGCATCAGATAGCAAAGGAAATATTTACATTGCTGACACAGCAAATAACATGATTAGAAAAATTGATACAAATGGAATTGTAACAACTTTTGCAGGCAACGGGGAGCATGCAGACTCAGGAGACGGAGGTTCTGCTTTGAAGGCAGCTATTCGTTCAATGGATGACATTACAGTCAGCCCTAAAGGAGAGTTGCATATTTTAGGAACTAACACTCATAAGGTAAGAAAAATAACAAAAGAAGGAAAGATTGTCACTGTAGCAGGAAAAGGGTATGCAGGTTTTTTTGGAGATGGTGGTCCAGCTATAAATGCAATGTTGAAAAATCCAGCAGCTATTAGTTTTGATTCAAAGGGTAACTTATATATTGCAGATATGGGGAACAATCGAATTCGCAGGGTGGATAAAAAAGGAATTATTACAACGTTCGCCGGTACTGGTAAATTTGGTTGGGGGCGAACAGGTGAAACGGTTGAAATTTACTTGCAGGATTTTCCATAAACTCGAAAGCAAACTTTAAAAATTATAATTTAACTTAGATTTGAATCGAAATTTTCTGGAGAACAGTTTATGTGTAGATTGGTTTTTACATTTATTTTTACCGGTTGGATGTTATTAGGACTTAAACTAACATCACCTGCTTTGGCTGCAGATGTTGATAAATTTTCTGTGATTCTAGAAAAAATGGATAAATTGGTTTGTACTAATCCAGAGCAAGTAAGCCAATATTATAGCCCTGAGTTCGTGATTATGATTGACGATAAACGTGCTTCACTGGAGAACCGGATTAAGAGTTATCGGCAAATGATGTCCGAGTTAGTTGGAATGAAGTGTAGTATGAAGCGTAAGGTTCTTGCTGGCAATGGAGGGGATAAAGTGGGTTATGTGTTAGTGGACGAACTTAGTAGTGTGGTCGCGGAGAACGTCCACATAGACCAACGAAACCACAGCGTTTGCAGTTATGTTTTCTCCAAAGAAAAAAATAATTGGAAGATAAGCCTGGAGCATTGCTCTAGTTTGCCAGACTATTCCATTCGACCGGGTGAGGATGCCCTTTATTATTTTCACAATCCAGTTTATTAGATTTTTTAGATTTAAACAGAGTAGATTTTATTTACTTATTCTGATTAAAGAGGGTGGTAGTTGTTAGATATAGTTTTAGCTTAGACCTTCCTTATGTTTTTAAGTTTAAAAGCTAACTCGGATGATACAAATTCTTCTGTGCGAGTTCATTCTTTCTTATGAATAAGACCTTGTGCGTGGGGGTTGCTCTCCTTGGTATACTTATTACCTCCTTGTCATTGAGTTTTGCCCAACCTGAAAATTATAATCAAGCCCAACTATTTCAGAATTTCGCGAAAAAGATACAAACAACTCCTTTTTCTGAGCAACATTCATCCGACGAAATATCTAAGGATTTTTATGAGGTGTCGGTTACAGCGGTTTTGCCTGACTACCCATCGATTCGTGTTTCAGATTATCGAGGTTATTTGACAGAAAAATGCGTGTCTTGCCACAGAGGTATTTCTCAAATTGGAAAAGCGCATCCGTTGAGTTTTGGTTGTACGGTTTGCCATGGAGGCAATGGTGATTCTGATATTAAGGATATAGCCCATGCAACAATCATTTATGATCCAGCAGCTAAGACAGGGAAACGTAATCCTTCTAGCTTTAGTGTTGTTGATAAAACTTGTGGTCAAGCTTATTGCCATTCCGGGCATTCACAAAAAGACCGTAATCACATAGAAAGAGTTAAAAAGTCCATGATGGGTACCCTTGCCGGGATGATTTCTGGGTTACGCTACCAATGGGGAGCGCAAGGTACTCGAGAAGCAAAATATGGTGTGGACTCAATACAAGATAATGATGGAGGTGTTTCTTCAAATAAAGGAGCATTAACAAAACTTAAAGCGCTCCCATCTTTTAGTGATGAAGAAGCTCAATCTAATCTTGATGATCATCTTGTTTCGCGCCATATCGGAGATCGCATACTTAAAGATAAATGCTTTCAATGTCACATAGATTCTCCGAGTGAATCTGGAAGTCTTCGTTCTCAAGGTTGTGCTGCATGTCATTTTACTTATTCGAAAGATGGTTTATATAAGGGAAAGGATCCTACGATTTCCAGAGTAGAGTTAGGACATCCTCAAAAACATAGAATGACTACTCTAACGCCTGATTTGATTTGTAGGCAATGTCATAAAGGTTTCCAAGAATCTGAATCCGATATGTCGATCCAGAATGATTTAAGTGACATGGCAATGAAAAAAAAACCTATTGACTATTTCCCAGGTTCCGGAAAAATCATGAAGGATGTTCACTCGAAAGCAGGATTAGATTGCGTTGATTGCCATACACAGTTTGATATTATGGGCGATGGGAATATTTATTCTAAGCAATATCAGGCAGTCGAAGTAAGGTGTGAAACTTGCCACGGCGACGCTGACACTCGCCCGCTAATCGAACAGGTCAAAGATCCTATGGATCGTGTAATTCGTCTTTCTCGCTCATACAGAGAGTGGAGAAACTCGATAGGGGATTGGATGGTTCTTTCGTCACGTAAACGGAAACTATCAAACGTAAAAGTTAAGGAAGGTAGAATCGTTACTCTGGGTAAACGCACGGGCAATATCTATCCAACCCCTTTGACTGCAGATGCTCCCGAGAATCACAATATTCCAGGCCATAAAAACAAGCTTGAGTGTACTTCTTGTCACTCTCAGTGGGTTCCGAACTGTAAGGGTTGCCATTCAACCTTTATGTCTGGACAAGTCGAGATGAATAAATCGATGACTAAAGATACTAAGAAAAAATTTGATATTGAATCCCCTTCACTTATGTTAGGCCCTCGGGGAAAAGTAGTTCCGATGATTGCACCTGAAAGGCGTTTCTTGAATATTTTTGATGAGCAAGAAAATGTTGTTTCTGCTATAAGGGAAAATGGAGGTGTTGCGGGTATTTACCGCGAATGGTCATTTACGAATCCGCATGGATACTCTGGAGGGCGTTTAGCTTATGCGATGAATCCGCATTCAACAGGCAAAAGGGTGCGTTCATGTGCATCATGTCATATGTCGTCCCGTACGCTTGGTTTAGGCGACGGAGATATATACATCGGACTCAATTCATCCGGTAAAGACGACACCGTTGTGCCATTAGAGAGAACAGATATAATATCTGGTCGCTCACAGCTTGCGCCCAAAGCAAGGTTAACTATGCGTGGAGAACCTCTGGCAGGCATCAGTCAGCCTAGTGCTAGGCTTTTTAATCAGGAAGAAATTAATCGTATTCTTAAAGTAGGTAATTGCCTTCCTTGCCATGAACAATATGACGATCCGATTTATAAGGATATGGGAAAAAGTTATTTATTTGAAAAAACTATGGACCATCGAAATTTAAGAGCACGTATTCTAAGCCAACAATGATTATCACTAGAAAAACTATATGGGCACTATTTTTTACGTTCGGGTTTTCTTTTTTATGCGCTACGCAATTAAGTGCCCAGGATGAAGGACCGTCATTTTGGGAAGACCTGTTTGGTTTTACTCCTTCCTCAGACGAACCTGCTAAAAATGATCGTCCTTTTGAGGTTGATAAGGGTTCCGTAGTCAGTAAACCAGACGTCAAAGGTGAAGACTCTGTAAAACCGGAACCAATTGACTCGGAGGTTTTGAATAAAGACACGATTGAAGTCCCTTTCAAAGACCCTTTTATGGAAGGTGAAGACTCTGTAAAACCGGAACCAATTGACTCGGAGGCTTTGAATAAAGATACGATTGAAGTCCCTTCCAAGAAATCAGTTCCTGAAATAGAAGGCTTGACTGAGTCTCCAGCAAAGGCTCCTGTATTTTTGGAAAAGAGTATGGTTACCGTGCCTCCCCGAGACAAGAAGAAATTTATAGATGCTGGAGATTTTCGAGATCCTTTTAAACTTTTAAGAGATAGTAGGGGAACTACCGAAAAAGTTTTAAAGCCTGGAGTAACAATCGATGGGATCCAGTTCAATTCGTATAATGATTCAGATTTGTTTATTGAAAAAGTGTACAGAGACTCACGTTTTCGTATTAGCGATGTGTTCGGAAAGGTCGATCATCTTGAGGGAGGTGGGTGTCTTTATTGTCATCAAGGGATAGAAAGAATTAGCAAAAATCACAAATTTCGATGTACAAAATGTCATGAGGGGAATCGTAGAAAAAGGACCATTCCTGCTGCCCATAAAAATTTAATTTCGAACCCGTCCGATTTAGACCATGCTCCTAAATATTGTGGTAAATGTCATATGGAACAAATCGAAGAGGTGGAACGGTCAAATATGGCAACAGGAAAATCAGTGATTGATGCCACACGTTACGCATGGGGTGCTCAAAAAGAGGACGCACATCTTTATTCATTGCGTCCCAAAGAAGAAGAGGGAGAGAGTTTTCTACCTAGTCTTTCAGAAGGAGAACCAGTCGACGCATTTTTAAGAACTAAATGTATGCGCTGCCATTTACAGAGCGAAGCACCTCATCGCCCTGGGGACTATCGGGCTGGAGGTTGCGCTGCCTGCCATATGGTATATTCAAATGATGGTCATACATTGACTCAAGATAGAGCTATTCAGGCTAAAATAAGAAAGGGACGTGTAAAAGGCGAAAATAAGTTCAAGAGAAAATTTGCAGTTAAAGGCTTAAAAAACCCTCGTGCCTATCCGGTAATGCATAAATTTACAAATGCTATACCTAGTGTTCAGTGTGAACACTGCCATAATGAAAATGGAATTGGCAATGAATTTGAAGGATTATTTACTCCCGCTGCGCGCACCAATCCAGCATATCAAAAAACAGAGGAAGAAAAACCAGTTCTCTACGGATCAGAACACCAGTTTTTGCTTCCTGATATTCATCGTGAGCGTGGTATGCATTGTATTGACTGCCATGTTGCCACTGATCTTAAAGGTGCACCTTCTGGCCCTGCTCTACATTCGGGAGTTGAGATTAGGTGTGAAGATTGCCACGGTAATGTTTCAAAAGAACCAAAAGCTATTTTACTTATTGAGGGAGACCCCAATACGAAACAGTTACTTGCTTCTAACGCGCTTAATTCAAATTTAAAGAGAAAGGTCGCTATTGGTGACTCTGTTCTTCTAAATTCAGGAGGGCTACCCCTTTCTCATGTTAAGAAGGAAAAAAACAAGTGGGTTTTGTATTCAAGGGTGACAGGAAAAAAACATATTATACCCTTATTGGTACAAGAAAAATCAGTCGTTGCTCATAAGGTTGATAAACATATGACAGTTATGGAATGTCATACCTGCCATGCCCGCTGGTCAAGCGGAGACTGGGGGATGCATGTGATCCAAGAGAAAAGTCTGGATTTGTCTAAATGGGGGGACTGGAGTTTTTCTGATCCAACATTACAAGGAATGATGTGGAATAAAGATGAAATTAATACGGGAATGATCGACTGGTTATCTGCTAAATGGATAGATGATAAAATTTTAGGTGAGACATTTTCTGGGATTTTTCTAAACTTATTCGCTGAGAAAGACTGGAGCACGATGATTCTTGGAAAAAATCAGCGTGGGAAGTATTCCATAATGAAGCCTCGCTATCAGTATTTTTTGACAGGTCTTACTATGAATAATGATAAGACTTTAAAAAATACAGAAATTCCTGTCACTAAAAATGGGAAACCAGGTTTAATGCTGCTTCCGCATACACCACATACGATTCGTAAAACAGTTCGCTCTTGTGAGAGCTGCCATGATAGTGAAATTGCTCTGGGCTTAGGAGATCCAAAACGAAATGTCATAGTAGACGCGGGACGGTTTTTCTCTGTGTTACAAAACGAAGGTGCGGTTCCTCCTAATTTTCAAGCCAAGCAAGTAATAACGAAAACTGGTGACCCGATTCAAAATGCCTACCCAAATAGCCAAGCTCGTTTTTTAAATGCCGAAGAAATTGCAGCGATAAAAAATAAAAGTGACGCATATAAAGCTTTCCGTTATTTAGATTTAAAGGCTCAAAGGTTTCCACGTTTACTTTCAAGAGCAGAGTTTCCTTTTGATCGAAAGCATAGAAGAAATGAGAAATCTACAAAAAAACCAACGCAAGATGAAAAAAAATTAAATAAAACAAATAAAAATAGTTTTAACGAAGGGCTAATTGAAAGTGAGACGATAAAGGAATTCTCTCCTGACTTTTTTAAAACTCCAGCATTATTGGACGAAGGATTAGGTTTGCAGAAGGATCTCTTTACAGATGAGCCTGAGTTTAATAGTAAGGAATTTCAATAAATGAGAATTATAGTTAGTATTTTGTTTTTTTTGGGTTGGGGTAGCGCGTTGGTAGTTTCCGCAGAACCTAAAGAAATCAGTCAGAAGGGGTGTAGAGAATGCCATCGGTTTTCTTCTGATGAAAGCCAACCAAAACAAGGACCTGATCTTTTCTATTCGGGTAACAAATTTCAAAAAAAATGGCTTAAGAAATTTTTGCAATCACCAGAGATTATTCATGAAGTAACCTTTTCTCCCAAATTAGATTTAGTCAACGGGAAGTCTAAAGTAATCCAAACTCATGCCAAACTTACAAAAAATGAGTCAGAAAGAGTGACCAATTTTCTTATGACTCTTCAACTGTCAGGTTTGGAATTAGGAAAGATAAACGAGGAACCATTGTCTAAAGCTCAGAGTGCTCGAGCAAAAATATCATTTGAGAGAACTTTTGGGTGCATCTCTTGTCACAGAGCCTTGAATCTTATTGGTAGGGTTCGTGGTGGTGTGTCAGGACCTTCTTTAGTTAACTCTGGGTTACGCCTTAAACCGGATTGGATTTTCCATTGGTTGAAAACACCACAAAGATTTATGCGTGAGGGGCGTATGCCATTATTTAATCTGGATGAAGAGGAAGCAATTCGTATTACAAAATATATTTTGAGCATACGAAAAAAATCATAAATAAATAGACCTATATTTTGACTAAAACAACACTTATGAAATCACTTAGAAAGACTATGCAGGTTACATTGTTGGTGGTGTTTGTATTTTTTTTAGGCTGTGATTCCAAGTCGACAGATCAACAAGTTAAAGTTCCAAAAAAAGAAGCGATTGATATTAGTGGTTTCCAATCGATAGAGAATGTAAGTTCTGTGACAGAAGAAACGCGACAGGTTTATCAAAGATATTGTGCCCAGTGTCATGGAGAAAAAGGACATGGTGATGGTATCAATGCACCATATTTGGTGGTACCGCCTCGCGATCATACAAAAGGCGATTATTTAGAAACTCGTTCAGATCAACAGTTATTTGACGTGATAAAATTAGGAGGGTTAGCCGTGGGTCGTGCTCCTTGCATGCCTGCTTGGGGGTATACTTTTGAAGATAAGACGATTCACTCTTTAGTCAGCTATATTCGAGAATTATGCGACTGCAAATCTTTGTAATAGGCCTGATCGTCTCACGTGCAAAAAACTTGATATAATGATTGAAAATTTTTTTAATAAAACAGAGCTTCTTTTTCATAACTATTAGCTATTTTTATCCAACAATACCTATGGTAGATATTGTTCCTTTCAAAGGTTTACTGTTTAATCACGACAAAATAGGACCGACCAATCAATTAGTCACGCCTCTTTTCTTAGTTTTAATTTCTTTAAATAAATTTTAGTTATGAAAATAACTTCTGCTGAATTTCTTACTGGGGCAGTGACTTCTAAACAATATCCAGAATCTACTTGCCCTGAGTTAGCGTTTGTTGGTCGCTCTAATGTTGGGAAATCCTCTTTGATTAATTCTCTTTTGAATAGGAAGAAGCTTGTGAAAACGAGTCAGACTCCAGGGAAAACCCAAGAGATAAATTTTTTTAAAATAAATGATGACTTTATTTTTACTGATCTCCCAGGGTACGGATTTGCAAAAGTTCCTCAATCAATACAAAAACGATGGAGAAAAATGATTGAAGATTATCTCCTTAGGCGGAAAAATCTTTTGGCTGTTATTTTTATTATTGATCTTAGGCGAAGTCCGTCTCAATTAGACCTTAATCTTCAGCGATGGCTTGAGGCTCACAGAGTTGAATATTTATTGGTAGCTACTAAGCTAGACAAATTATCTCAATCAGAAAGAAAAAAGCAAAAAGACAAACTAAATATAGCTTATTTTAATGAAGGTGAAAGAGAACTTCTTGTTTATTCAAGTAAAAGTAGTAGAGGAAGAAAAGAACTTTGGGGTGAAATTACTTTTCGCTTAGAAGAGTTCAGGGGAAATTGAACAAACAGGAGGCCAAAAGGGAATTAATGGGGAAATAAAACCCTTTACTGACCTCCGGAATTTGAATTCGGGATTACCCCCAAAGTTCTTCAGACATTTCTAACCGTTCAACTTTTTTCCCCTGACCAATGTGTTGCTCAAGAATTTCTTCGACATCCTCAGGGGTTACTTTGTTGTACCAAACGCCGTCTGGATAAACAACCATTACAGGTCCCATTGAACATGGTCCCATGCAAGAGGTGTTAGTGACTAGTACTTGGCCAAAAAGGCCTTTTTGTTCAATCGCCATCCCCATTTTTTCCATAAGGGCCATGGCATTGTTTTCTCCACAGGAACCCCTAGGGTGTCCGGCAGGTCGTTGATTAGTGCATATGAAAATGTGATGAGTTGGTTTAGACATTATATTCTCCGGATAAAAAAAATTCAGCTTGTGAATATTACATGAGATGTTCAAAAAAATAAAAAGATTTTTATAATTTACTCGTAAAATAAGTTTATGACTATTCCCACTAACTCAAAGAACAACTTTCCTAAAGCACGTTTTGGTCCTTCTTATCTTTCCGAAACGATGAAAAAAATATTTAAGTGCTCTGCTTCTAGGATCGATTGTGAGAGGCTTGAAGGGGATGCTTCAGACCGTTCTTATTTTCGAATATCACCACAGAGAGTTGCTGGCCAAAAAAATATTAATTCATTAATCATTATGCAACTTAAGGAGCCGGTCTTAGATACAGAAACTGATTTCACTCGGATTTTAAAATTTCTTCGAGGTCTTGCTCTCCCAACACCGGAACTTTTTTTTTACGATGTACGAAAGGGCCTATTGTTTTTGGAAGATTGCGGGACAAAGACACTGGAAGATCAGCTTAATGCATTTCCTCAAGAGAAAACACAGTTATACCGCCAAGCTATTGAGTTATTGGTTTGTATGCAAAGTCGTGCCACGTATTCAATTGACGCAACTTGCCCTGCTTACAATCTTAAGTTTGATGTTAAGAAGTTAATGTGGGAATTTAGTTTTATGTTGGACAACTACGTAGATAGACTCTGCAAGACTCCACTTGAAAGCATAGCTAGAAAAGAGTTAGTTGATGCTTTTACTCCTATTTGCGAATCGCTTGCGGCTGAGAAACTTTGCTTTACTCATAGGGACTACCATTCGCGCAACCTTATGTTTAATCAGAAGGGATTGATTCTTATCGATTTTCAGGATGCTCGTATGGGTCCTTGTCAGTATGATTTAGTGTCTTTGCTTAGAGATTCATATGCGCAGATTGATGACGTGTTGACTGACGAGTTGGTTGATTTTTATATTCAATTAAAGGAAAAAGAAGAAGGACGGAAAGTTGACCGAGAGAAGTTTGGACAAGTATTTGACGAGATGTCTATTCAAAGAAATCTCAAAGCGATAGGAACCTTTGCATACCAGAGTGTTAAGAAAAATAATAATAGATATAAAGGCTTCATTGCCCCTACGCTTCACTACGTTCGGAAGGCCTTAAGGAATCAGTTTAAAGATACTTCTATAGAGAGGGTGTTTCTAAAGCACATTCCTGGGTTGGATAGGAACGAGGCTTTTAAATTATGATGTCTTTACTACAACGTTACGTTTTAGGAAGATTTATCTATTGCTATGTGTCGTCAGCGGCAGGTCTCATTGGAATTTTTCTTATTGTTGATTTTTTTGAACGGGTAGATGAATTTATTCGTCGGGATATGCCTTATTCAGATCTTATTTTCTATTATATTTGTAAGGTACCGGGCATTGCTTTTTATATGGCACCGCAGGCTGTCTTACTTGCGACCGTTATCACTTTAGCGATTTTAGCACGTGATAACGAGATCATTGCCATGAAAGCTGGTGGAATAGGTATTGTGGGGATTACTCTTCCAATTATAGGTGCATCTTTTGTGATCGCTTTTCTAGTACTTGCAAGCAATGAGTATATAGTTCCCTCTGCAACCAAGAAGATGAATTATATTTTTAAGGTTAAAGTTCAAGGAAATCAGAAGTATGGAGATACTTACATTCTTAAAGAGCCTTCGGCCGCGCAACTATGGTTTGTGGCTAAAGACAAAGCCATTTGGAATATTAGTCAGTTTAATCCAGAAGAAGAAAAAGTGAGCGGGGTGAGGATTTTTTATAGATTCGATAATGGGGAAATTAAAAAACGAATTGACGTGAAGGAAGTGATTTGGAGTGAGGCGCATTGGGATTTTATTGATGGTTTTATAAGGACTTTTGATTATGAAGGGAAAAGTACAACAGAATACTTTGATAAAAAAATTATTCCAGTTTCGGAAACTCCTGATGATCTTGTGAGAAATATAGTTGTGCACAGTGATGAGATGGGTTTAAGAGAATTATACAAGGAAATTCAAGAGATGGCATTAGAGGGGAAAGATGTTTTAAAAAATAGGGTAGAGCTTTATCATAAAATATCATATCCATTTATTAGTATTGTATTGGCACTTCTAGCTATACCGCTTTCTTTACGCTCGAGTCGCCACGGAGGCGTGTTGTTTTGTATCGGGATTAATATGGCGATGGGGTTTGTGTTTTCATTTTTGTATGCTATGGGAATTTCTCTTGGTTTTAGCGGATTTTTTAGCCCTTTTTTTGCAGCGTGGGGTCCTTTTCTGTTTTTTTCATCCCTTGGATTTTATCTCCTTTTTACTCTAGATAGCGAATACATCATTCCTCGGTTGAAGTTATGAGTCGTGTAGCATCAATCGATATAGGTACCAATACAGTTCGACTGCTTATTCTAGAAGCTAGGCCAAATGGGAGCTTAAAAGAAATAAGTCAATCCAGAGCAATTACCCGATTGGGTAAGGGTATGGATACAACGAAAAAGCTTCTGGACGATAGGATGGACGAAACTATTTTAGTGCTTACCAAATTTAGGAATGAGTGCCGAAAGTTTGAACCTTTAACAATTATTGCTGTAGCTACTAGTGCTGTAAGAGAGGCTGGTAACCAGAAAGAGTTCGTTTTAAGGGTAAAGAAAGAGGCAGATTTAGAAATTGAAGTTATTCCCTGGGAAAAAGAAGCAGACTTGATGGTAAAAGGAGTGCTGTGGCAATTGCCAAATATTAAAAATGATGTATTGGCATTTGATATTGGAGGAGGGAGCACAGAGTTTATTTTGGCTAGGGGTAGAGAAATTGTTTCGTCCGTTGGAACCCAGTTAGGAGCGGTTCGGCTGACAGAAAAGTTCATTTCACATCACCCCGTAGACTTGAATGAATATAAGGCATTGGAAAATTATTTACGCGGAGAACTTAAATTAGTTAAAGAAAAATTTTTAGGTTTTTCACCTGAAGTGCTTATAGGTACAGCAGGCACTGTTACTACACTTGCTGCAATAGATGGTGGCGTTAACCCTTATGATTCTGAAAAAATTCATGGAGTAAGTCTTACTTTTAAACGAGTCGAGGAACTGTTGGAAGATTTGAGGAATAGATCTCTTGCTGGACGGATGGTAATAAAAGCAATGGAAAAGGGGCGTGAGGATTTAATCATTGCTGGAGGAGCACTAGTGCTGGAAACTATGAGGATTTTTGAATGTGATTTGTTGGTGGTTAGTGAATATGGATTGCGCGAAGGAGCAGCGCTGGAGATATTGAATAAGGAGTAATTGAGATGAGTTGGATTTCAGATTGTTCCCGCGTTAGAGTTTGACAAGATAATTCAATTAAGTTATGGTTTTCATTGGCCTATGGAGACGAAAAAACGAAAATTAAAGGGTAAAAATTTGGTTGCGTTGAAGAACGTTAAAACGCCATCAGGTCGACCTATGAAGGGTAGGGATATACTCGTAAAAGCACTAGAAAATGAAGGTGTGGAGGTGATCTTTGGTTATCCAGGTGGAGCCTCGATGGAAATTCACCAGGGGCTTACCCAAAGTAAAAAAATTCGCATGGTTTTGCCTCGTCATGAACAAGGAGGATCTTTTGCCGCAGGCGGTTATGCGCGGAGTACTGGCGAGATTGGGGTATGTCTTGCGACTTCAGGTCCAGGTGCCACAAATCTTCTTACCGGTATCATGGATGCTAAGATGGATTCTATTCCACTGATTGCTATTACGGGTCAGGTTCCCTCTACGGTTTTAGGAAGCGATGCATTTCAGGAAACAGATATAGTTGGTGCAACATTCCCCATGGTTAAGCATAGCTATCTGGTACAGAATCTTGCTGATATTCCACGGGTGATACATGAGGCGTTTGAAGTTGCTAAGTCAGGTCGTCCAGGCCCGGTTCTTGTCGATATTCCCAAAAATATTCAGCAGCAAGAGATAGTTCCAGACTTTAACGTCAAATTTGACTGCCCCGGATATAAACCAAACTTACAGCCTTCAGTAATGCAAGTTAAAAAAGCTATCAACGCCATCAATGAGGCTAAGTCTCCGATTATCTATGCTGGTGGTGGAATAATTTCCGCTCGCGCTTCGAGTGAACTGAGGGCATTTGTAAAAAAAACAGGAATACCAGTTACAACAACGGTAATGGGTTTGGGGGCATACCCTTCCACAGATAAATTGTCTCTCAGAATGCTTGGGATGCATGGTGCTATTTATGCAAATATAGCAATGAACCATGCTGATCTAGTTATAGCCTTGGGTGTTCGATTTGATGATCGAGTGACGGGAAAATTGTCTGAATTCTGTAAAGGAGCTAAGTTTATTCAGGTAGATATTGATGCATCTGAAATTAATAAGAATATTGAGATAGATATACCGATCCAAGGGGATGTTAAGCAAGCTCTCAAGATGATGAACGATAGGATAGAGCCAAAAAAAAATCTTGCCCCGTGGATCAAGCAAATTGATAAATGGAAAAAAGAATTTCCGCTGACATATGAATTAAATAAAAAGGATATTGTCCCTCAACATTTGATCTCCGAATTAACCAAGCTTGCTGATAAAGATGCAATCGTGTCCGTTGGTGTTGGTCAGCACCAAATGTGGACAGCACAGTTTTGGGATTTTAATGAACCGTTTAGGTGGCTTTGTTCATCTGGGTTAGGTGCAATGGGATTTGGTTTGCCTGCTGCTATGGGAGCTCAGGTGGCTTGCCCAAAGAGACAAGTAATTAATATTGAGGGAGATGGAAGTTTTTTGATGAACATTCAAGAACTACAGACTCTCAAGATGGAAAATATACCTGTGAAAAACATTGTTCTCAATAATGCGCACCTTGGAATGGTAGCTCAATGGGAAGATAGGTTTTATAAGTCACTTCGAGGGCATACGTATTTAGGAGATGCGAATTTTGCAGAAATCGCTCATGCTTTTGGAGTTAAATCAGAGAGTATAAGTAAGCCTCAGGAAGTTTTACCTGCTCTCAAACGCATGTTAAAGCATAAGGGCCCCTATGTTCTTGATGTCAAGTACCCTTACAATGATAAGTCTCATGGGCATGTAATGCCAATGATTCCAGCAAACCATACATACCTCGATACTCTCATCGATGCGAAACATACTCTACGGGAATACTGGGAGAAGAAGGGTATTATTAAGGAGTAATAGTAGCTAAAAGGCTACGCTTTTTTCTTTCGAGCTGTATTCCTGCCACGCACGTTCAATATTACCCTTGATCCAGTCTAGTTGCTTCCAGTCCTTATATTTTTTTCGTAAAATTGGTTCGACTGCACTTTGGGTTTCTTCAAGGGACTTTTTATCGTTTAACTGTTGGAGAACATTCTCCTTTAAGTCTATTAGATAATGCTTCATAGCGATGACAGTAGGGCGCCCACCGATTGGACCATGCCCAGGAATCACAGTCTCGTTTTTAAGTAATTCGATATATTTTAAAGATTTGATCCAATCTTCGATATAAGCGTCAGCCATGTAGGGTATTTTTTTATTAAACACCAGGTCGCCGGTAATTACCGTGCGTAACTGATCGATGAAGATTATGGTATCGCCATTAGTATGTCCTTTACCATGGT
Source organism: Nitrospina sp. (assembly GCA_018697205.1). Classification (GTDB taxonomy): domain Bacteria; phylum Nitrospinota; class Nitrospinia; order Nitrospinales; family VA-1; genus Nitromaritima. The sequence continues at coordinate 3,323 of JABHTG010000124.1, read as the reverse complement.
GTATCAATTGTAACCGGTATCCACCTAGCCAAATCTCCATTTCTTTTTCATATAAAATATTAGGTGGGGTAACTTCTACTTCATCCATTCCCGGCAAGCCAAAAGTTTTGAAGAGTGATAAGTGGTCTTGTCCTGACTTTATAAGTGTGTTGCGAACGTTTTTATGCGCAATAATAGACTTACTACTTTTAAAAACTTGGTTCCCGAAAGTATGATCGCCGTGGTAGTGGGTATTAATTGTGTACACGATGGGGAGATCGGTAAGCTTTCGTATTTCTTTAAGTACTTTTCTGGCTTCTGATGGAGTTGGTCTCGTATCAATAATTATGACACCTTCTTTCGTTATAATGAATGTAGTGTTGGAATCTACCCCATCACCACCCGTAATCGTATAGACGTCTTTTAAAACATTGATAGTTTTAACTTCATCCGCGAAGGTCAGGGCCTCGGTACTAACTAGGAGAGTTAATATTGTGATTATTGTCAGAGCTCCTGTTTTCAGCATGACACGACCTTTTGATGAATAATTTTATTTGGTTATAATAATTATGAAGTAAATAGTATCATTCTCGGCCTATTCTCGGCAACTGAAGAACTTCTAAAAATGTTTTTGGGTGTAGTACAGGTTGTGGTAATTTAAGATATGGAAAGTGAGAATAAAAATAAGTATGACATTTTGATTCAGCTTCTAAGTGAAGGTGATGCAATGGTTTGTCTGGATGCGCGTTATACAGAGGTAGATGTACCTAATACACATAAAGATAATCCAGCTCTTGGCCTTGTATTCAACTTAAATTTTAGGCGGCCATTTGATGTTCAAGAAACAGGGATTTTTGCTACCCTTTCTTTTGGAGGAAGGTCTCATAAATGTGTTATTCCTTTTGAGGCCGTTTGGGCAATTCATGAGCCTGAAAGTAAAAAAGGACAGGTCTGGGAAGAAAGTTTTCCAACAGATTTAAAGCTGCAGGTTGGTGCAAATTTGAAAACAACTACTACTGAGTCAAAACTAACAGTACGAAATGGCGAGATTCAGTTGAAGAAATCAAAAAAAGAGCAATCAGGTACGACAAAAAAAGACCGGAGTCACCTCAGGGTAATCAAATAGTTACATAAATTTACGGGATAGGGGTATTGCTCCAGGGCAGCTAGTTTGATTGATTTCAAATATCTAAATTGAAGGTAAATTTTTATTTTACAATGAGGTAGCAATCTATTAAACTCTGAAACCTTACCCGAAGGTTTGATATCGTTGTAAGCGAAACGGCGGGCGTAGCTCAGTTGGTAGAGCTCTCGGTTGTGGTCCGAGTGGTCGCGGGTTCAAATCCCGTCGCTCGCCCCAAATTTTTGAATATTGCGCCTGTAGTTCAGCTGGATAGAATGCCGGACTTCGAATCCGTAGGTCGCAGGTTCGAATCCTGCCAGGCGCGCCATATTTTTTTAAAACAATAATAATACTGTTTAATAAAGTTAGGAGAAATTCATGTTAACGCTTATACCGAGATTAGCGAATCTAACAATCTTTTCTTTTCTTTGTACATTGATTTATGCAAGCTTAGCCATTGCAGACCCAGACGCGAAAGGAATGGAAAGCTTGAAAGGAACCGGCAGTACTGGAAGTTTTAATTATGCAGAGGATCAAAGAAAAAAAGGGTCTGCTATTGGGTATGGAGTTGGTCATCAAAAATCTGAAGGTAGCAAGAGCAAATCGTATACACATGGATCGAAGGATTACTCAGGTCATGTATCTGGAAGTCATAGTGATGGCAAAGTCTACTCTTCTCATGGCAATTCAAAACACGACTATAGCCACAAGAAATCCGAAGGTAGCAAATCAAAATCCTATTCACACGGAAAATCGGGTCACGGAAAAAGTAACCATTCCTACAAGGGTGGACATGGAAAATCTTACGGTCACAAAAAAGGTTCGCACGGAGGACATGGCCATAGCCCTTTTAAACACGTTATGCATTATAAGAATAAATTGGGTTTGACTGATGCGCAGATTCAGACGATAAAAGAGTTGGATGCAGATTTTAAAAAGAAAATAATTCAAGCTATGGCTGATCATAAAATAGCGCACGTGGAACTGGATCTTCAGGTCCACTCTGGAAAAGTTGATGAAACAAAAATTCGTGCTGCAGGAGCAAAAATCGTTTCTTCGAAAACTAATAAAATCATGGCGATGATTGATGCCAAGATACAACTTCTCAACCTATTGACAGCAGAACAAAGAAAGAAAATGACCAAGATGCACTAGGCTAGGAAAAATATCGGGGCGTGGCGCAGCCTGGCTAGCGCACCTGCTTTGGGAGCAGGGGGTCGGAGGTTCGAATCCTCTCGCCCCGACCATTTAAAACAATGGGTTACGGGTTAGACCGTAGCCCATTTTTTGTTGTGGGTAACAGTATGGGTAACAAATGAAGGGCAAATTGGATTAAATCAAACCCTACTTGTAATAGAATAGTTCCATTGCTTACCATCGTTTGAGCAGAATTAACATATCTATATGTTTTATGCTGAGCGAGTTAATTATTGAGCCATTTGCCCTTTCTAATCCAAGCTTCATTTCTCATAGACTTGATAATGCTACTTTTATAAAAGTACAAGTAAACATTTCCTTTTCTATTAATAACACCACGTTTTTTTTCTTTTTTAAGAATTAGCATTACTTTTTCAAAAAGTTCTGGATATTGCTTTAACACATGGTTCCATTCCGCGTTAACATTGCCAGAACCTAAATCCCAAGCAGCACAACTTAAAATCAAATATTTCAACTGTTCCTTGTATTTATTTGAAAATGAGGGGGAGTTAAAAAAGCTCTCAATTTTATAAGGTGAAAGCTTATTGAACAGAAATTCAATGACCTCTTTAATCTCTTCATTTCTTTCGGTCCTTCTATTTACCCTGTCCTGCGCTTTCTTCTGCTCTCTAGCTAATCCCTGCTTTCCGCCCCTATATGAGAAAAATGGGCCGTAACATTCTTCCCATTTAAACTTGTCAACTATATTGTTTTGGATATATTCGTGCTTTGACCAAGATTCAATCAAGCCCTCAAATATCTCTTCGGGAACATTTAAGTATTTAGCCACTGCTTAAAATAGCTCTTCTCAGTTGAACAACACTCCCTATAGAAAAACCTGATAGGTTTGCACCAGTCAGGTCGCATTCGTTGCAAGACCCCGTTTTTTTTAATCTTTTTATATTCATTTCTACTTGGTTATTAGAAACCTTATCTACCTTTTTTGTATTACTTGATAAACCATCAAAGCACGCCAATCTTTTTTTATCATCGCTGATGTTTGCACACTCTAAGCCATGTGCTT
>JABHTG010000085.1 GCA_018697205.1 Nitrospina sp. | reverse complement strand
TAATTTATCGAAAAAAAATATTTTAATTATTATATCTAAAAGTCAGTTTTGTGGGCAGGAGCTTAACGGAGTTAGAGCAGTTTTGCAACAAGTCGGCGCTAATGTTATTGTTCTTTCAAAATCTGGCCAAGAAGCCAGGAGTTCAAATAAAGAAAAGTTTCAACCAGACGGAATGATCGTAGATTGGAATAAGCAACCAGGAATCAAAGGAAAATACCATGCTGTAATTGTTATTGGTGGCAAAGGCGCCAAAAAATCACTTTGGAATGATCCAATTGTTCCCCAAATTCTTACGGATCACTACCGATCCGGAAGAATTATTGGAGCTATAGGGTCAGCGCTTGTGGTTTTGATTAGGGCGTCGTTAGTAAATGGAGAAATTCCTCTGCCGCGAGATGAAGAAACTCTAGTGGAATTAAAAAAACTTAATGCCGTTTGTATTGATATCCCAGTTACACGTATTGACAAAATAATATTAGGGCAAGGCGCCGATTCGGCTCACCATTTTGCTCAAAAAATTCTTGGCTTAATGGGTGATGCAACATTGCCATAATTAGCTTTCAAGTCATTTATAATTTTGAACGATAATTTATCGAACAATACTAAATTTATTTATAAAAATTCGTCGAAAAAAATAACCTAAATTAATAGGCTTGGTGTGGTTGGGTAATATCTCATTTGTAAATCATAGAAGGTTTAGATCAATTCTCTCCTTATAAATTTAAGATTTGATATTCTGAATAAAGCAGATCTATATCATTGCTTTTCAATGTGTCCGATTTATAAACTCTAGGATTCGGTAGGCTAAAATGAATTGAAGGGAAAATAGTCTCTCCCTGTAATAGCCTTTCATCCACTAACAACCCGGCTACTTTTGCCTGCCAACAAAGGCGCCCTGAAACCGCTCTAACATGAGATAAAAAAACTCGATGATCGCTCATATAATGAATATGAAGCAAAGGAACATTTTTTTTATTAGTTCGAGCCCCAACTAAATAGCATATTCCTTCCAGACCACAAATCAAAATATGGGAGCAGTTTAAATTACGATGGTCATAATATATTTTTAGTGCTTCCCCTTGAAGTTTTTTTTCTATCTCTGAGCGATCAAATATAATATTAGTAGATGGCTTTGATTTTGGTAAAAAGGGTAATGGAGGGATTACCCGTTGACCAAGTTCAAGGTCTATAAAACCTAATTTCTTAGTAATAAAGTATGTTCCAGCGTTGCAGGTGAGGACTGTGATAGTTTGGTTGTCAAGTTCAAGAACCGGAAGAAGAAGATGCAGGCTTTGCCTCCGGTATTCATTTTTCACTATCCAACTGGTTATGTTGCAAAAATTATTTGGCTGACCATTAACAACTCGGCGGCTAAATAATAATCCCAAAAATCCAACAGCCTTATCTCCATCGTACATTACATAACCGAAATAGTTTTGACTGTTATCCCAGTGAAATTTAAATAGACTTTTCCATTCCTTCTGGGTTTGATTAATGTTATCTAGTTCGAGCAATAGGGGTAGGAGTTTGTCGACGTCCTTTATTGTGGCTTTTTTAACAGTTATCATAAAAAATAAGAAGCCTTTTAAAAATCAATTCATGTCTTTAATTTTTAGAGGGAAGTTAGCAAGGGGAATGATCTAAATAAGGTCCGCTAGCCAAGCTGTAAATTTTTCTTTTTCAATATCAGCTCGATCATTGCGCCAATATTTTCTAATTTCCCGACCTCGGATAAATTCAACTTTAGACCGAATACTTTTTCAATATTTACTACAAGGGTGATATGATTCAGCGAATCCCACTCTTCAATATCAGCTGAAGTCATATTGTCGGAAATTTTTAAAGAATCATCGTCGAATACTTCGCAAAAAATAGTATTCATTTTATTTATTATCTCTTGGCGCTCCAAATCTTCACCTCCAATTCTCTAGGTCTAAATCTTTACTTTTAGTACGTTTAATTGTATGGCTAACTTTTGGTAACGGTTCCTTCATATTTAGTTCCCAGTACGATGCGCCATCCGGTTCTTTTTTGATTAGTTTGAAGCCAAGACGCTCATAAAGAGAAGATACCAATTTATTTTTTTTTGATGGTAGATATTTTCCTCTAACCATGGTTGATTTTAAACATTTGGCCATGGTTATAATTTCACTGAAAATAAATTCTTCCATGCCCCTTGAAAGAACACGGCAACTCATAACCCAAGTATCGATAAATAAAATTTTAGCTTGGCGCTTAATAATGAGAGAAGAGATTAAGCCGTTATCTCCAAAGTTATCTTTTAATCGAAAATAACGTAGGATGGTCATATTATTGTTGATCATTGATCTGATTTGAGTTTCCGTGTAGCGCGTTGTTGTAAGATGAAACTGGTTACTCTTATTAATGAGTTGTGCGAACCTTGGTAGATAGAGTTCACTAACCGGCCCAACTTCGGATTCCATCTCTAAGCTATTGAGAAATTCGTCGATGTTATCAAATTGGTTTTGGTGTTTGGTCCTTACGGTGTTTTGTTTATATAGTAGATTTCTATTTGCATCTTCATTGGAAAAGGCTAGAGATTCAAAAAATCCTTCTCGGTCGATTGCTTTTATATAGGATGTTGGATCTTCAAGGAGGTCGACGACGGCTACCTCAGGTAAAAGTTTTTTGACCAATTGACGTTCGACTGGGTTGTCATCAACAAAGACTATGGAATCAAGCCCAATATTAAGGGTGGCAGCAATATCTCGAATATTATCGGGTTTGTTATTCCAGTTAGCTTTGAATACAGCGATATCATCCAATTTTATCAGCATGTCTGGGTGGGTCAAAAAAACGTCCCGAGCGGTATCTTCATCGTTCTTACTGCAAATAGAAAGTAATATGCCCCTTTCCTTAAGTGCGAGTAGATACTTTTGAAAATTTAGGAATACTTCTCCCTCTGCTCCATTATCAAGTTTAATCCCATTTAGTCCATCATCACCGACGACTCCACCCCATAATGTATTATCAAGGTCTACAACGAGGCATTTTTTTCCGCCCCTCTTTCCTGCACCGATCAATGCTCCTACTTGTGAAGATACCAGGCCACAGGCATCTAGAGAGAAGGCATGTTTGGAATGATGCCAGTAACGAGCGTCGTGCCAAGAATTTTTTCCAAATAAGGAGGAAAGATACTCCATGTCAAAAATAGTAACACCCGATCTGGATGCAGAAGCTAGGCAAAGATTGAATTTACGAAGAAGGTTGGTTTGAGACCAAGCCACTGAACCCTCGAGGTTACCAAATACTCTAAAATTAGGCAGGTCAACATTATTTTGCAAGATATGGCAAGGTAGATTTTTTTGTATGATTTTCCAAAGTTCTGTAAACTTTTTTACCGTGTCATTAATGGCAGTATCACATTCGTTTTGGTTGGCGCCGAATGAGACAGAAAATGTTACATCACGATAATTATTAAAAAACCAAACAAACTCAGGTGCAAATTCGTACAGAGCGTTTGTTGAGTCAAGGACAGTCTGGTGTACTGTGTCGAAAGGTGAAGAAAAAACTTCAACCCGAAAACCTTGTTTAGCTAGCCAGAATTTTAAAACATCAATAAAATGATCAACGGTACTGGTAGCTAATATTGCCAACCGCAAACCCTTAAGCTCTAACTCTTCTGGGGGTATAGACTGGAATAACGCAGCATACCTAGATTGGAGCGTGAAGTCATGTTCCGGCTCGGAAAGAGTGGCGAGAGTTTTGAAAGCTTTTGAAAAATGGCCATTTTGGATATCTTCTTTAATGGTTTTGAGTGAAATAGTTTGTATCTTATCGTTCACAAAATAGTCTCTAAAAATTATAAATTTTGTTTTAGACATTCCATCGATTTTTACAAGAGGAAGTCGTTTTAAACTGTTTGTCTTCTAGCAGGGATCTTTGAATTTATTATGATGCGGCATGATCACAAACGGTACCCAATAGATTTTGTATCCGATTAAAGGCAGGGTGGTAATCGCTATATTTACCTTCAATCTGATCATGAACGACTGAGTTAATTTCTTTCTGAAGAGAAATAATTTCGTTAATGGAGTAACCTTGGTCGTAAAGGTATGCAATATACCAGAGGCTTGTGTCGGCATCGATGAAAACACTGCTTTTGATTTTTTTAAACATTTGAATAATTTTTGGATGTATATCTTCATATGCCATGGTTTTATGCTTCCATTTGGAGCCAATCCCAGACAACCCAAATTCATCTCGCTTTTCATGAACAGGTGTATTCTCCATGTAATAGAATTCTTTAAATGTATAGAATTCGACACCAGACATCTTTATAAAGCTTAAGTTTTCATTCAATGTTTCTTCTGTTTCTCCAGGAAATCCTAAAACAAAAGCTCCCATGCTTATAATGCCATATTTTTTCAAATGCTTAATGCCGTTTAAAAAATCAGCCCGAGTAACCCTCTTGTCCATGTTTTTTAAAATCGCATCACTTGCAGATTCAATTCCGAGATAAACACCTATGCACCCCGATTCTTTCATATCTCGAGCTATCTCATCGTCGACATATTGGACTCTAAGAAAAGAAAACCATTCAAAGTTGTATTTTTTGAATATTTTTAATAAACCTTTAAAACGATCCACAGGGACATTAAACGTGTCATCCAAAAATATAATCGTCTTAACCTTCTTGATGTTTAAAATTTTTTGAAGATGCTTTTCAACCAACTCTAATTCTGTAGTGTGCAATCCTTTTGCTGTAGATGGATAGGAACAAAATGCACAGGAAAAAGAGCACCCAGAAACTGTCCGCATTTGAATCGTCTTATTAAGGAATGGTAGGTCGATCCCATCCCACAATGCAGGAGTTTTATTTAATACAGGATCATGCCACTCGCTTTCAGTGCAGTAAAAACCAGCTGTCTCAAAATTATTATTTTCTAGATACGTAAGATTTTTTATGTGTTTTAAAGGTTTTCCTTGTCTTTTTTGTAGAATTAAATTTTTTAAATCTTCTTCTGGGTTAAAAGCATGAAGAACGTAGTTAACCTTGCATCTTCGCATGTGCTGTTCGAAACCTCCGGCATCTTTATTGATGGTTTCAGCATTGGCGAAAGCTCCTCCAACAAGAATTTTCATATTCGGGTCTATTTTTCTCAATTCTTTGGAAAGTCTTTTGATTTCTTTATAAGAAAGATAAAATGTGCTCGAAATCCCTACAAGAGGAGATCTTCCGCTATTGCGAGAAAAATTATAAACTTCCTCTAATTGATCAAACTCAGAGTCATAGTTATTAATAACTTTGGTATGAATGCCAAACTGTAAAAGATAATTGGCAATATGAATCCCACTAAACCCAGGAAGGTTCCAAATATTTAATGAATTTCTCCGTTCTTCAGGTGAACATTCAGAGTAGAATTTATTATTTTTAATAGAGTTTAAAACATCCAAGTGAGATCGAAATCCGCCCTTAAAATAAACCATTCTCGGGTAAACTAGAGAGGCATATAAGTCAACACGATCTAACGGGAGGTTAGAATAGCCTGAGTAATCGACCAAATCGGATTGAGAAATTAGAATTAAGTCGTATTTTTCCATTGGAAATTCTTAGTTAGTGAAACCTACTTGCATTTTGCTTTTTAGAAGAATTTCCCCTGTCTCCTGATTCGTAATAGCGAGCTTAATAATAACTGTTTTCACGCTTTCTGATACTTGGTCAATTATAGAGTGAATTTTTAAAAGGTCTCCAATATAGGCGGGGTGAGAAAATTTTATATCAAGAGTTTGGATGATGGAGTTTTTCCCAGGAAAATGTACCCCTACTAATTGCGATATACAACCTACCAGAAGACCGCCATGCACTACTCTACCTTTGAAACCACGCTCACGTGCAAATTGATCTTCCATATGTAAAGGACTATTGTCGCCGGTCAACTTTGCAAACATGTTAACGTCACTGAAAGATATTTTTTTTTCAAAGGAAAACTCTTTGCCTTGGAAAAGGTCTTCTATTTCGAATGTGGCTATCGAATCTCCCATTTTAATTATTTCGTGAAGGCGGAGGTATACTCTTGCCAAGATATTATGAAAGTAACCATTAATATCCTTCATGCAGTATTATAATATTATAGGAAAATTTACCAAAACGTACGACATTATACCTACGTTAACCATTTAGCCTGATATGACATTCTAGACTGTATAAATTTTGCAGACAACTAAAATAATCTGTTAAATAAACTTAAACCAAGATGCGGTTACAATTAAAGAGTATAGGGGTTAAATAAGTAGTAATTTTTTAAAGGAGATTTTTATAGATGGTCACACTTTTATAAAAATTGGTATTAAGAAGCAGTTATTATCAAAAGCTCGGGTTTACAAATTAGTTTCATTAGGACAAAATTATATTAATGTACCCTATCGTAAAAGGTTGATGCCCTATATAAGGTATTCATGGTCTATTCCAAAATTATAAAACGAACAACTGCAAACCTAATTTTCCCACTACTTTTTCACTCTCGAAGTTATCTCTTGTCGAAGCCTTTTTATTGTGGGTTAGGTAGTATTTTGACTTTTCACCGTGTATGTCCCGGAACGCCTAAACCTAGAATAAGGGGCAATGCGGGTTTGGAAGTAACTCCAGAATACCTCGAAAACACGATACGATTTTTGAGCCAAAATAATTATGAAATCGTTTCAATGACTAGAGCATCACAAATTCTCAAAACGGGCAATAGTTGTAAAAAATTTGCCGTATTTACCTTTGATGATGGCTATATTGATAACTACCTATATGCCTATCCTGTTTTTAAAAAATATGGGATCCCTTTTACAGTATATGTGACAACCCAGTTACCCGATGGGGAAGCAATTTTGTGGTGGTATCTTCTTGAGGATCTAATATTGAAGGTGGAGCGAATTGAATTTGAATTCAATGGGAGAAGATATAACTATAATTGTAAGACTTATTATGAAAAAGAATGGGTCTACCAAGAAATTCATAGATTGATTATAAGTGGCTCCCCAGAAAATCTTAATTTTCGCATACAACAAATTTTTAAAAATTTTAGTAATATCAATTTTAGGGAGAAAACTTCTGAATTAGCGTTGAGTTGGAATCAGATCCGAGAAATGAGCGAGGACCCTTTAGTCGAAATAGGAGCACATACCATAAGACATCATGTCTTGAACAAACTTTCTGAGGCAGCTGTCTTAGAAGAAATGGAGGGTTCGCGGGATAAAATTGAGTTAAAAACGAGCCAACAAGTGGAACATTTTTCTTATCCCTTTGGAACATCAAGAGAGGTGGGGCAGAGAGAGTTCAGAATTGCAAAGAAATGCGGGTTTAAGACTTCGACAACCAGCAGTATAGGAAATATTTTCCCAGAACATGAGGGTCTCCTAAATAAACTACCACGGATTCCAATTAATCAGAAAAGAGATAGTGGTAAAGTTGACTACTTAAAGCTTTGGCTCAATGGACTTCTTCCTTTATGTGTTAATAAGCTAAAGCGTGTTGTTTAGTGTGGAGAAGCTTATCTAAGAAAAGACGGTTTAAAATTTGTTAAGAGCTGCCATAAAAAGTGGGAATATAGTAATAAAAAAGATTTAGATATTCTTATCCAATTTTATCAAACAATTTTAGAGCTCATGCAAACAAGATAGATGCTCCTGACAAATTTTGTGAATATTGTGATTTGATGGCTAAGTTTTTTGTTGGAGCCTATTAAAAAGTTTTAGAATTTGTTTGTTGTTTATTGTGATAATCGTATTAGTTTTTGTTCCTTTGTTAATTTATTAATTTGATGATGAGTTAGATTAAACCGTGAGCCAACACTCTATTAAAAGTTTTTCAGCAGCTTTATTTAAAAAATCTTTCTATCGGGCCTTTATCAACATCTTGTTTCTTTTTAAAAGTCCTTTAGACGTATTAGTTCGGTACGTATTTGAAGTGGGTAATTACCCCAAAAAAATTTATGTACGCACTCCTTTAGGGTTGCAGTCGGCTACAGCATTTAGTCACCATGATCTTATAACTTTCGTGGAATGTTTTGGGAAGCTAGATTATGGCGCCTCTGAGAATATTTCCGTGGTTGTGGATTTTGGTTCGAATATTGGTTTGAGCGCACTTTATTTCTTGACCCGCAATCAAAATGTAAAGGTTTATCTATTTGAGCCAGTGCCTCGTAACATAGATAGACTTAAAAAAAATCTAATAGGATTTGAGAAAAGGTATGAACTAAAGGAGTGCGCCGTTGGGGTAGAAGATGGGAAGTTTGACTTTGCGCTTGATGATACAGGGAGATATGGAGGTTTAATTAAGGGAGGAGCACCCCATTTTTCGCAATGGGATCCTCAAAAAATAGTATCAGTTGATGTGGTTTCTGCAAACCAGTATTTGGCAAAAATTTTAAATCTACACCAATTAGTAGATATATTAAAAATTGATGTTGAGGGCTACGAGAATAAAATTCTATCAAATCTTAAAGAGGAAAACCTTTCTCGTGTAGGTTGTATTTATGCTGAGACTGCAGACAATCAGAAGCTGTCAGGGTTTTATAGTAGGAGTAATAGCGGTTTGACTACCTATTACCGAATTCAAACTCCATAGAAAAAATATTACTGGAAAATTTTAGAAGTTCCCCCTCTAGATTAAATAATGGTTAGTACGCTTCGTAAGCGTCGTTCTTGCGTAGAAGTTTTTTGTAAAGCAGGACGGTTTTGCTAGTCATTTCTTCAACTGAAAATTCTTTTTTTATTCGGTTGTAGGCGTTTCGAGTGAGGACATTCAGTTCATTTTGCGTCAGTTGGGTTATTCTGATGATTCCCAAAGATAAGCATTCCGGTGAATTTGGTTCCACTAGTATACCGAAGGCTGAATTGCGCAGAATATCTTTGTTTCCTGGGATTTCTGTTGCTACTATCGGAATCCTAGAGGATATCGCTTCTAGTATGCTGATTGGTAGTCCTTCACTCAGCGAAGATGAAATATAAAAATCCATGCACTTTAAAATCTCCAGAGCATCCTTTCTATATCCGAGAATACGGACGTGCTCCGCCAAATCTTTTTTTTTAATTAAATTTTTTATCTTTAGGAAGTAATTTTTGTGTTCTTCAGGATAGCCTCCAACAATAACTAATCTTAGATCAGGTATCTTCTGAATTACTTTAGAAAAGGCAGACAAGAGATTGTGCATGCCCTTTTCGGGAGAGATTCTTGAAATAGTTCCCAGAATTTTATTGTGTTTCCAGTCATCACATCCAATAGATGTGAAAATTTTATTTTTTTCGATAGAAAGATTTTGGATGTGCTCACAGTCGACTCCATTATGAATTACTGTGGAATTACGCTCATCTAAAAATTTTATTTTTCGAGCTCGGTTTTTTTCCCCAGTGCTAACAAATATATGTTTGGCTGTAATGAGAGAAAGAAAAGAATCTACTAGCAGATGTAACCACCGTGTCAAATATGGTAAGTCTTCATAATGGAAACCGTGGAATGTATGTACTACGGGGGTACTCAAAAACTTGCCGATAATTCTTCCGTAGAGCCCGGGGCCTTTTCCGTGGGTATGTATTAAGTCGGGGCGTTCTTTTTTTAAAATAAAGAAAAGTTTAAAAAACGTGAGTAAGGAAAGTTTTTGGAGCGAAAGATCGTATAGTTTTATTCTCATCGAATAAAACTTTTCCCAAAAGGCCCCGTTCTTTTTAGTGCAGAGAGAGGGTTCCCATTCGTTTCGGTTTAATTTTTTGATCAATTGATATATGTGCTCGGGCCCGCCACCAGGCAAAGTAGTTCCGTGGACATAAAAAATTTTTTTCATCGGAAAATGCTTTATGAAAGTGTGATATTTATATCCTAAAAAGAGTAAGTTCTCAGGAGAATTTATAGTATCTGTAGTAGTTCTTAAAATTTTTAAGGGGCCTTCACTATATCCTTAGTTTATGTACTCATGCAAGCTGAGTAGTCACTTTTCAACTAATAAATAAAACCACTGCTTTAATGCGACAAATTTTCATAGCAGAAACCAAGATGAGTACCCACAACAGGGATATTTAAAATCTTGTCAAAAACTCTTCCATTTATAGCTCTCACAGAGAAGAATTTCTATCTATTGAAGTAGTTTATGGACGGAAATATTAATCCAATAAGACTCTTTATCAAGTAGTAAAAGGCCTCCGCAGGATTTCCTCCAAATTTTTTAAAAGCATTCCAACGAATTACAAGTCCCTCAAGCTTCTGCCTTCTTTTATTCTGATAAGAGAGCGAATGTTCGGTCAACCGTATAGTGCATAATTCATCCTTCAGATTGTGGCCCTCTCCAAGAGTAAGCATTCGTAGCCATAATTCGTAATCCAGTCCATATTTGAGTTGGTCGTTGTAACCTCCGGATTCGATGAAAGGTTTTTTTCTAAACATTACCGTACTGTGAGCGAATGGATTGAAGAGGCTTAGCGATTTTTTTATGGCTTTATCAGTTTCAATAAAAGTAACTTTTTGAGCGAAGCTATTAACGCCGATCAGTTCACGAAACCGGGATCCGCAAAGGACCACTTGAGGATTCTCAATCATGAACATCGTCTGTTTTTCGAGTCTCTGGGCAGAGGGTAAATCATCGGCATCCAGGCGCGCTATCAAGTCACAGTCTGACAAGTGGATGCCTTTATTAAGAGATCTGGAAACCCCTAAATCTTCCTGATGAATAATTTTGAATCGAGGGTCGGTGCACTGCTTTAAAATCTCCGGTGTCCGGTCGGTAGACCCATTATTCAGGATAATGCATTCAAAATCTTTAAGTGTTTGGCCCAGGATGCTATCGATACATTTTTCCAGATAAGCTTCGCCGTTACGAACAGTTATGACAAATGAAACAATAGGCATAAATTTGTTTTAAAAAGGTGGTGTTATATTTTTGTGACTCATCAGGCCGAGTCCCACTGATAAGGTATTTCATCTGAGTTCGAAGGCATGGACTGCGCTTCCGATGGATCATGAGCGAGATTCGTGCAGTTGGCAATCAAAGATGTTTGAGTATCGAGAGATTGAAAACCGTACCACAACACAGGAGGAATGTGAATCAGGCAGTAATTGTCATGACGCCCAACTTTGTATTCCGCTATATTTCCATGAGTGCCGGATGAGGGTCTATTATCGTAGATGACTAATCGTATTTTACCTACAGGGACGGAAATATTCTGTGTTAGTTTTGTATGGAGTTTCCATGCTTTAATAGCGCTCGGATTAATTTCGCTGAAATAGACCTCGCCGAATTTTTCAAACAAGGGCGAGTCACCACGCAACATGTGCAGAACTGCTCCACGGTCATCTGCAATTTGTTTTAACTGCTGAACGATGACTCCCTCGATTTTATTTGTTTCTATCATCGGGTCCATGAGAGATTCGACCGGGTCGCTTTTCCAGAGTATTCTTTGATTTGTCCGCTGGTTACTTCGGAGATGGCAGAGGCTCCCTGATCATAAAATGTCTGGTACCATTTTCCTGTCATGCTGACCGTTTCTTGAAAATTCAAGATGGCGTTCCACTGGAGTATTTGCAAAGCTTTGTCGCAGTTGAGTTTCAGAAGGGTAGACTCTGGTTTTTCGGAATTCATTTCTTGTTGGAAATTCGACTTCTCCCCTGGCCAGAGTTGGGCCATTTCCACGATGAGGTCCCCGACCGATTGATTGACTTGTGCCTGGGGGCCGAAGTTGAAGGATTCGTTCTTGACTCTGGCATCACTTTGAAAAAGTTTTTGTCCCAGAGCAAGGTAACCGCTGAGCGGTTCCAGCACATGTTGCCATGGACGGGTAGCATTTGGATTCCGAATAACGACTGGTTTCCCCTCAGACCAGGCCCGGACGCAATCGGGACCCACACGGTCACTTGCCCAGTCTCCGCCGCCAATAACATTCCCCGCTCTTGTTGTAGCTATGTTGGGCCCGCTTTTCTTGAAAAACGATTCCATGTAAGCCCTGGAAACCAGTTCGGCGCAGGCTTTGGACGCACTGTAAGGATCTTTGCCTCCCAGGCGGTCGTTTTCGCGGTATCCCCAAAGCCATTCAATGTTATCGTAACATTTGTCGCTGGTGATTAGAACGGCGGCGACAACCTGAGGCGTATTTCGCAAGCAGTCAAGGAGATTTAAAGTTCCAACTGTGTTGGTTTCGAAGGTCAGTGCAGGATTTTCGTAAGATTTTCGAACGAGGGACTGGGCGGCGAGGTGAAAAACTATCTCCGGGCGAAACTGGTTCAAAGCCTGTTGCAAGGAATTCTTGTCGCGGACATCGCCAGTGAAGTGCTCTATTCGATCCGCAAGGGCCAACGCTTCAAAATGGGAAGGCTGAGTGGGAATGTCCAGCGAATAACCAGCTACCGTGGCGCCTAAATCCAACAACCAGGCGCACAACCAGGATCCTTTGAAGCCGGTATGCCCGGTAACCAGCACTCGCCGGCCTTTATAAATGTTTTTGAACATATTTTATTTGCCGGTGCAATTAGTGCCAGACTTTCCAGAAGGCTTGCCCTTTTTCCCACAACTGATTCAGGTGAACTGTGTCACGATAGGTATCCATGCATGCCCAGCCTCCTTCGTGACGAAATACCATCAATTGTTGTTCGCGAGTCAATTGTTCCAAAGCACCCATTTCCAAGTCACAGTTTTCATCCTCGGTCAAATAGTCGAATATTTTTCGGTTGAAAACGAGAAATCCACCATTGATAATTCCTTCTTTGATTTGGGGTTTTTCGCTGAACTCAACGACTCTTGAGTTTTCCGCGTGAATCTGCCCGAAAGCCGATGGAGGACTCACGCCTGTGACAGTAGCGATTTTGCCATTAGATTGATGAAACTCAACGAGATCCTTTATGTTCACATTGCCAATTCCATCTCCGTAAGTCACCATAAAGGTGTCATCTTTAATATAACGCTCAATTTTTTTTACGCGGGCACCTTTGAGGTGTTCCTCGCCTGTATCCACAATAGTAACCGTCCAGTTATCTTCGACCGACGTATCGTGCATGGTCACTTGCTGGTCCTTACCCAGCTTGACGGTGATATCACTGTTGTGGAGCATGTAGTGATAAAAATATTCTTTGATGGCATTGCCCTGATAACCCAGGCAGAGCACGAACTCATTATACCCAAAATGAGAATAGGTTTTCATGATATGCCAAAGGATGGGCTTGCCTCCGATTTTAACCATTGGTTTGGGGCGGAATTCAGTTTCTTCCCTTAATCGGGTTCCTTTCCCCCCGCACAGAATAACTACTTTCATCAACGTCCCC
>JABHTG010000114.1 GCA_018697205.1 Nitrospina sp. | reverse complement strand
GTATTAATTTCATCTATCAACCCACCAAGCAAAGCAATAGTGTGCTTTCGCGAGCGCTCAACGGCAGCGTGTACTTCTTGTTGCCAGGAAGCGTGGGTCGCATAACTGATGTAATTAGACTTCATAACAAAAGGGTCACGCATCATCCTAATCGGCGCACTCTCCATATCCATAACTGTAACCGGTGATTTGTATGGATCGTAGGGAGTTAAACACAGATCTTCAGAAGGTAATTCTACTGTGTCCTTCGTGTGAGTCACAAAAAAACCATCGCAGCAGGTTGCTATTGGAACATGAACATCAGGTTGTTCAGCGACGATAAAACCCTTCAAAATAAAGTCAAATAGATCCTGTGCTGTCTCAGCATGCCAGACAAGCATCCCAGTTTCTAACAGGTAATGCATCTCGAGAGTATCTGGCTGAATACTCAGAGGTGAATTGATTCCACGGCATGTCACACATACCTGAATAGGTAAACGGGAACCCGCCCACATTGGGAAATTTTCCATGGCACGCAAAGTTCCAGGGCCGGCAGTTGTCGTAAACACGCGGTGCCCACCAAACGCAGCTCCCGCACATTGTCCCATTACTGCAAACTCACTTTCTCCACGAAAGTATTCATCTAAGTACCCTTCTGCATAGAGCTCACCAATCAGTGCTGCTGCCTCACTTTGAGGAGTAATAGGGTAAGCAACGGAGGTACCAACGCTTGAGCGCCTAATAGCTTCTTTTATGACCTCACTACCTGTAAAAAATACCGGTTTTTGCTCTGAGTTATAAAAAATATCATTAATATCAGTGTAAACTTGGCCCTTTGCATTCTTCTGGCCTAACTTTACATGCTTCGACGCAATAACTCTTTTTTCTGTACTAACTGGCTTATTCATAAATTTACTCCTAGATGAAAGAGCATATGTAAATTAAGTTAAAATTAAAAATACTTTTTAAACACAACGGTAAAACTACTTACTAGCATTTTCGTATTCTTCAATAACCGCAGCCGATGCAACCAAACCGTTCCTATCCATCTTAAACTGTGTAAATTCGACAGCTTGTGACTTAACACCTTGCGTTTTTAATTTCTTAACAGCCGCCGTAAGTTTTTTAATTTTTTCAGCACTTGCGTCGCGAAACGACAAACAAGCATCTTCGTGTCCCGCTTGAGCACACATTGCCATTGTATAACAGTTTGTGCCTCCACGTATAATTTTTAGAGCCAAATTGGCTTGATGGCAATGAACTCCAACAAAAATACATGTATCAATTTTATTATGCCAGATGGTTAAATTGGGGTGATTCGGGTTGATTTCTACCTCATATTGGATCTTAGGGTATTTTGGACGGTAGTCTGCCATAGGAATCAATCGCATAGGAGCTTCTTCCGCTAATTCCTTGATTGCCGCAGCCTTTTCAGCAACATGATCGTTCCACTTCCAAAGGACGAGTGGCCCAGGAAAAATTGTTGGAACTGACGCTTCTAAAATCTTCTTGGCACAATGTTCATATGCCTCTTCCTCTGGAACTATTGTCCCTTCTATATGTGCTTCTCCTGGGTCTGGTAAAACAATGCCCATTGAAGCTGCCGCAGGCGGAAGAAACGCCTCTGGACCAGCTAAAACCTTGTAGTCACTCATCCTGTTAATCCCTTATGATTTACGTGAAAAATAATTTATGACCTCATATTTGGAACGGAGAACTATAACACTTCCTTTAAAAAGGTGTCAAACCATTTAACTAAAGGCGCTTGCCCTTAATTTTAGCAAAATCTGCACAACGAATGAGTCCAACTTAACGAGGGGGGAAAAACCATCCTATAGTCGAGAAATACTCTCTAATTAATCAATATCTTAATTGCCTTAATATCATTATGGCTTAGCGATATAAATCATAATTTGACCAGAAAATATGAAATCATCTTAAGTTTAATTATCCCGACTCCTTAATTTAACTGGATTTAAAATAGGAGCAAAATTACGAATGAGAAACCAAAACATAAAAACAACACGTTAGATTTCAATTCTTAGTAGTTTTTTAATAATAAAAAAATACTGTTTAGTCTAATGCCTCGCTCCTCATTCTTTGCTCATTTGCGACTCAGGTCCTTTTGGACTTACCTCATTTAAGGTCGATAAGTTTTTTCTTCGGCTAATAGATGGTCGAAAATCATACTGACATCTACTTTTTTCTCATCGAGAATCAACTCATTCAACACTTCAATTGATTTTATTTTTGCATCAATTCCAGCATTTAAAACATTCATTAATATTATCTCGAAATCACTCCGGGCTATATGATCTTAGTTTAATTATCTCCGTGAACAAAAAATACCTTCACCAAAATGTTTTATTTTTTAATAAGATTTTTAGTTTTTCTTTACCGAGAAATTGCTTTTTACGCTAAGTCGAGCTGAAAAAATCGTGTCTTGTTCTGGAGATACTATATATGCTCTTTCTCTAAATATAAATTTTATCAAGCTCTCAAAAAAACGAATTCATTTTAAATGCTTGGCAAAGAAAAACTTAACAAGTATTCTCAATAAAAATAATATGTTACAATTTTCTCAAGTTTTTTTAATAGAAATTATTGGCATCTATTTTTTAATTTAATGGAAAAAATGGAAAAAGTTGAGATTTTTACTGATGGCGCGTGCAGAGGAAACCCAGGACCAGGCGGTTACGGTTCTATTATCAGAACCAGACACAAGGAAAGCGAAATTAGTGGCTCGGCAAAAAACACGACCAATAATATTATGGAGCTCACCGCAGCGGTCGTTGCCTTGAAACATTTGAAGGAACCATGCGATGTAATATTAATCTCTGACTCTCAATACTTGGTGAAGGGTATGACTCAATGGATCAAAGGGTGGGCTAAAAAAGGGTGGATTACTGCAGCTAAACAACCTGTAAAAAATAAAGACATTTGGCTGGAACTAGACCAACTGAGTAAAATACATAAAATTTCATGGAAATGGGTTCGAGGTCACCAAGGGCATATAGAAAACGAACGTTGCGACCTCCTAGCGAATATGGCTGTGGACAAAATGAACCAATAAAGCGCAAGCGGGTTTTAAAAAAAAGTAACTCTAATTATATATACACATACAACTGTTATCTAACAAGTTGAAATTATATAAGATCAAGCTATAGGTGAAAAAATGCTGCTTTGTTTTAACCTAACACAAGGGCTTCAATTTAAGTGTCCTATAGGCAAAAAAGTCCTCCTAACAACTATTGTCGTCGCGCCTCTGATTTTTAATTCCTGCTCTATATTCAAGCCAAAACCAGACAATTCTGCTGCAAGAAACCTTGAAAAAGTTTACAAAGCCCAGCGTATAAAAAAACCTAACCTCTCAAATGAATGGCCATCCAACGGGAAAACCCCTTTCTGGTATCGAGGTAAACGATTAGCTAATGATAAGGCCCGATTCAAGACGAAACTACCCGAACTGCACTCCACCAAATCTCAATCTTTTATTTCTAAAAATTTTTTCAAAACTCCTGAAATTTTTGTCGATGATCTGGATCAAGCATCTCTCAGAAAGGTGATTCTCAATCAATTAGAAACAATGAAATTTACAAACCCCGAAAAAGTAGAACGTCTGGGTGACTTAATGGTGACAAATGGATGGTTAAAAAAGACCCTTAGGTCATTTTTAGGCCTAATAAATGAAAATCTTTCACCTGATAAGTTTAGCCAGCGTCTTCATGAAGAATTTATTCTTCATCGTGTAGGGAAGGGACTGCGAAAAAAGGTTCTTTTTACCGGGTATTATACACCCATGGTTAAAGCAAGCCGCGTAAAAACGAAAATATACCGTTACCCAATTTATAAACTTCCAGGATCATCCCCACGACCTAAGCTTATTGGGCTTAGCAAAAACTATAAAGTTCACGAGTCATCTGTCTCCAATTCTGAGTTATGGCGTAATTACACTCGAGAACAAATCGATGGAGACGAAATCCTTGCAAACCAAGGACTGGAAATTGCCTGGCTTGACAATGATATCGACCGATTTTTCCTACATATTCAAGGGTCAGGTCAGCTTCTATTTCGTGATGGAACATCAGTAGGGGCACATTTTGCGGGAACCAACAATTTTAAGTTTGGAGGTCTGGGCAAACGCATGATTCAAGATGGAGTGATTGACCTAGCGCAAGGGTCGATGCAAGGGATTAAAAAATATTTTAAGGAACACCCCGAAGATATCCAAAAGTATTTTTTTAAAAATAAACGATATGTCTTTTTTAAAATTTCAACTAAGGGTAACCCACGAGGTTCTGGGGGCGGAGAACTCTTAGAAGGCAGGTCCATAGCTACTGATAAAAAAGTTTACCCTGCAGGAGGGCTCGCCTTCGTAAAGTTGCGCAAACCCATTCTCGATGATAAAAACAAAATTGTTCAATGGAAAAGTTTTTCTCGGTTCGTAGTTGATCAAGATACCGGTGACGCAATTCGTGGAAAAGGAAGGGCTGACTTTTACTTTGGAACAGGAGACCGTGCCGGAGCTAAAGCGGGGCACTACCATGAATGGGGGGATGTTTTTTATATTGTCAAAAAATTTAACCCTAAGAAAAGAGACTCTTAAGATAAACAAACACAAGAAAGGTTTATAAATATTGAAACTGTTAGCTCTCGATTAATCTTCCCTGGCTATTCTGAATATAGAAAAACAAGCCTTTTATCAATAAAATCAAATCGCTCGTCACGAACATGCAATTGTTCCTTATCTTGATTGCCATGCACTGCAGAGTAATCCATATTTTCTGGCTTTCTTTTAATCATGCAGGCATAAGTAATACTTTCGGGCTTTTCTTCAATATCCAGAAAATTGACAGCTCGTATAAAGGTTGTACCGGTGGTAACAATATCATCAACTATTAACCAGTGAGTGTCTGCAGGATAGGTAGGAATATTAACTCCTGCAAAGTCAGTACTTTTCTTCGGCATAACGTAAAAAGGTATGTCTATCAGCTTTGATAATACATATCCAATGCGTATTCCCTCTGTTTCGCAACCAACGACAACATTAAACTTGCCATGTTTTGACTGCCAAGTATCTAGTTTTTGTCGCAGCAAACTACAATAAGCTTCATTCATGGTATCAGATAGCAGAGAGTAGTCGTAGTCGTAGTTCGACCGAACTCCTGAGCTTAAAACAAATTTTCCTGTTTTTATAATTCTTGAAAACACTGCACACCCCCTCCCAAAATCAATTAAAAACCAATTAAAAAAAACGCCTCCGCTGCACACATTTGTTGACTGGCCTCTTCCCAAATTTTTATTTTTTCATTGGACCATTACTTAATGAAATCGCTCGTCTTCAGACCAAGCAAACTTGCCGATGAGCGGAACAAATTTACAATCTCCTATTTTTTGCTGGGTTATCTGATCCCCTTTTTTATTAAGAATAATAAGGTCTTGAGATTCTCTTCCTCCTATAGGTGCAACCAAACGACCGTTATCTGCCAACTGTTCAATCAATGAAGTGGGAATACTTGGCGTAGCAGCTGAAATAAGAATCGCATCGAACGGAGATTGATCACGCCAACCGTATGTCCCGTCAAATGTTTTAAAAATAATATTTTTGTACCTTAATCCTTCAAGCAATTTTTTAGTTTTTTGAGCAATGGTCTTGATCCTTTCAATAGTAAATACCTGTGACGCCAACTCAGCTAGAATGGCAGTCTGATAACCCGATCCAGTCCCAATTTCCAAAACCCGTTCACTCCCCTTAAGCTGTAAAACCTCCGTCATTAATCCGACAATATATGGCTGCGATATTGTCTGGTTCTCGCCAATGGGCAACGGATAGTCCCCGTAAGCCCTATGCCGAAGAGAAGAACCAACAAAAAGATGCCTTGGTACTCGGCTTAGAACTTCCATAACCGAAAGATCTTTGATACCGCGCCCAGATAGTTGTTCTTCTATCATCTTGCGCCTTTGTCCCGCGTACGCCTGTATGGACTGTTCTGTCAACTCCACTTAGGACAACCTCCTTTGAATAATACTGAAAAACTATGATAAAAAAATGCAAGGACAAACTAAAAAATTAGTTAAATAAAAGAGGTAGGGGATTGCTAATGCAGATGATGAGACATCCTATTTGTTTGGCCAGTGAATGTTTTAAACCTTAGTCGTTCAATTAGGCCGATCTTTTCATTGCCTTCCGTAAGAGTTCCTATCAAAACAGGGTTCTGATAAAAAACAAGATCCCAGCAATCTTGACCTTCTTCATACTTTAAAAGATAAATATTATTATCGTCGGCCTCCACTTTGAAATAAACCTCACCATCACCGTACCATCTATCCACGACCTCTTTTATCTTGTATCGACGGTCGCAAACCTGAAAGGCAACAGGTCCTTCTTTTGTTCTAACTTCTGAGCAAAACTCGACTGTAATCATGGTTCAATACTATGCTTGAGCCAATAAAAAGTAAACTATTATTTAGTGCTATGCGGATGTAAGTATTTTGTGATTTGCAGTATATTGACATTGAGCAGGCAGTTTGTTAGCGTAGAAAAATTGCTGTATTTTTTTAATAACTATCCGAAACCACAAAGATGCCCTGGGACGATTTACACGAATCTAAAGACTCTGGAAGTAGAAGTGGTGGAAGTCAAGGAGGAGGGTCTCAAGACAAACCTCCTTTTGACATGCCTCAATTCCAAATCCCAAAATTTAAACCATCCATGTTTTGGATTATTGCTGGACTGCTGCTAGTAGTTTGGATCATTCCTGGAACATTTTATTTTGTAGAACCAGACGAGGAGGGTGTGGTTGTTACCTTTGGAGAATTTTCCCGGATCACACAACCTGGAATGCATTTTAAGTTCCCCTCCCCGATAGAACACGCAAGCACTCCAAAAGTTAGAAAAATCCGACGCGCTGAGATAGGTTTCCGTACAACTCAAGGGGGGGGGTTACAAAAAGTCCCTGCTGAGTCTCTTATGCTGACTGGTGATCAAAATATAATAGATATCAATCTCGTCGTTCAATATAAAGTTATGGATTCGGTAGCCTATTTGTTCAATGTGCGGCGCGTTCACAAGCTTGTCAGAAACGTCTCTGAAACTGTTGTTCGTGGGATAGTCGGTAGTAGAAAAATTGACGAAGCACTGACAACTGGTAAGTCAGCAATACAAATAACTGCTCAAGAACAAATTCAAACGCTTCTAAACAAACATAAATCTGGTGTTCAAATTGTCACAATACAACTTCAAGATGTTCACCCACCTGAGCAGGTGGCCTCAGCATTTAAAGACGTTGTTTCCGCACGTGAGGATAAAGAACGAATGATCAATGAAGCACAGGGTTATCGCAATGCTGTAATTCCCGAGGCCCGAGGGCAAGCGGCTCAAATTGTAAGGGCATCTGAAGCATACCGCGAAGAAAAAGTTAGCATGGCCCAAGGTGACGGCCAACGATTCAATTTGCAATATAAAGAATACAAAAAAGCACCTCAAATCACTCGACAGCGAATTTACCTTGAAACCATGGAAGAGGTATTACCTTCTATGGAGAAATTCGTAATGGGAAATAATAAGCAAGGTGTTCTCCCAATTCTTCCGTTAAAACCGGGAGCAATTGCCGACGTAACCGGTAAATAACGAACTAACTTATGAAACAAAATGGATTAATAATAGGTTTGGTGCTCGTAGCATCACTAATATCAACCTCAATGTTTACGGTTCACCTGACTCAGTCAGCCGTCGTTCTTGAGTTATCAAAACCAAAAAAAATAGTCACAGAGCCTGGGTTATATTTTAAAATCCCTGTTATTCAAAAAGTCCGATTTTTTTCTAGGCAACTTCTGGATAACGACTCACCACCCACCGAAGTCCTTACACGCGATAAGAAAAACCTTTTGATTGATAATTTTTCTTTGTATCGCATAACTGATCCTTTGAAATTTCTGGAAACGGTGCGCACAGAAAATGGTGCCCGCGCTCGACTGGACGATATCGTATACTCGGAACTCCGAGTCGAGATTGGCACCCATGATCTTCATGAAGTTGTAACGACAACTAGGGGAAACATCATGAATAAGGTAACCAAAGAGGCCAATAAAAAAGCTTCAGAATATGGGATCGAAATGGACGAAGTCCGAATGAAAAGGATTGACTTGCCACCAGAAATAGCAAATTCGATTTATAACCGAATGAGAACTGAACGACAACGTATCGCTATGGAATACCGCTCCGAAGGAAAAGAAGAATCTACTAAAATTCGAGCTCAAACGGATAAAGAAAAAACAATTCTGATCGCTGAGGCTTACAGGCAAGAACAAACCATTCGTGGAGAAGGCGATGGACAGGCAACAAAGATATACGCAGAATCGTTTTCAAAAGACCCTAAATTCTACAACTTTATTCGTTCCATGGAAGCTTACAAAAAATCATTAAAGTCAGGCACCACCATTCTTCTCTCGGAAGATTCTGAGTTTTTGAACTACCTTAATAAGAAAAACTGATAACCACAACAGGACATCCCTGTCCTCAAATAACCTTACTGTTTTTATCGACCGGAATTAAAACCGGATCCCGGTTTTATAAATTTTATTTATTATGAAAATTTTGATAGCTGGAGCTGGCATTGTCGGTAACAATTTGGCAGAAGAACTCTCTGAAGAAGGTCATGATGTTTCCATTATAGACGAAGACTTTTATAAAATTCGCCGGATTGGAGATACCTTGGATGTTATGTCGATTTGTGGAAATGCCTGTATGCCAAGTGTACTTGTAAAAGCTGGTATTCGTGATATGGAAATGGTAATTGCTGTCACCAACAAAGATGAAGTAAATTTGATGGTGTGCTTTCTCGCTTCTAAATTTGAAGTCCCAAAGAGATTTGCAAGGCTTCGTAGTATGGAGTTTACGGGTTCTGGCCAAATTTTTTCACCCGAAGAATTATTTGTTGATCAGGCAATCAATCCAGGTGAAATTATTATTGACACTATTCTCAAGATTCTAGAAACACCTGGAGCGGTAAATGTTGCCGAATTTGCCCATGGAAAGGTTTTATTGCGCGAGTTTGATTTACCTGAAAATGCGCCATTGACGGGTAAAAGCATTAAAGAGCTCGTAAGTATTTCAGACCTTGACTTGATAATAATCGTAGCAATCGTTCGCGAGGGAAAACTCATCATCCCAAAACCTGAGGATATTTTACAAACAGGTGATCGAATTTATACTTTAGTAAATAAAGAATTTTTACCATTTCTTCTGCCAATGTTAAATAAAACTGTCGATGATGTGGAAAAAATAGTTATCTTTTCAGCTAATCCTGTATCTATTAATCTTGCCAAGGCATTAGAAGAAATTGTAAAAGATGTATGCATTATAGAACCTTCACTTGAAGCTGCCCACAACGCGGCAGATGAACTTTCAAAAACATTAGTACACCACGGAACCGGAACTGATCTCGATCTATTCAATGATATTAATATGAAAGATGCCGATTTTTTTATGGCACTTTCTGATGATGACGAGAACAATATCCTTGCTTCTGTTCTAGCAAAAAAATATGGTGCGCGACGCGCACTGGTAATCACCAATGATCCTGAGTATTTACCTATTGTTGATTCAATCGGCATGGATATTACAATCAACCCTCGCTTGATAGCGGTCAGTACTATTTTGAAACACTTACGCAAAGGAGGTGTTATTTCTGTTTTCAAATTAATAGAAGATGCAGAAGTAATGGAGCTGATTGTTGATGCCAACTCAACGATTGCTGGAAACAAAATCTCAAGTTTAAGTTTCCCCTCAGATGCGATGATAGGTGCTGTCCTTCGCCAAGGAGAAATGTTGGCCCCTGATGGGGAAATCACCATACAAGAGGGCGACTCAGTTATCGTAGTTGCTTTAAGTTCTGCAATCGAAAAGATAGAAAAACTTTTTGGACGTAAAAGGCACTTTTTCCATTTCTGATGAATATCCTCGCTATTTTTAATGTTGTTGGGGTTCTCCTCCTTCTTCTTTCTGGCCTAATGGTCCTGCCTGCTGGTATCGCATTTTACTACAACCATCCGCCATTACCCGGTTATATGACTGACTCACAAGCATTTTTTTTAACTCTTGTGGTATCGTTCCTAATCGGCCTTTCTTTATGGAAAATTCTTCCATCAGGTGTCGAAAAACTACGTGATCGGGAAGGATTTGCAATTGTAGCTTTATCCTGGATATGCATCGCATTAGCCGGTGCATTTCCTTACTATCTTTCTGGAAACTGCCCAAACTTTATAGACGCATTTTTTGAAAGCATGAGCGGGTTTACCACTACAGGTGCCTCTATACTTACAGATATTGATTCTTTACCTCGCGGGATTTTATTTTGGAGAAATCTCACCCAGTGGTTTGGAGGAATGGGAATCATCCTTCTATCTATGGCAATTTTTCCTGCTCTTGGAATTGGTAGTACTCATTTATTTAAAGCAGAGGTTCCTGGTGGAGTCACCGTGGAACGTATGCAACCAAGACTTGCTGAAACAGCCAAGATTTTATGGAAAACATATGTCGTTTTGACTGTTTTGGAAGTGATTCTCCTTCAATTCGGAGGGGTGGGCTTTTTTGATGCTCTTTGCCACAGTCTTTCCACAGTTGCAACAGGAGGCTTTTCAACTCATAATGCTAGTATAAATTATTTCAATAGCCCCTATGTTGAGTCCATTCTTATTTTATTCATGTTTTTAGGTGGCGTCAGCTTTGTGCTCCATTACCAACTAGTCAATGGAAACTTTGAAACTGTTTTTAAAAACCCTGAATTGCGGTTTTATGGGTCAATGGTCATCATCGGAGTTGCACTGGCAACTTGGGGTCTCTCCTCTTCTAGACCAGATCTGTCCCTAGATGAATCATTCCGTAGAGCTGCATTTAATGTTGTTTCCATTAACACCACATCTGGTTTCGTAACAGACGACTTCAACGCATGGCCAAACTTTCTAAGAATATTTATGTTAGTTATCATGATGGTTGGGGGATGCTCGGGCTCCACTAGTGGATCCTTAAAAGTTATCCGCTTTATTATTTTGTTCAAAATTATTAGAAGAGAACTAAAAAAACTCGTGCACCCTCGCGCTATTTTTCATGTGAAGGTTGCTGGCAAATCTATAGAGCCTGATGACCTGACTAATGTAGTCGCTCTCACTTGCTTTTTTATGGGCTTTGCAACTTTGGGCTGTGTCTTTTTATCCCTAATGGGTATAGATTTGACAACCGCCGTATCGGCGTCCATAGCCTGCCTTTTTAATATTGGTCCAGGTTTGGGACAGGTGGGAGCAATAGGTAATTATTCAGAAATCCCATTTATGGGTAAAAGCATCCTCATAGCTTTTATGCTAATGGGGCGATTAGAGATATTTGGAATCATGCTTCTTTTTCTACCTATGGCGTGGCGCAAATAATATTTGATTTTATATTTTTATTATCTTAATATTTTTCGGTTCCCTAATTTAGGTTTTTAATCAAAGAGGACGGGTCGACACATAGACTAATCTAGAAATATCTGTAGTCTTTGTTTTATTTTATTTAAAATGATTCCCCCATTAAAGAGCGGGGATGTTTTCCAGGATTCTTAATTTATGAGTGAAAGTTCTCCATTAAAAATTACCGAATTAGTACTTAGAGACGCTCACCAGTCTTTGCTGGCAACTCGAATGCGCACGGAAGATATGTTACCGATTGGCGAAAAGCTCGATCAGGTAGGCTTTTTTTCTTTGGAAATGTGGGGAGGTGCTACTTTCGATACTTGTTTACGTTTTCTCAATGAAGATCCTTGGGAACGAGTTCGAAAGTTAAAAAAAGTAATCCCTAATACACCTTTTCAAATGCTACTGAGAGGTCAAAACTGTGTCGGATATAGGCATTATGCTGATGATATAGTTGAGCGTTTTGTAAAAAAATCAGTTGATGTTGGGATAAATATTTTCAGAATATTTGACGCCCTTAATGATTTGAGAAATATTGAAACCGCAATTAAAACAGTAAATAAATGCGGTGAAACTGTAGAAGGTTGTATCAGCTATACAGTAAGTCCATTCCACAACATCGAACTTTACATAAAGATGGCTCGGCAATTAACTGACATGGGATCCGACATTATCTGCATTAAGGATATGGCTGGTTTACTTACACCAGATGCAACAAGAACCCTAGTACGAGAAATTAAAAATTCAGTTGATAAACCTGTTCATTTGCATACACACGCCACAACCGGACTTGTCGGAATGAACCTACAAGCTGCGATTGATGCTGGAGTCGATATGGTGGACACAGCTATTTCCAGCCTTTCAATGGGGACGGGACATTATGCGACAGAATGTATTGTTGCCGCGCAAAAAGGGTTACCCCGAGATACTGGACTCGATTTGAACTTACTAGAAGAAATTTCGAACTACTTTCGTGAGGTAAGAAAAAATTACGCGGAATTTGAAAGTGATTTTAAAGGTGTGGATATCAATATTCTTAAATCCCAAATTCCTGGTGGAATGATTTCTAACATGGAAAATCAGTTGAAAGAACAAAATGCGATTGACAAGCTCACAGATGTTCTTTTGGAAGTTCCACGAGTTAGAAAGGATATGGGCTACCCACCACTGGTAACCCCCACAAGCCAAATTGTTGGCTCACAAGCCACTTTAAATATTTTAACCGGCGAACGATATAAATTGATCACGAAGGAAACACGAGAATGTGTACTTGGTAAATACGGAAAACTTCCAGCATCTCTCGACCCTGATTTATTATCAAAAGTTGAGAAAGATGGAAAAGTTATTGATTGTCGCCCTGCTGACCTCCTTGAGCCTGAATGGGATCAGGTTGTAAAAGACTGCAAGGGTAAATGTACTACTGAGGAAGATATGCTTTCCTATGCTCTTTTTCCTAAAGTTGCAATAGCGTTTTTTAAAAAAAGGGACGAAGGATTTCCTCCGACCCAGAAAGCTACAGCTCCGACCTCACAACCTGAATCAACTCCGGCAACTTCAGTAACTCCAATAGCTGGTAGTGCTACATACACAGTGAATGTGAATGGACAAGTTTTCTCTGTACAAGTAAGCGCAGGCGGTACACCTCAGCAAGCTATATCTGCTCCTATACCAACACCAGAGGCGCCACCACCAGGTCCGTCGTTAACTGGAATATCTGTAACATCGCCTCTTCCTGGCTCTGTTTTTTCTCTTAAGGTGGCTGTTGGTGATCAAGTCAGTAAGGGAGATGTTGTTATAATTATGGAATCTATGAAAATGGAAACAGAAATTCATGCGACCGCAAGTGGAACTATAAATTCTATCCAAGTACAAGAAGGGCAAAAAATTAATACCGGTGATAACCTATTGATCATTGCCTAGATTAAAAGCCTAACTACTCCATGGAACTAACTTTCGGCAATGCCGCAACAAAAATTATAGGGTCAACAGGATTTTCTAGCTTGACTTCTGGCGACGCAATAATGATCCTTGTTGCTTGTGGGCTTCTTTACCTCGCAATTTGGAAAAAATTTGAGCCACTACTTTTATTACCAATAGGATTTGGTTGCCTTTTAGCCAACCTTCCTCTAAGTATGATGGCAAGCACTGACTCTGGCGGGCTTTTGAATTTTTTCTATCAAGGAGTGAAACATGAAATTCTTCCTCCTTTAGTCTTTCTAGGAGTAGGCGCACTCACAGACTTTGGGCCTCTGTTGGCTAATCCTTCAACTCTTCTCCTTGGAGCCGCTGCACAAATTGGTGTTTATACGACATTAGTTGGAGCTGTATTTTTGGGATTTGACCTCAAAGAAGCAAGTGCCATTGGAATTATTGGGGGCGCTGACGGGCCTACATCAATTTTTATCGCTAGTAAACTCGCCCCTCATCTTTTAGCTCCGATAGCTGTTGCCGCATATTCTTACATGTCATTGGTTCCACTTATTCAACCCCCAATCATGAGATGGTTAACTACTTCCAAAGAAAGAAAAATAAAAATGGAACAGTTAAAACCAATCTCGCAAACCGTAAAAATTATTTTCCCAGTGGTAGTAACTATTGTATGTTGTTTAATGCTCCCTGGAGTGACACCTCTTCTTGGAATGCTAATGCTAGGAAATCTTTTTCGAGAATCAGGAGTTACAGCCAGACTCCATGAAACTGCTGAGACTCACCTGATTAACATAGTCACTATTTTACTGGCACTCGCAGTAGGCTCATCAATGACTGCTAATTCTTTTTTAAAGTTGGAAACTATTAAAATTATCATCCTTGGTTTACTTGCATTTAGTATAGCAACCGCAGGTGGTGTTATTTTTGCGAAGATAATGTCTAAACTTTCCGGTGGAAAAATAAATCCTTTGATTGGTTCAGCCGGAGTATCTGCCGTTCCTATGGCAGCTCGCGTTTCTCAAAAGGTAGGCGCAGAAGAAGACCAGTCAAACTTTCTTCTCATGCATGCTATGGGCCCAAATGTCGCAGGAGTAATAGGGAGTGCGGTTGCAGCGGGTGTTTTTATATCGTTGTTCGGTGACCCAACGGTTGGTTCTAACCATGCAGAAATATCAACGGACATAATTTCAACTATTGCAGCTTTACCTCAATAACGAAAACATGGAACCAATAGTAATAACATCTATGACAGTTTCCCTAATCGCTGTTTCAGTGATTTTCACCGTGCTGGTAGTTTTAATATATACTATTAAATTATTGGTACGCTTGATCCCATATAAAGAACCGTCTGAGCAAAATAAAACCCCTTCAGCTTTATTAAAATCCTCTCCTTCAAGCATTTCTCCAAATATTATCTCGGCCATCACAGCAGTAATAGCGACCCATCTAAGAAAATCTCCTCAGGAATTCCATATTACTCAGATCAGTCCAAAGTGAGGTTTTCTCCCAGCTTAGTTTAATCAGTAATATCTCCTACACCTATTGCTTCAGGTAAGTTTAGAATTTCTTCCGAGCTTTGAAGAACCCCCTGAAAAAGACCTATAAATTTTTTACTAAGAGAGGTAAAAGGAATAGCCGTAACTTTAGGGTTATCAAATGGACCATTAACATCATAATAAGTTTTGATTAAACTTCCCTCATTCCCTGCTGTAAGAATGCTTCCAACAATTGGAATCTGAGTAAGTAGTTTGTCCAAACCTGGTAAATGAGCCACTCCCACTTCTGTATCCATCTCGAGCTCGTTTAAATCAAACTTCCCAGCGATAACACTCTTTCGCTGATCGGTTTCATAGACTAAATTATTTGTTTCTGCTATACCACCCGTGTAAATAAAGTCACCCGATATACGCTCATATTTGGAACGCTCTTTTTCTTTATTTTTTTCTTTTTTATTTTTAGTTTCTAAGGGTCGCTCGAAACCAAATAGGCTAAAGACTCCTTCATGTAATTTCTTTGTGTCAATCTCACCATTAGCTAAGTGGAAAGATAATTTCCCATTTAGATTCTGAATATTTTCGGAAAATTTTTGCCCTCGACTTTTAAGAATTAGTTTTAAGTTTTTAAATTTTCCGACCAACCCTCCCTTAAAGTGCTCACCAAATATTTCAAAAAATTTTTTTGCCTCGATTTCGTCAGCCTTCACGCGAGTTTCAAAACTAATAGAGTCAGGACCTTTAATTGAAAACTTACCTTGGCCTTCGATTTGATTATTAGAACCTATCCGGAACCTATCAAATATAATTTCTTTATTTTTTAGTAAGAAGGTTCCTGAAATATCTCCGAGTGTAAGCTGTTTATAATCTAGTTGTGTAAGATTAACTTTTATTTTACTTTTCCCCTTGGAAAGAAATTGAGACGTCTCGAATAATTTCCCCAAGTTAACTTCATTTTTGCCCTCATTCTTTTTATTAGAAATCAATTCATCAATAATCAAAGTTTTCCCTGTCAATTCTAATAGAAGTTCCGGCTGTTCCCCGTTTTTATATTTTCCGCGAAATAAGACTTTGGATCGCCCAGACTCCATTCTACCAGCGCGAAGGTTATAAGTATTTCCTGAGAATCTGGCATCGGCACTAAGTGTTAAAGGATTCTTCCTATCCTTCCACTTAAAAACAAGATCCTTTAAAGCAGCCGACCCCTTAAAAAACGAATCTTCCGGTTTATTTAGGTTGCCCTGACCCAAAACTTGAAAATCTATCTTGCCCTCAGTACTATTCTCAAAAAAATCAACTAATCTTTTCATTACACTAACTTCAAATCCAACTCCGCTAAGTTTGATGAAGTATTCTGGATCGGAGAAACTTTTGATCTTTGCTTCACCTATCAAGCTATTACCATCTAAAGTAAATTTAAATTGATTGAATAAAATTCCTTCTCTTTCAGTATAGCTTCCTTTCATTTCAAATAAATTAGACATACTTTCCTTTTTGGAAATAATTTTTTTTAATTCATAACCTACTTTTGTTAAATCAAATTTACTTTTGAATTTAAGGTTATGACGATTCCCTGAAAGGCTAATTTCTAAATTAAGTGGGCCTGAAAATTTTAATTCATTAAAGTAAGGAATTCCTTTTAAATTGGTTTCCGTTATATCAGTTAAGCTTGCATGTATATCAAAATCTATAAGCGTATTAGACTTTGGAGCCATTTGACCATTCAATGATATGGGTGCTCCCCCATACAACCCTTCTAATTTATTAATATTAATAGACCCATCTCCAAATGAAATTTCTCCAATAAGCCCAGCCATAGGCTGGAAACCGGATATATTCTTTATTGATATATTTTTTAATTCAATCTCTCCCCAAGATTCTTCTTCCTCAGGTTTATCAAAATCCATTAAACTTCTGTACTTCACCTCCACGTCTCCTTGTTCAAAACTTGCTTGTTTTAATAACACAAATTCTGGGCTACTGAAATTAATATCTGCAATTGCTTTGGGTAGTTCAGCTGCATTCAATCGATACACAGCCTCTATTTTTTGGACAATTTTCTCTCCCTGCCTTAGAATTTTTCCTTGCATGCTATAAAATTCACTCCTACCAAAATTCCCCGAAAGGTTTTTACCTTCAATTATAGGAACTGATGGTTTCGTTTGATCTTTATCATGCATCGGGAAATGATTAAAGTGTATCTTTCCGTTAAAGTTTGTAACCCGTGACTGCAATTCAGAATCAAAAAAAGAAGCATTTTTTACAGAAAGCACTGCCGCCATAGAAGTTTTTTCTATATCGCTTAGTGGCCCTTGAATTTTTGCTTCAACCAAACCAATCCCCTTCACTTCTTGGTAATCATCTATAATATTTTCATATGTTTTACCATTTATAACTTTTTTTAAGACATGATTTAATCTTCCCAAGTCAATCTCGCTTTTTATAGATAGATCGGCCAATGGACTATTGATAACATCCTTTACGATTCCTTTTATATTACCTATAGGTAAGTCTCTAAACCTTGCGTTTGTAATTTCTATAGTTCCGTCGCCATTCTTATACTCAAAAAAACCTGATACCTTTTCAAGCGGAGGTAAAGGCGTTTTCAAGTTTATTTTATTAAATCCAATATCTGCAGTGAAAAGATTCTTATTTTGCTCTAAATCCAGTTTTTGTAATTGTTTAAGTGAACCTTCATAATTGAGTGACTTAATTTCTAAAGTACCATTGTCCAAAAATCGATTAACCTCTTTGTGAAACTGTTCAGGGAAAAGCATTAACGATAAATTTTTACGCGTTTCTTCTATTTCAAATTCATTTGTTTGGATAGTAAAAGAAACCTCCGGATCAAGACTCTTATGTCTTACTAATTTTCCCTTTCCAAAAAAATTACTTTGGCCTGAATGAATTTTTAATTCCTGGAGATTAATAAAATTCTTGTCCAACTCAAAACTATAATCTATTTCTCCTTTTCTTTGGGAGGCGGCGTTTGCAGAGCCAACTTTCTGTTCTTCCATAATTTCTATAAATTTTAATTGCCCCTTTGCACGTAGGACTCCCAGTAGATTCCCTGAAATAGTTGATTCTAGCGATAGTTTTGTTTTATCACTAATGGACAATGATATATTTTTAAAGTACGGTCTTAATTGAGAGACATAAAACTGGTTGATCTTTACTTTTCCTTGAATAAAAACTGGTTGGTTTTTCTCCTTGTTTTCAAAACTATCAATACCTCCTGACAAATAAAGCTCTGTATCCTGATACTGATTTGCGATTTTTCCGCTTAGATTAATTGAAAATATATTTTGAAAAAGCCTTTTTTCAACAGTTAAATTGATACTATTTACCGAGGTTAAATAAGGCTTCGAACTCAGACCTTTATAGTAGTCATTAAACCTTACATCACTATTCGAAACAGATATCTGGTGCATGACACCTGCCCCTATCAACTTAAGTAAACCACTTGTTTTCTTTACATTTAATAATAAAAATGGATCTCCTAAGTTAAAATTTCCTTGTTCATCTCGGGCCAGTTCTATATGAGCTCCATCTAAGATAAATTTTTTAACCTGTATTTCTTTATTCAATAATGGCCATAACTTGATGACACACCAAGCATTTCTTGCTGAAAAATCCTGTTTCATACCTTTATATGAATATATTGACAAATTTTTTATACGGATACTTATACCTTTTTCAAATGCAAGTTCAGCCTCACCTATAAAAACCTTTCTCCCTGTCAATTCTTCAATTTTTTTTACTACTATATTTTTAATATTATCTAAGTCCTGTAATTGAATATAGACATAAACCATCGTGGACAAAGTTACTATTGCCAACCCACTAAAAATATACGTTATTAATTTTTTATAAAATGAATTCGTCATTAACTAATAGTTTTGGTATAGATATTTTAAATTCCAGCTAACTTCGAATATGAAGATAATGAAGGGGGAATGTGATACGTTTACTAGTATATAGAATAGCTAACTTGCACAAAAGCAGTTTTGATAGGAGTATAAATAGCATAAACTTTTAGATCTTTCAACGCGTCTGAATCTGAATCTTTAAATGCTAAAAAAATAAAGTAAAAATACTTATAGTTTATAAATCTACGAAACAACTTAAATAGTCTATGCATGACGAACAAGCTGATATTCTTTACGGCATAAACCCCGTAACAGAAGCCCTTAAAGCATCTAATAGAAAATGTTTTCGAATCGTCGTTGATGATGGGAAAGTTACCCCTCGCCTTAAAGATCTAATAAAGCTGGTTAAGTCAAAAAATGCTGTGGTAGAGTCTCTTCCAAAAAAAGAATTCAAAAAACGATACCAGCCTTATGTCCATCAAGGGATAATTGGATACTTTTCAGTTAAAAAAAATTTAGAGTTACACGAGCTTATTTCGAATTCTCTCAAAAAAGAAACGTGTCCTACCCTAATGATTTCTGACGGAATTCAGGATCCCCATAACCTTGGAGCTATAATACGGTCAGCAGCTGCAATGGGTATTCAAGGTATTATACTTCCAAAGCATCGAGGGGCTCCGCTAAATGAAACAGTAGCTAAATGCTCTTCGGGAGCTATTGAAAAACTTCCCGTCACCTCTGTTTCAAGTCTTTCTAACGCAATAAAAAAATTAAAAGAATCTGGGTTCTGGATTGTAGGTATTGACCCTAAAGGTTCAACATCGTGCTATGATTTCAAGTTTGAAATACCGGTTGCTTTACTGATTGGTAGTGAAGGAAAAGGAATACGCCCTCTTATTAAAAAAAATTGTGACTTTATACTGTCTATCCCGATGGCAAGTTCAATGAATTCTCTTAATGCCTCTGCTGCAGGGGCAGTAATTTTTTATGAAGCACTAAGGCAAAAAATAAACAAAAAAAAACCGGATGAGCAATAAAGCTCACCCGGATATAAGTATCTACTACTGCAAAATAACCTACATTTGGAAGAAAGAAGTGGATCGTCTCATTGCCGCTTTTCTCTTTTTCTTTGCTTCTTTCTGCTTTCGCTTTTTCTTAATCGAAGGTTTTTCATAAAACCTCCTTCGTTTAAGCTCTTTTAACATTCCGTCTTTGGTCAATTGACGCTTTAAAACTTTTAACGCTCTATCTACTTGGTTCTGATATACAGTTACCTCCAAAAAATATCCCCCCTCTCATAACCTTAAAAATGATAATACAATAGAAACCAGCGGCAACCTCTCCCCGCAAAATAGTTAGTTTGGATGGGCAATATTGAATGATTATGATAAATAAGTCAAGTCCACTGCAATCAATTCAATCAAAATCCAATCAAAATCCAATCAAAATCCAATCAAAATCCAATCAAAATCCAATCGTAGTTATTACATTTTTATTTATGTGTTAGATTAAAATAAAAATATCTTGACCTAAATATCACGCTGATCCTTTCTTCATATGATTCTAACTACTCCATTATTTTTAGTCTTATTCCTATTATTAAATTTATTAGCCGAGGCTATATCTTTTGCGGAAGAATATGCGGTACCTAATTCTGGTTCTCCCTACCTTTCACTTGATAATTTAAAAAACAATGAAATTATCCACTTACCCACTGGTCTAAAAGTAAACTTCGAACAGATGCAGGATGTCATTTCTTCTTCCAGAGTAATTTATATTGGCGAAACGCATGACAATATCGAGGCTCATAGGGTACAACTTAAAATAATTGAAGATTTAACGCAAAGGTTCCCTGAAAACATCTCAGTAGGGATGGAAATGTTTCGACGCTCTGCACAACAAGATCTTGACCTGTGGGGTAAAGGGAAACTATCTCCTCAAGACTTTAAAAAGTTATTTAGAAAAAACTGGGGTAACGGCTATCCATTATATAAACCCATCTTTGATTTTATAAATAATAATAATATCCCGCTGATCGGGCTTAAACCTTCTAGAAATTCCGAAAATTTATTTCGAAATAATGAACAGCAAACCGATCTAAAAAGCCTACCTAAGATAGATTTTGATGATCGTTATCACCGTCCTTTTTCCATGTCTATATTTGGTGGACATCAAGCCATGGAAAAACCCTACCGTATGCTTTTGCTCTGGGAAGAAACAATGGCTCAGACTGTAGCAGATTTTTTAATAGCGCCCGGTAATATAAACTCAAAGCTTGTTGTTCTAGCTGGGGGATTTCATGTGCAATACGGTTTTGGGATACCCAAGAGAGCCTTTCGCCGAATTCCCCACTCTTATTCTATTATTCTGCCTACAGTGACAGAACTTCCACCTGAATTAAAAGACCGCGAAATGGATGTACAGCACGTTCCCATACCTCTCTACTCGGGAGACTATGCCTGGAAAGTTTCCTATAAAATACTACCAGGCAACAAAGTTAATCTTGGAGTAACTTTGGAAAATAATGAAAATGGCTTACGCATCAAATCCGTATCAAAAAATTCAAATGCAGAGCGAGCGGGCCTTAAAAAGGATGATCTGCTGCTAGCAATTAATAAAACTGTACTTATCGATATTGAGGATTTGACTAGCAGGCTAAGCAAACTTGGTTTCGATGATCAGATAAAATTGACTATAAAAAGAGGGTCTGAAGAAATGATTGTCGATATACAATTTATGAAAACAAAGTGACAATCTAAAACGCAACTATTTTTTTAGAAATCTGCTTTTAAAGGATAGTATACCTCCTACTTTTGCACCCTACTTAATTCAGAAAACTAAAGTATTCTAAAATTATCGATCCCTTGAGGAGCTATCCAATCTAGATCACACCGAGAAACCTTTGCCAAGGGGGGACCTTTTTGGCACCATTTAATCAGTTGGTCAATTGAATCTTGATTTCCTTCCGCATGAACTTCAACCGTCCCATTCGCTAAGTTACGAACCCACCCTGTCAAACAAAGCTCCAAAGCCTTAGCCTTAGCCGAGACACGAAAGCATACCCCATGAACCTTACCATGAACCGTAATATTAGTTGCCACCTCAAGCATAGGCTATTCCGATAACTTTTTTGGAGTAGCATTTTGGAATAGATGCTGAACTTCGCGGTAAACTTCAAATTTAGATCCTGTAGAAATCTTCGGACCAAACTTGCCTAAATCTCTCATGATTCGTTGAAACTCTGATGTGTCACCTGAAAACTTTTCGATTAGTGGCTCAAAATAAGCCTGCTCAGCCAAGTCCAGCATTGCATTAATCTCTCTTAGTCGAGACTTAAGAGGTTCAAAGTCTTTTTCCATAAAAAAATATTCTAGCGAGATAAAACAGTGATTTTTATAATTATATTTTAAACTAATAACGCTTGTCGTGCGCATTTATTTTTTTTATTATTTATATTTTTCATTTAATATATTCAATAACCTTCGGATCTTGCGAACCTTACGATGCTTTTTCTTAATATCATACAAAACCTCAGCCTTTCTAGCATGATCTAAAGCTTCTCGGCCATATTTTATGATGTCATATGCTATAGCTAAATTAAAATGCGCCTTAGGGTAACTAGAATCAAGGCGAATAGCTTCAAGGTAAGAATCAATTTCTTGCCTATGGAGGCCCATTGCCATGTATGCCAAACCAAGGTTGAAGTATTCAACTGCATCAAGAGGATCATCTTGAACAAGCCTTAGATGTTCTTTTATTTCTTGTTTTTTTAACTGACGGAAATGATCAAATTCAATTTCCCCTAGAGTTGGGCTCACAATAGCGGAAGTAACCCACAAAATTGTTGAAAAAATTATCATTTTTCTAAGGCTAGATACTGGTCTTTTTTATAAAACGTCATACTAACAAATCAACTCAAACTCTTTAGCCTAAAAGCGAATCTAACGACTTAAAACCTATACTCTTCTACAATAAATACTGATGGACAGTTATCAAAGTGTTGAAGAGTTTTGTAATCAAACAACTTTCTCGTCAAGTTAGTTAACGGTATCAAAACATAGTCCATTTATGGCGCCCAAGAATAGGGCTTTCCAAAATAATTTCATCCCTCTTACATAAAGTCCCAACACCAGAAGGGGTTCCCGTGTATATCAAGTCGCCAGGAAATAATTCCCATACCGTACTTAAAAAAGAAATGATTTTGGGAATAGAAAAAATCATCTCTTTTGTGTTCCCTTCTTGGCGCTTTTCTCCATTAATAAAACATGAAAACGAAATATTAAATAAATCAAACGAATTATCATAGGGGCTCATTAACCCAAGTGGTGAGCTTTGATCAAAAGACTTTGCAAGTTCCCAAGGATGCCCCCTTTTTTTTATATCGGCCTGGACATCTCTTAATGTCAGATCCAAGCCAAGTGTCACTCCCGAAACGCAACGCAAGGAATCATCAATTAAAATATTTTTTCCGCCACTGCCTAATAAAACTACTACTTCCGCTTCATGATGCAAAGTATGCCCGTGCTCTGGAGCTTGAATTAATTCCCCGCTCGAAACAATGCTTGTTACTGGCTTCATAAAAACAACTGGATATTTCCCAGTTTTTGATTGCACCGTTTTGTCTACATCATCTAATTCAAGGACATGGTCTGTATAGTTTTTTCCAATACAGAAAACTCTACAAGGCTTAATTTTTCTTTCACCTAAGGGAATTGATACTATTGGCAAACGATGTACCCTTTATTTTTTTCTACCACATAAACGCTTATTACTGCAAGATCCACTAAAAAGCCCCTCCAATTTTTTTTCAATATTCTCTAAACTCTTGTTTGTTTTTTCAACTTGTTCTGCAACAACATTAAGCAAGCTCTCTATACGGTCAACTTTTATTTCTAAAGTATTTTGACGCTTTGCTGATAAATTTATTTCAGCAACCGTTTTTTCTACCTGCCTTTTTATAAAACGAACGTCCCCTTTAATTTTTATCATAGAGCTTTCCATTACCCCAACAATCTTAGAAATGTATGACAAATGACTTTTTACCTCTACATCATCTGCTTGCACCTCTTGAGGCAAAGTAAAAAAAACTATGCCAGCAAAGACTAATACAGTTCTAAATGCTCGCTCTATCGTCATGCTTGTTTTCCATTGAAAAGCTTTTTAGCCATTCTAAAATATTTCTTAACAACACTCCAAATTACTTTTTACTAGCAATAATATCACCGAGTCAATAGATAAGCCTGCAACCCATCGTAATAGTTTTTTCCCTTTTGAACGCCAATCCTTTCTTGAAAATAGTGCCTCCCTTTAGATAGAGAAGATAAGCTATAAAATATGTTCCAGACATCTCCCTGCCCGGCTACTTGAAACATTCCCAAAAATGGATTCAAATATCCTAGGGCCGGCGGCCATGTTTTTTTCTCCGCAAGATGAGCATATACTTTTTTTAAGGGTTGAAAATCTGTAATAAAAACATATAAAAGATATGCGTGGTCTTCTGCAATGTCGACTCTTTTGACTATAGGAGAAATTATATCCATCGTTTCCCCAGAATTATTCTCGATATAAAGAGCCTTTTCTCCCACCACTCTAGGCCTTTCAATTTCACGAATATTGACCTTAGGTGTGTTTGAGTTCCCAACTTTAGTTTCGTAGTCGGGATCAAAAGTAGAAGGAATTAATTTTTCGACATTCAAACTAAGTTCATAGACACCCAGGTTATCTATCGAGTGTATTTTATTGAATATCCCCGAAGGGAGTTTGAGCCTACGCTCTTGAACCATAGGAACAAATGGATATTTGTCCGGAGGCATATTCTGGTGACCAATAAAAATAATTTTCTTTAATTCCCCCCCTCGAGAGAAATAGGTCATTCTCTCTAGAACTGTTTTATTCATGTAGCGATTTAATACGCTTGACTCTGGTCCGCCCGTACTGATTACAATTAGATGGTTTTGAGGAATATTTTCGTTTACCCATACTGCCATTTTATTTGCTTCTATTAGAGTTGCATTTGGCCCTGC
Organism: Nitrospina sp.; assembly: GCA_018697205.1. Taxonomy (GTDB): domain Bacteria; phylum Nitrospinota; class Nitrospinia; order Nitrospinales; family VA-1; genus Nitromaritima. The sequence continues at coordinate 19,443 of JABHTG010000114.1, read as the reverse complement.
CACAACTAAAGCACCGCTGTCTCTAGCTTCATAATACTTATTAATTTTCTTAGCTGGGAAAAAAAACAAGAGAAAAACCGCACCCACTCCTATTCCATAAACAAAATTTCCCGTATGTTTTTTTAACCACAAAATCACTTCGGTCATTCCATAAGCTGAAAGAAATAGAACGAAAGGAATCCAATAAACATAGATCCGAGCGTACCCCACCACCCCCGTTACAAATGTAAGGCTCATAGGAATCAAAAAAATAGATGCGAAAATAATTCTTTCTCTTATCCCTCTTAATTTCCGAACACCTATAGCAAAAAATAAATAAATACTGAATCCCCACGGGGCGACTAGTAACTCGACAATCTCCTTAGCCCTTGCTCCATCTAGAGATTGAGGCTGAATATCCTTTCCATATTTAAGCTGCTCATAAATGATCAGAAAATAAGTAGCAATTAAAACAAACATTATTATTTGAGGAATGACTAACCAAAAGAATTTTTTAAAATTTAAGCTATTTTCTCTCAGCTCTAGGCACCCAACTATTATCGTAAATATAGCTAACCCACCTAAAAAAAATAAATTACTTGGAAGGGCCATCGTCATCGCAAAACCTGAACCTATCAAAGCGATACCCCAAACCCAACGTGAGTTATTTAAAAATTGAATAGCTGAATAAATTATCAATAGGACTAAAAATATTGTTATTCCATAGCCTCTACCTTCCATTGAATATTTCAGGTGTGGCCAAGATAGGGCCATTAATATTGCTGAAAGTAATGCGGAAGACCATGGGAACTTCATTACCAGGCCAAGTCTATACATTAATGGAATTGATAAAACTCCAGACAAGAAAGAAGGAAGTCGATAAACAATTTCCTTTTCACCAAATAACCAAATAAAAATTTTTGAAATTAAAAGATAAAATGTATGTTGATTTGTATCTTGATAGCCAAGAATCAATTTCTCCCAGGGTACTTGTATATATCTATTAAAGGAAATCGCCTCATCCTCAATAAGAGGACTCCCAAGGGTGGGCATCCTAAAAACCGCCGCGAAGACTATGAGACCTAAGATAATCTTAAAATCTTTGTTCGGTAAAAATCTTGTCAATAGATGGGATCCTTAAATGTTTAGAAAAATGTTACATTTAAATTTTAAAACAAGGACTGATGTAATAACAGTTCAAGATTTTCCAACAAGGCTAGCGGGTTATAAAGCTTTAAAGTAAAATTTGATTGCTGTTATCAAAACACTCTATTGCATTCCAAATATTATTACTTCTAAATCACAGAAATAACTTCTTACTCCAAAGCATGGAAATACTTTTATTAAGAGAAGTATTTCCATATCAATGCTTTAACAAAATTATTTTTTAAGAAAAATGTAAGTATTAACAACGCTAGGGTATAATGGACTTTTTGGGCTTGCAACAACAAATAATAATGGTTTACTCTCTAGTTAAAGAAATGAATTTTTGGGCTACCTCAGCCAAGTCAAATAATTCAAAGCCATATTAAGGAGGAGACAATGAAAATTAGAATAGGCACTTGGCTGTTTATGGTATTTATTACCTCATCTTTGTACACACAATCATTATGGGCTTCTGTAGAAATTCCAGACCCTAAATTATGCGATGCTGAGTCAACAGAAGTCCGCCAAGGAAGACCTGGTGGGGCAGAAGTTAAAACAGTTGATGGGGTCGGTCCAATGGAAAAAATGTCACGCGCCCAAGAAGCATGGTCATCTGCCGCAAAGGCAAGTGGGAAAATACCTGGCCCAGATAAACGCCACCTCTGTCTGGCCTTAAACCCAATCAAAAACCCTGAGAATCGCTTTAAACACAAGGACCATAGTACATATTACTGCACATTGATTCTCAATAGAGATATTCAGGCATACTGTTATTCTGTAGTAAAGAAAAATCCAAAAAAATGCAACCTTATAGTAAGCAAAGAACTTGAGAAAGAGTGCTTGTTAAAATCAAAATAAAATTTTTAGTCAGTGCATTGCACGCATGAAGGCGCCAGGGGAGTCTCAAGCGTGGATATGGTTCCCTTGGATGAAAGGAGGTGATCCTTGTCTAGTAATTTGATAAAGGGAGCTTCCGAAGGTTCCTGTTAAAGGGAATCAACGGAAACTCCCTGTCTTAATGAAAAACCTCGCCTTAACTGGCGAGGTTTTTTAAATTCAATTAATTATTATCAAGAAAAACGGACCCATTTTTTTGCCCAATTTTATCTACTTTTTCCCCTCTCTCCTATCTTCAATAAAGTCAACAACCGCCATAAAACACCTAAAGAAACCAAGAGTTATGAAAATTCCCAGCAACAGTTGAAGTAAAGGCGGCAAAGTATTAACGAAATCAGTAATGATTTTCATCAAAGTAGTGCTCAATTCATAATCTCCATGGAGCCAAAGCTAATATTCTCAATATATTCTGGATTCTAAAGTCTAAGTGACCTCATTGCAAATATGTTTGCGATAATTAAGAGCACTATTCGTGGCATTTGGCTATGTATATTTGTATAATTATTTAAACTACTCATCATAAACTATTATTACGCTATGCTCGCTCTTACGAAGAAAAAAAATAACTTTTGCCTCCAACAAATAAGAACACACCAACGACTAAGGTGTCTAGGGATCATACTTAGTGTAGTTATAATAACTTGGGCAACGAATTTAAACACTGCATGGAGCGCTCAATATATTGACCAAGGTAATGGGACTATCACTGACCAGAGCTCTGGGCTCTTGTGGCAACAAGCCGACTCATATCACGAGCTTAAAAAAGGGATGAATTGGTATCAGGCACTGGAGTATTTAGATTTAAAAAATGCTGCGAAATTTGCCGGTTTTGATGATTGGAGACTCCCGACTCTAAAGGAATTAAAAAATTTGTACGATACATCACGTCCTGTCAAAAGCAAGGATGGTGAAAGAATCGGGCTACCAAAACTATTCAGTAACGGCGGTAGCTATTATTTGTGGACTAATAACGAAAGAGGGCTCGAAAACGCCTGGTATTTTGGGCTTGGGTTTAAGGAAGAGTATTTCAATCTTAAGGATTTAGGAGATTTGGACCAAGGCGTTAAAATGGTAAGAGGAAAACTTAATAAAAATTAATAATTTTTAACAAACCCTTAAAAAAAAACCATACATAAAAAAAACAAGTAAAATATAAATACAACACCCTGTGATTTAATCAGCATGGTGATCCATAATTCTACTATTAGATACTTACTAGTAACTGACAGGTTTTAAACGGACCGCCCTACCTAGGAGGGGTACGAGTAATGGAGCCATTTAGTAAAAAAGTACTAACAAATAACCGTTCTAAAGTGTTTTTTCTGCCTGCGTTAGCCTTACTTTTATTTTTATTATTCATCCCAAGTTATAGCTTATCACAAAGTGGACATGAGCATCATAGCGACAAATCCTCTCAGTTAGGTAGTGAGTATCAGGTTAAAGAAATGCCGATGGAGCACCATCACCATGATGATGGTGGTGGAGATCCATTCCGTACTCGCGGTTCTCATAAGGACTTGGGTCTAAAAAAACCTGAAGCTATGCAAACAGAAGGTTTACTTGCTCGAGGGCGCAATATCTATCTTCACATGTGTGTCTTCTGCCATGGGAAGGATGGTAATGGCGGTGGTACCGCAACCAACTATCTGTATCCTTGGCCCCGAGATTTTCGAAAAGGCATTTTTAAATTCCGATCTACGCCGACGGATACTCTCCCTAGAGATGAGGATTTATATAGAACAATCGTAAAGGGAGTCCCTGGAACTTCTATGCCTGCATGGGAAGATGCTTTATCTCCCCAAGATACTTGGGCTCTTATTAAGATAATTAAAAGCTTTTCACCCAGGTTTAACAAGGAATCACAAGGTAAAAAAATTAAAGTAGGCAGCCCTCCTCCACAAACTCCTGACCTAGTGGCTCAAGGTAAAAAACTTTTTAGTCAAAATAAATGTAACGAATGTCATGGGGAATCACTAAGTGGTAATGGAAGACTAGCTGAGTCTTTGAAAGACGCATGGAAGCATGCTGTCTTCGTTCACGATATTTCTTCACCTCGATATTACAAAGCTGGTCATGAACCAAAAGATATCTATCGAACCTTGAGTTCGGGACTTGATGGCACCCCGATGAGCTCTTACTCTCATCTGCCAGAAATAGATCGTTGGGCTTTGGTTTATTATATCCGGTCTCATTTTGCTAATAAAAAGCTCATTAAAGCTGAATTTGAAACAGATATTTTTTCTTTCAGAAAAAATTTCGAAATAACTACAGATGTCAATAGCCCTATCTGGAATGAGGTTAAGACAACCAATCTTGTAATGCGCCCTCTTTCGGCTAGGCGAGATGCGATAGATGTTATTAACTTCGCTTCTGTAAATAATGGAGAACAAATTGCCATCCGCCTAAAGTGGCAAGACCCATCCAAAAATGCGTTTTCTGAACTGAATCAAGATCATTTCCGTGATGGTGTGGCAGTGCAATTCGCCCTTGGTGACGCTACACTTCATACTCATGGGCACAATGAACCTTTTTTTGGGATGGGGAATCGTGGAAAACCGGTTAATATTTGGCACTGGAAGTCTGGCCTAGAGGATACATTGGAAGCTGAATCGGACCAGGAATACTCAGGTGACGTAGATATGGATGCATTAATTTTTGGTGGCGTCATGTCCAATCCAGTAACTAAACTCAACCTGACCTCGGAAAATGCGGTCGAAGAACTTAACGCTGAAGGGTTTGGGACTATCACTCCCCAACCTGCTGAAAACCAAAATGTACAAGGTTATGGCGAATGGAAAGATGGTATATGGACGGTTGTTTTCCTGAGAGACATGCCAAAAATTGGGAAATGGGACGCTGACTTAACCCGCAAAGATCCAGCTATGGTTGCCCTTGCAGTCTGGGACGGAGTCAAAGAAGATCGAAATGGTCGCAAAGTAATAAGCGTTTGGCAACGTTTAAATATTCTTGATAAGTAATCCCGAGGTGCATTTGGTAAAAAACCATCTCATTGCCAAAGGATTTCTTATTGTTAATTACATATTCATTTTCTGGCTTTGTAATTCATCCAATCTTTTAGCTCAAAATATTTCTATTCCCACTGACCTAGGAGAACTCAATAGGCTCGTTCAACCGCATACTCCTCAACCACTTTTAAATGAAAATCTTCCTGCAGATGCATTCAATGTATCGATATCGCTTCACCAAGGAGAAACCCCTATTGTATTTTCAATTCCAGGATTCCATTCCCTAGGATGTGCAAACTGTCATAAAGGAGAGTCACTCCACTTTAAAGCTGCCGATAGAATGCGTAGAGTCTTAGCAAAGCTCAAAAAAATACAACCGAAACTATACAAAATTCCGTTTCGCCAATATATTATTCAATCGTGGTCCGATAAGTTGCTCGCATCACACCAATTTGCCCATACAACCTTTGATACCATTCGTATTTCTCCAGCTGCTATTTTAATTGATAGTAAGGTATACAGGGAAGCCACGCATCTTCACGAAGCTCTTCACCTATCTCAAAAATTTGTCGGTCTAGCAAACGAACTGGAAGCTTACAGTCTAAATATCATTTCCGATCCTCGTTTTTTACTTTTAAATTTTCCTTATTTCGAAGATATAATAAAAACCTTTTTTCTTAAAAATTTTTCTGAAATTCTTAATGACTTTTACGCACGCCCGATTCGCGAACAACTTTTTGTTCCTCAAGAAACTCAATGGTTTATAGCTCCTTTTAATGATGACCAGCTAGAACGTCTTAGGCAAGCGATTGGAAAAGTTACTCCCTTATTAGCTGATGTCTCAAGGTTAAATCGAAATTACCCTAAAGAATTTGCCTACCTTAGTGAACAAGCTGGTAATCCTGCTCTGCTTTTAGAAATTGTTGCAGCAAAACACCTCACAATTCCTGATTCGGGAGTGTCTGAAGAAGTTCAACGAGACGCATTTAGTCTTTTTGATCTGCAAATGAAAAAAACAGATAACATACGGCTGGGTTATAAAATTAATCGGAAAAAAGAAGCCTTCTTGCTGATCCAAAACCAATTGATGGTCAAAGACCCCGCTATCCACCTTAGGCTTTACTTTAAATATATTAAAAAAACTTTTGTAAAACCGAGCGGAAAAGTCAACGTACAAATTGAAGAAAATGAGGATTTTAATTCTTACATATTGTCAAAAATTAAAGGTATACAAAAAATGATCAACTACAAGGGTATGAGTCAGATCGAGCGAGATGCTGCTAGGAAGTGGATCAAAAAAATACGCTTACCATATGCGCCGAACAAAAAAACGTGACCAATCATTAGGCGCATCAAGTAATTGGGCGAGAGGGTTAAGAGAAAAAGTTTTAAAATTTAAATTCGATCCGCAGGGGTTATAGGCGCGGGACCTTTCACATGATCCTGCAAGGTCTCACTTTGAACCTTCTGCTGAAGGTTTATCAATCCATCTATCACCATTTCGGGGCGCGGTGGGCACCCTGGGATGTAAAGATCAACTGGAATAATAGTATCTATCCCCATTACAGTAGTGTAATTATCATAAAAACCACCTGAAACAGTACAAACACCATAAGCGACAACCCATTTAGGCTCTGTCATCTGATTATAGACTTTTAAAAGAATAGGAGCCTGTTTATGGCTAATAGTACCCACTACCATTAGTAAATCTGCCTGACGTGGAGAAAATCTGGGAAATGCTGCTCCAAAACGATCTAAATCGTATCTTGGACCAGCAACAGACATAAACTCCATTCCACAGCAAGCAGTAATAAATGGGTAAATAAAAAAAGAGTACTTTCGCGCCCAATTAACAGCCTGGGTCATCTGCGTCACAATCACATTATTTCCAAGACTCATTTCCAAGTCGGATTGATATAATTTACCCATCCCAGCTACTCCTTCTCATTCCGGTTACTATCAATTTATGAATGACCTCAATCATAAAATATTTCCCGATAAAAGCAAATAAAATTGATCCCCAATAACTAATTTTATATCACCCATAATACCTAAACAAACAGAAAAATAGGCTTTGGAGTTGAGTATGGTTATTGCTCAAATGGCAAGTGAGATGTATAGTAGTGGTATATAAAAAAAACATAACTACAGGAAAGAAATATCATGCATTATGAGGGCAACAAAGAGGCAAAAGGTTACACCCAATCGATTTCTGAAACTGAGCAGGTAGTTCGAGCAAACTTGAGCAAGGATGGAAAAACTCTTGATATAACAGCTTGTTACCTTAAAGAATACGGAGCTAAAGATATTTCGAAATTTGAGTTTTTAAGGGACTTAACGTCTCTTAACATGGGTACCAACCTTATAGGGCATCCAGGAGTCAAGTTTTTATCTCAGTCTCAAGTCCTAGTGAATCTTACTTCAATAAACCTTTTCTATAACCAAATTGGAAATGAAGGGGTTAAATACATAGCGGTATCGGACAACCTCCTAAGCCTACAAAGCCTCAATTTAACCGATAATGACATTACTGACGAAGGGGCTATATTTTTAGCCAAGTTCCTTCCACTTTTCACTAATCTTTCCAGACTTGATATAAGGTACAATAAAATTAAAGAACAGGGAAAAGAAGCACTTTGTGAAGCAAAGGAAAAAACAAATTTAAAACAATTGCTCTTGGATAAAGTGGAGGGCTTTCAGGTCAAAGCATAACAACTACAGGACATACCAATTCTTAGGTCAAAGGCTACAAACTATATTCATCTATTGTTTAAATTAATGCGGTTAGAATCAAATAAACTACTGGTATCAGTGAAATCGATACCTAAAATTGATAAACACTGATCCAACGGTCTTTGGTTATAAACAATATTCCACAACAGATTACCTAATTCCTGTACATTCTCCCTCAAATTAGATAGGCCACTTTCACGAATAATCTGAAATAGGTCTATTCCGAGGGCTTCCCAACGTTTATTCATTTCTCTACACTTTTTATAAAACTCAATTTCTTTTTCCACAGTTGGCCAAATCTTTCGTAAGGAACCAACTTTAATTGAATCGGGAAAGAGCTTCTCAAATTTACGTTCAATGGGTTTAACTTTATTCAAGCTCAACATGTACCCCGTTAACCTTCCATTAAACTTTTTTATAGAGGTGATTTGTTGTACTACCACATCGATCAAATCTGGACGCATCTCATTGATTAAAAATAGGCTAGAGAATTCATTCTCCAATCGACCTTGAATTGACTCTAGGTTTCGGTATAGCTCTCTCAATATAGTATTAAGATTGCCCACAGTGACTGAATCATCAAATCTTCTTGTTTCCTTGAGAGATACAGTATCGATTTCAAGCATACGAGTTGAGTTTTCTATAAAATTGATCTGTGGTATTTCAAGGAGATGGGTAAAGGTTGTTGCAGAAACGACAATATCAATACCATAACTATCCATGATCCATAAACGCGTCTGCCGGCACCTAACTAAATCACGCAGGACATTTATCAATTGTTCAAGCGACTCACCTGTTTCCTCTAGCCGGTCAAGATCTTTCCTCTCTCCAAGAATCTTTTCTAAAATACGTTTTGGATCACGCACACTCATCACCAAGAAAAAACCTTCGGTTATCATTCCAAATTAACTACTATTGGAAAAACTTTATATTGTGTTAGAATTTGTCGCGTTTTAATATTCACAATATGCCGGAGTGGCGGAATTGGCATACGCACAGGACTTAAAATCCTGCACTCGCAAGGGTTTGAGGGTTCGAGTCCCTCCTCCGGCATTTCTAATAAATAACTTATTTTTTTTAACTCAATAAGTTTAATAAACCGATCATATCTATCACATTTTAAAAGTAAATAATTTATAAAAATTAATAGAACTCAACCTATAGCAAAGTCCAAGATAATTGGTAAATGGTCCGAGCCAAAACTGTTACCTAACATAAATGAACCAATTTTTATACCATTAGACGTGAGACCGTGGTCGATAGGAATTGTTAATAGAGGAAATTGAGCTAGCCAAGTTGGATAAACACCTAAATCTTTTCTCGTATCTCGTAGTCGGGACTTGTGGATAAATTCTTCAAAGTATGGAGACCAGGGTGTTATATTAAAGTCTCCAACAACCACTGTGGGTTGGTTGATTTTTTGAATTTCCTCCGCTAATGATGCTAGCTGCTTATTGCGTAAATCCGTTCGGTATTTTCCAACAGGCGAAGCTAAATGCACTCCAAACAAAGTGAAATTTTTTTCCCTAAATTTGAAGCTACCTCTTATATGAGAAATAGGAAAATCATCCGATCGGTCAGTCATAATTTGTTCAAAAGGCAAATGGCTGAAAAGTCCTATAAATAATTTTTCTTTTGGTATAAAAATATTTGGTAGCGGAGAATCCACATAATCATGGGGACCTTCTGGAAATTTGGCAACGTAGGGAAACTTGGCTAAAGTGTCTCCAAGTGCATTTTCCCAACTATGACTCAATTCCTGTAAAACAAGTACGCTCGGTTGAGTTTTCCTAATAAGTAATTTTGCTTTTTTATAAGATGTATTAGTATGACTCAAATTCATCGAAAGGATTCTTATTTTTGATTGATCTTCCCCGATAGCTGAGCTTATGGTTCCAATATAAGGACTAATCAACATAAAATTGGCTAATCCAAAAATCATTCCCACACCTGTTGCTTTCCATTTTTTTGCTTTGACAAAAAATAAGACCAAAATAACTAGTACTATAAAATATTGAAGGCGAAAATGACTGGCCAAATCAAAGACCCACCAAAGTTGGCCCAGAAAACCAAAAATGGTTAGCATAGTCACGCATGCAAGAATGGAAGTTAAAACTTTATACATTATAGGTATCGTTATCTTCTATCTATAGAACTATGGACTAGGAAGAAATGTAGTATACTCTCCACCCCAGAATAATAGTAAATTTCTAATTTTTCAGATTATGAAAGCTAAATCATTTGTTTACCGCTATGGCATAAGCGCAGCACTTAAAACTCTTTTCCTCTAAGAAGTCGAGAGTTCGAATCTCTCCTCTGGCGTTTTTCTCTTAAAAACCTCATAAAGAGTTTTGTAGTTCTTGCTCGATTTTTCAATATATCTTGCTAAACTTTTAAAAATCAAATTCCATAAAATCTTCAGCCAAAAATAGTTCGCCACCATACTCAGCGAGACATTTTGCTCTCACTTCATTTTGCTCACAAACAGGGTAAAAATGTGTGAGGCACAACCTTCTGCAATTGGCACTCTGGGCTAATTTACCGCATTCACTGGGTGTCATATGCCCCTGCACCTTCATATTATCAGGCATTGAGCACTCCAGAATCATCAAGTCTGTTTCCCTTCCCAAGTCAATCAATCCATCGCAATAATCTGTATCGCCGGAAATCACCAGCGATTTTCCGTCAGCGAGCTCAAACCGGTAACCGCGACTCAGTTCGATGTGCTTCATTTTTTTTGAGATAACAATTAGTCCATCATAAATTTTTGTTTCTTCATCTTGTTCTAATATCTTCACTTTATAAGTAGTAGGTACCAACCAGTTTTTATAAGCCTGCATAAGAGTATCAAAAAAGCGCTTAAAACCTGGGGCGGCAACAATCTCTAAATCTTTGATTCTTGGGTTCTGTGGATATCTAGAAGCAAAAAGAAATGGAACAAGATCACAAATATGGTCAGGATGGTTGTGAGTAAAATAGATACGATCAATATCGTGATAGGTAAGCCCTTTTTTAAGTAAGTTATGCATTGAACCATAACCAAAATCAATCATGGAAAAAATATTTTCATGTTCAACAAGAACACCGGATGAATTTCTTTCATTCGAAGGAACCATTGTCCCCGAACCCATAATAGTAACTCTCATAACTAAGCACCTAATGTAAAAAAATAATTTCTTCGATATCCATCTAGTGAGTAGGATGAAAAATACCAAAAGAGCTGGTGTAACCGTGAAGAAAGGTCGTTTTGCCCACTGGCCCAATTTCACCATTACAAAAAAATCCACCAAGTGCAATATCCCCGATTTGATCACGAAACATATCAGAATCATGATTGGGTTTCCCATAAAGATATTGACCACGCCCCATACAAGAGAATAGCAAAGCTCCTGAGGCTTTCTTAGAATTCTCGCTGGTTTTATAACGATTTAGTACTAGCTTTAAATCTTCTGCAGACATATCCTTGTCCCGCAGGTGAAATTGAACTAGTTGCCCTTCACGTAACATAGCTCCTATCTGTATACCTCCGGATGCGCGATCAGCTCCCATAATATTACGTATCAGGAAATCTCCCTGTTGGGGATCATCTTTAAGCGGGTCCATTTCTATCCCTAAAAATAACGACGTCTGTACCAACCTCTTATCGTTCTCATCTAACCCTTCATTTATACTTTCTAATAGCTCGAGGGGGGCCTGTCCATTCATTTCGGAAAGGAGGGTTCCACTGCACTTAGAAATTTTAACTGGTATCCCGATCGGACGGCATCCTTGGGCAACAATGGTATCCATACCAATATTTCCGCTCAGAGCAACACCAATCAATCCGCTACGGTAAACTTTATCATCAAGATAAAGCGCGTTTTCCCCCTGCATTTGAGCTCCGCTGGCCAACCCTCCGACCTTACTGCTATTGGGATAGGCAAAATCAACTCCCGAAAGAAACTCCTCACCACGAAACGAAAAAGGATCCGCCAGAAAAATAAAGCTTGGTTTTTTTTCTACTTTGACCCCTAACCATTCTCGCCAAACATCAGGTGCCGTATCCTGATCTGGCAAGCTCATAGTGTCAGAATAAATACTCTTAATTTCAACATATGGTAAGTTTGCACACGTTATGCTAAACGCGGGCTGATTTTCGACCTCCCTACCACCTCCAACAATCCCACCACCAGAGCAACCTAAAAAAAATCCTGGGGCCATTCGTTCACGAATTAATTTTGGAATTTCCTCATACTTATCCTTGAACTGTGGCGACACAAAAACAACCGTAAGGTGAACCTCATCATCTCCCATTTTATTACGGACAGCTTTTATGGATTCATCAATACATTCTTCAATATTATTTTTAATGGATACATGCGATGCCCATTTCATATACTCTCCTAAGTGAATTTTAAGAATGCAATTTTTAATTGTCGATTTATTGGATGCTAAACTTAGCTATTAGTTTTGTTCGCTAAAAATTCTATTGCCTCTTTTGCGGCGTGAGCCCCATCACGAATACAGTCGGGAATACCTACCCCCGTATAAGCACTACCCGTAACCATAAGCCCTGGGAAAGATTGAAGCTCTTTACGAACAGATTCGATCAGCGCAGCGTGTCCTACTCGATATTGCACATTTGCTTTTTTATACCTAAATACTTTCAGAAACACTGGCTCGCAGTCAATGCCCATGATATCAAGAAGCTCTTCGCGGACCATAATACCTATTGCCTCTTCATCTAATTCAGCCAACTCTTCCCGCGTGGCACCACCCACAAAGCATCTTAGCATGACACATTCTTTTGGCACTCTTCCCGGAAATTTCGAAGAAGTCCATGTACATGCCAAAATGCGCTTTCCTTCTGTCTTAGGCACTACAAACCCAAATCCATCAAGAGAATGTGGAAATCCTGCTTTTTTATATGCAATGGAAACCGTCGCCGTGGAAACATATGAAATTTCATTGAGCAAACCAGCTACCTTGGGAGAAGTCTGCTCTAAAAGACGCGATGAGATTTTTGTGGGAGTAGCTAATATGATAGCGTCTGCATTAATAAAACTCCCGTCATCCAGAGTCAATTTCCATTTTTTTTCGGCAAAAGAAAGATTCGTTACCTTCGTACCCGCACGAAAGGCAATATTAGTTGCTTTTTCAACCAACGCCACTATCATTTCATCCAATCCATTTTTAAGCGTCATGAAAAGAGAAAATGGTTGTTTATCCTTTGGAATTTTATCCCGATGGAGAATTTGTTCCCGTTTTCGCGCTATCATTCCAAGAATAAGGGAACCATATTTTTGCTCGGTTTGAACAAACACTGGAAAAGTACTTTTGATACTCATAAGTTCTGGATCTGAAGCGTAAATCCCTGCCAACATAGGTTCCGCCATTTTCTCAAGTGCCTCTTTACCCATTCGCCTTCTCACAAATGATGCGAGACTTTCATCACCTTTGCCTTTACTTTTTGGGATAAACAAATCCATTCCCATTCGGATTTTCCCCATCCAGCTAAACAAAGGGCTTAAAATAAACGGAATAAACTTGGTAGGAATCATAAGACTCAAACCATCAGGCATGGTTACTAGTTTATTTTTGAGACAGACATAAGTACTTGGATGATCCGGGCTGGTACTAATAAGACGACCCTCCAGGCCGAGTTTTTTACATAAATTAATAGCTTCGGGTTTTTGTGAGATAAAAGAATCAGGACCGCGCTCGACAATAAAGCCATCAAACCTCAGCGTAGAAATTTTTCCACCAAATTTTTCAGATGATTCGAGAAGGGTACAATCTAAGGTCTTATTCTTAGAAATTTCTTCATGAATATGATAAGCCGCAGACAAACCAGCTATACCACCACCTATGATGATTATTTTTTTCATAGGATCTTTATTGATAATTTCATGGAATAATCAAAATCAGAATCTAACGACTTCTAGGTTCTTAAAACGAGGAGAATCCGAAAGGAAAATACAGTCTTCGTAGAGAAATTTATTTCTTCTGAGATCTATTTTCTTGAGAGCGCATAAGTTTGGTGTCTCGTAAAAAATAGTGAGGCCATCCCGTGTTATGCTGTTACCATTTAGATGTAGTTCCTCCAAGTTTTTCAAGTTCTGAGATAAAACCAACATTCTTACTGCTAAATCACTAATGGAAACATCTCCTGCCTTAAGACTCTTTAACTTAGTAAAGTTTTTTGAGGCGGCAAGATATTGCATTCCTTTATCTTTTATATCATTTTTATTAAGAATAATTTTTTCTAGATTCTTTAAGCTGGAGGATTGTGCCAGGGCTAAAATACCTGCCGGCATAACGCTGCAATTTTCAATATTAAGATTTTTTAAACCTGAAAAAACCTCTGACTCGGCAAGGATGATCGCACCTTTATTTACAATCGCATTATCCATTAAATTTAAGGACTTTAAAGAAGATAGGTGTTTGCTTTGAGCTAGGGCTTCGAGTCCGGCATAGTCAAAGTGATTATTTCTCAAAGACAAAGTCTCTACTTTGGATAATAAGTCTGATTGTGCGAGGGCCTTAAGCCCCTGATTTTTCAACTGCTTTCCATTTAAATTTAACTCAGACCCTTTTAGATGGCTTTTTATAAGAATCCGAACACGTAAATCCATTAGTACTTTTGCGGTAGACTGATTGTAATTATTGTCGTGCAATTCGAGAACCATCAAAGATTCTAGGTATTTTGATTGTGCAATTGCACCCGCTCCCTCATTCCCAATGGAGTTAGAATCAAGAATCAATTGCTCTAGGCCTGAAAGCATTGGAGATTTTGCAAGTGCTTCTGCACCTTTATTCTTAATTTTATTCCATCCCAAGTTAAGACGTTTTGTTGGAACAAATGCCCCTGTCTGCAACCAGTTTAAAACTGTATCATCTCCGATTTCATTTCGCCTAAGGTTGAGGTGAGACAATGAAGAAACCGCCGTACCATCAGGAAATTTAGCCAACTCATCTCTCCCAACCTGATTTAGCTCCAAGTCAAGTGTTGATAACTGAGTCAAACAAGAGGACTTAATCAAAGCCAGCGCACCTTCGTCTCCGACCCGATTTTTGGTCAAAGTCAAAACCTTTAAGTTCCCAAAGTTTTTAGAACTGGCAATGGCCAGCGCACCTTCATCCCCAATATCATTGGAATCAAGAATTAAAGTAGTTAGACTACTCAGTGATTTGCATTTGGCTAAAGCCTCAACTCCCTTACTTGTAAGTTCGTTCCAGCTCAAATTCAGCTGTGTCACATGAGACAAATCTTTCATCCGCGCAAGGAAAAGGACCCCGGTATCCCCCAACCGCTCGTAACTAAAATCAAGGCATGAGTTCCCTGTTGTGGTACTTCTTGCCAGTAACTCAACAACATGTAAATCGCTTTTATTCGTATTCATTTAGGATCAGTCTTCAGGGGGGCCATCATATTTTAGTACTCTTTCCGTATTGAGCTTGGTCGATTCATGCAGTAACTCTAATCCTTGCGGGTCCATTAGATTGTACTTCATGTTAAGTTCATTTAAGGCAGGAAGGCCCTTTGCTGTTGCTAAGGCATTCATTCCTTCAAAGCCAATACGATTGGCATCGAGATGCAGTATTTTTAGTTTTTTCAGCTTCCCGGTGTTTGCGAGTGCGCATGCCCCACGGTCCCCAATTCGATTGAAAGAAAGGTCCAGTGTCTCCAAGTTGTTTAGTGTGTCAGACTCCGCTAAGGCAACAGCTCCATCGTCTGATATCTTGTTGGTGTACAAGCTTAGGTAGCGAAGTTTGACCACCCGCTCTGACTCAGCTAAAGCCACAGCCCCCTCATCTCTGATAATATTTTCGTATAACCACAACTCTCTTAGCGGAGCAAATATTTCCGCCTCGGCCAACTCCTCGAGGCCCAAATCCTTGATCTTATTGGTATGGAGATAGAGAATTTCAATATCTGGCAATGAAACATTTTCTGCCAAATCTATTGCAATATCGTTGTTGATGCCTTTATTGGAAAAATCAAGCGTTTTCCCGTCCTTACTGAGGCCTCGTTTGATCCATTTACGTATGAATGAAAGGTCGTCTGCCATTTTTTTAACTAAAGGATTAAACTGATTATTTTAGCGATGTGCCTTAAAAAGTAAAGAGATAATTCGAGTACTTTAAGACCGTTAGAAATAATACCCCTCTTAAGAATATGTTAATCTTTCATTTCTATGGTGAACTTGTTTAAAAACCTCTCAAAGTTTGTCCGACTGCATGGACTCCTTCTAGCTGGAGTATTATTAAGTCTAGTTCTAGCTTGTTCTAGCCAAAAGCCAGACAACGGTCATGTTTTTCGCATGCCTATTAGCAACGAACCCCCAACCCTCGATTGGTCTCTGGCTACAGACAGCGTGTCCTTTGGTATTTTGACTAATATCATGGAAGGTCTCACCCAGTACGATTCTAATATGAATCCTGTCTCAGCGATCGCTGAACGTTGGGAAATTTCCAATAGCGGAAAAACTATCACTTACTACTTACGCGACAATGTTTTCTGGACTGATGGGATACCAGTCACAGCGCACGATTTTGAATACTCTTGGAAACGATTGCTTAACCCTGCCACCGCTGCACAGTACGCCTATTTTTTGTTTGATATTGTAAATGCCTATGAGTACAACTCGGGAAAGATATCTGACGCATCCAAGATCGGTGTGTACGCAAAATCTGCTCGTATTCTAGAAGTGCATTTAAAAAAGCCGGCCGTTTATTTTCCCAGCATTACCACATTCATGGTGACCTTCCCTCAACGAAAAGACATCGTAGAAAAGTTCGGAGACCATTGGACAGATCCTGCAAATATAGTAACAAATGGCCCCTTTAAATTGAGCCATTGGAAACATGAATACAAGCTTACACTCACCGCAAACGAAACCTTCTATGAAGGCAGACCTGCTCTTAATACAATTATTGCATATGTCGTCAAAGAAAAAACCACCGCCCTCACTCTTTATGAAACTGGAGAACTTGAGATGGTAGAACTTCCCCCCGTTGCTATACCTCACTTCAAAGGTCACAAAGAATATAAAAACCTTCCTCAACTTCGTGGCTATTACTATGGAATTAATGTTCTTAAATATCCATTCGATAACCCGCTGGTACGAAGAGCATTCGCTCATTCTATTGACCGGTCCCGGCTTCCTTTATTACTCAAGGGAGAAGAAATCCCAAGCTCGTCCTGGATCCCTAAAGGAATGTTCGGATACAATCCGAATATTGGTGCAAAGTTTGATCCGATCGTTGCCCGAAAATTACTCGCAGAGGCCGGTTATTCCAACGGAGAAAACTTCCCTGAAACGGTCGCGATGTACAACACGAATGACACTAACCGTCTGATCGGAGAGTTTTTACAAGCCCAGTGGAAAGAACATCTCAAGATCAATATCCAGCTGGAAAGCCTAGAGTGGAAAGTTTTTTTAAACAGGCTTCAGTTTGATCCGCCGCAGATTTTTCGCTTGGGGTGGGGTGCGGATTTCCCTGATCCTGATAACTTTATGAATCTGTTCATCTCCACCAGTGGAAACAATCGCTTGCGGTGGAATAATCCTCGTTATGACAAACTGGTATCATTAGGAGCAACCCTTGTCGACCCTGCCAAAAGGCAACGCGTATATGATGAGGCACAACGGATACTTACTGAAACTGAAGCTGCGATGATTCCTTTATTTGTTGCCACGCAAAACTTGTTGATCAAGCCTTATGTTAAGGGATTTGATATGAACTCGATGGAATTGATGTATCTTAAGAAGGTCCATATCGAAACTGAACCTAAACATTAATTTCTCTATGGATGGATGATTCACCTATTTCCCCCAGAGCTTGCAAAAAAAGCCTTAAGATAATAAGTGATGGGGTATAAACTTGATGGATCTAATGCAACCTTTAGAAGGCCCAAGTCGAAACCGAACTTAGATATATTTTTTTGAGAATTCAAAAGCTTATTCTTGAATTTAGAACCTTAAACGTTTGTATCTCTAAATTAAATTAGTTAGTGGGGATACTTCAAAAATTTTTTCTAGGTAGACGAGAGGCCCTTTCAAAAAAAATATTCCTGTCCCAAATGTATAGAATGTCTTTAGAAGATATTAGAGGATCGCCAAGTCTACCCGTAGTATGTGGAGTAAAAAGGAGTGAGAATAAACACATATAACCAATAACCAAAAAAAAAGGGCCTGCGATCCGAACAGGATCACAGGCCCTTTAAATTTCTAGAGATGAGCTTTTCTCTATAAAAATTTATTTCTTAGAACAAACTATTTACATCAACAAAGCTGTACTGGAAACCAAGGTGAGCATTATACATTCCACCACTCACTTCAGAGTTAACCTTGCCTCTTCCTTCTGATATAGTGCCTATACCATTAACAGGAGCAGACATATAGTCTGTATAGTCCCATGCCAAGCGAACGCTTAAATTAGGATCAATATCAACAAGGGCTGATTCAATAGCAGCACCGACTCGTGCTCCACCACCATAAAAAGACTCTGAATCGCTAGATCCAACTGACGCATCAAATTTACTTGCAGCTATACCACCCTTGACGGATACGAGGGTTGATTCGCTTACATAATATCCTATTCGAGCTCCGCCTCCGGCTGTCCACTTAGTTTCAACATCTATTTTATCATAGGTTGTATCTACTGTATCACTACTGGAAACCGTAAATCTCACATCCCGATCAGATTTAATTTCGAATTCCGCTCCGCCACCTGCCATATCCATCTCGAAACCAATGTACATTTTGCCCATTTTGTATCCATAACCTAAATACACACCACCTTCTATTCCTTCTAAACCAATACCACCACTCGTTATTTCTGCAGTAATATCACCGTCATCACTAGTGATACCTCCAACAGAACCGGTATGTCCACCTGGGGCAACTACTTTAGCATTCACATGACCTGCACTATGTCCAACGAAAGCACCAATATAAAGGCCCTCTCCCGGCGCAAATCCATCTGCATACACTGTAGAACTTGAAACCAAGCCCAACATTGCGGCAACTGTAATTATTAATTTTACCTTTTTCATTAGCTCATCTCCTCCAGAGTTTAACCAAAATAACTTCTAATTCTACTTTAACCTGCTTTTTTTAAAACTTAGTCGTGCGCTTTTTCCTTAAAAATTATTGTCTCTCACTGTGAGAGATAATTTCAAGCAAATTTTTCCTAAAATGATAGCAAAAGGGTGAAACCATTGTCAATACCAAAGTAAGACAATTTAGGCTATATTAGTCAACTAGATGCCTCTTTTTACTAAATGAAAGATATATCTTATACTATTTATCAATTAAATAGTAATTACGATCATTGGCGCACCTAATCAACAACATTTAGAAAGTCTATCATTTATATTTTACTAGGAATTTATCATAAGGTGTTTTTTATATCAACAGTTAATTTCCCTCTTGATGGCTCTAACTAAAAATATGCCCGCTTTCTTTAAAAGCCCTCGCGTGGTTAGAGAACCTTAAGCTTGGCTTGATTAACGGTCACGTCTTTTGTAACCTTTTTCATCAAAGTAAAACTTTTTTAGCTTAGTTACTTTGAAGCGGCAGCTATTTTTTTTCGCCACATCAATTAGATAGTTATGACGCGCTCGTTGGGCATTTGCCTCTATCTTATCCGCATCGGTCAAATCCAAAAAAAACAGAGGAACAATAAATACACCTGATAACATAATAAGAGTCCTCTTCTTATCTGCATTTTTTAC